>CBDURC010000074.1:0-13017 GCA_965369635.1 uncultured Anaerolineales bacterium | reverse complement strand
GCGGAAGGAACGGAATGGTTACTCCCTGACCCAGCGTGATTGCCGAGTCCACACCGGTTTCCAGGCTTGAACGCGTTGCTGATACGGCTGGCTTGCCTGCACCGCCTTGGGCGGGATCACACGCTTGGGTTGGAGTATGCCACTGCCGAAGTTGAGCAGCAAACCCAGCTCCCGACCGAGAATAGTGATGTAGGTGATTACCTGCTGCAGATGCACCTGTGACACTTGCTCCAATGCCTTCAGTTCCACGACAACGGCATCTTCGACCAGGTAGTCCAGGTAGAACTCGCCAACCAGTACGTCGTTGTAGTGCACGTCAACGCGCTTCTCGCGTTCGAACTGCAAGCCGGCACCAGCGAATCCCACTGCCAACGCCTTCTGGAGATCTGCTCTGGCAATCCTGGCCCCAAGGCCTTGTGCACTCTGATCGCTGCTCCTATGATTGCCTGAGTAAGCTCGTCATACTCCGACAGCTTGCGGTCAGGAATCGCATCCCATCGCCGCCTGCCACGCGGCTGCATAGACTGTCTCCTTCCTATCCCTTCCGCTCTTTCCGCTATTCCGTTGACTGTTTCGTTTCGGCCACTTCGGCCAGCATTTCCTGCACGCTCTGGCGACCGGCTTTGGTCTCGGCCCCCAGCATCTGTGCCAGCTCTCGCAGGCGAGACTTCCCCTCGATCAGTTCTGCTGTGGTGATGGTGCGCTTGCCTACGATGCGCTTGTTCACCTCAATGTGCGTATCGCCGTAGGCAGCAAGCTGCGGCAAGTGGGTCACGCAGAGCACTTGGTGGCTGGGTGAGGGAGAGGGTGCATCCGTGGGCGGAGCGGTCAGCCGCCACAGCTTCTTGCCCACTGTGGCTCCCACACGACCGCCGATGCCGGCATCAATCTCGTCGAAGATCAGCGTTGGCGTGGCGTCCGCATGGCTGAGGACGGCCTTGAGAGCCAACATCAGTCGAGAAGTCTCGCCCCCTGAAGCGACCTTGACCAGAGGCCGCAGCGGCTCTCCGGGATTGGCAGAGACCAGAAACTCCACACGATCCAGCCCAGTGGCGTCGAAGGCCAGCCGGCGACCGTCCACGTAGGCGCCTGCCGGATCATCCACCTGCGTGATGGCCACGCCGAAACGCGCCCGGGCCATGCGCAGTTCCGCCAGTTCCGTCTCCACCGCCGCAGCCAGCCGCTCGGCCGCTTCCTGCCGTCTCGACGAGATCTCCGTGCCCAGCTCACCGAAGGAGCGCAGTAGCCGTTCCTCTTCTGCTTCCAGTTCCTCGATGCGCTCCTCGGCGTGAATGATGCTGTCCAGCTCGTGCTGCGCCGCAGCACCGAAAGCCAAGATCTCGCCAATGGAATCGCCATACTTGCGCTTGAGGCTGTAAATCAGCCCCAGCCGTTCCTCCACTTGACCCAGCCTCCGCGGGGAGTATTCGATTCCTTCGCGGTAGGTCCGCAATGATCGCGCCAGATCCTGCAAAGCCTCAGCGATGCCTTCCGTCTCCTGACGGAGCGGTTGCAGGGTGGGATCAATGCGCTCCAGTTTGTCCAACTGCTGGACTGCCTGTCCCAACAGGTCAAGGGCTGCCGGCCGCTCCGTGCCTCCCTCTTCTAGCGCCCGACACACCTCATCGGCCAGGAGCGTCAACTGCTCGGCGTTGGCCAAGCGGTTGCGTTCGGCCTTCAGCTCGCCTTCCTCCGCCTCCCCAAGCTGAGCGGCATTGATCTCGTTCACCTGAAACGTGAGCAAGTCCACACGGCGGGCCAGTTCTCGCTCATCCTGGCGAAGCGTCGCCAATTCCTGTCGCACACGGCGCAGGGTCCGCACCTGCTCGCCGAATTCAGACTGCAGTCCTTCCAGTCCGGCGTAGCGGTCGAGGAGACTGACGTGCTCCCGCACGCGCAGCAGCGACAGATGTCGCCCCTGACCGTGGATGTCCACCAGCCGTTCGCTGATCTCTCGCAGCAACTGCGAGGATACCGCCCGCCCATTGACGCGGCTGACGCTGCGGCCGCCGCGGCGCACCTCGCGGGCCAGAATCAGCACATCGTTGTCGCCCTCTAAGCCATGCTCGGTGAGCAGAGGAGCCAGGGCCTCTGTCACATGGGGCTCGGGGATGAAGACACCCTCGACTTGCGCCCGCTTGGCGTCAGCGCGGATTACCTCTTGATCGGCCCGCTCGCCCAGCAGCAGGCTCACGCTTTCGATGATAATAGACTTGCCCGCGCCGGTCTCGCCCGTGAGCACGTTGAGGCCAGGGCCAAGGACCAGATGCAAGTCCTCTATGATGGCGAAGTTCTGGATGTGAAGCTCAGCAAGCACGGGTCACCTCTCGCTCAACTCCTGGCACCATTCCACCAGCCGCGGCAGCAGAGGCCGCAGATCTGGTTCCTCCAGGACGATGTCGGCCGCCGCACGCACCTCATCGGACGAAGGATTCACGGCCACGCTGACCCCCGCTCGCTCGAAGAGGGCGATGTCCGAGGTGCTGTCACCGATGGCCAGCAGAGTATCGGAGCTCACCCCTAGTTCGACCATCAGTTGATCGGCAATGGCCCCTTTCCCCCCCTCCGGCACCCGTTCCACCGCTTCGCCCGTCAGGCGCCCGTCGGCCACCATCGCCTCGTTGGCGAAGGCGTAATCCAGGCCGAACTCGGCCCGCACCAACTCGGCGTGCAGGGTGAGCCCCGAGCTGATCAGCGCCACGGTCACTCCTGCTTGCTTCAATGCGCGCAATACCGCGTGAGCGCCTGGCACGTAGGGATTGGCTCGAAACAAGGTGATGATACGCTCCACAGGTTGGCCGGCCCACAGTTCGGTATCTCGCCGCAGCCACTCGGCGTAGGGGATCTTGCCTTCCATGCCCAGTTGGAAGAACTCCTGCGACTGCTCCCAGGTTCCCAATTGCCGGTGCAGGTAGATGTAGGGGTCACGTACCTGCTTGAGCGTGCCATCCAGATCGAAGAGTGCCAGCTTGAGCCGCATGGGGTAAGTTATCCTTTCTTCCAGCATTGTACTACAAGTTCGACAAAAAGGGAAGAAGGCATCCCCAGAAGTGATCGCTCAGCTACAGAGTGCAACGCACTTGATCCGCTCCATACTTAGACCGTTTGCTTGACCGAATCGCGCTTCAGAATAGCTTGATTCCACGTTACTACTCACCCTATGCTCCCAGCCGCCGTCCCGGGGGCGGCTTGTGCGGCAAATAGCTGCTCAAAACGAGACACTCTCGCCAGAGACGCCCTCGCGGACGAGGGCTAAGAGCCTAAAACATCCAATTCCGTGGCAGCCTGAGTAGTTCCGATTCCACAACCGAAGTTCGTTGCACCTGAGAGTGAGCGCTCACATCAGCGGCTGCGCTCCACGACGCGACTTTCTGCCTCTTTCTTCGTAGTAGATGGTGATGCTTGTACTTGCACATCAGGGACAGAGCGTGTACAATCAGATGGCTCATTTTGGCTTCGGAAGCTCGCCGTGGGTTTCCACACTGGGATCAACTGAAATCAACAAGGAGGTTTGGGTATGACCCGTCTCATCATTCGCTGGCTGATCAACGCCGCGGCGTTGTGGGCCGCAGCAGAACTGGTTTCGGGCATCGGCTACGAGGGCTGGCCCGCGCTGCTCATCGTGGCCCTCATCTTCGGCTTGGTCAATGCGCTGATCAGGCCCATCCTCAAGCTACTCACCTGCCCATTGCAGATCCTCACTCTGGGACTGTTCACCATCGTCATCAACGCCCTGATGCTACTGCTCACCTCCTGGCTCGCAGAGCAGTTCAACATCGCGTTTTGGGTCAGAGGTTTCTGGCCCGATGCCGTGCTCGGCGCGCTGGTGGTTAGTGCGGTCAGCATCGTGCTGTCCATCTTCTTGAAGGATAGGGATGAGAAGCGCCGCCGCAAGCGGCGGTAGTTTTGCCTATGTGCCCACAGTTGAGAGCCCTGCCTCCCCAATAGGGAAGCAGGGCTTTTGCCATCTTGCCCTTGCCATTCGCCGGGGCACAAGCAGGCGAGGCCGGTGCTACGTTCACAACCAGCCACAGATGATACGGATTTCACTGATGTGATGCTGCAGATTCCATTGCCGTCGCCTACTGGTTATGCCATTGCCAGGGGCGAAAGTCCTGCAGAATGGACCCGCCGATGAACTCCCGCAGGATGGAGTTGTCGGGAACGAGGTCTGGCTTGCAGGGGAGGAACCATTTCAGGAAAGCGAGCAGCCGCTTCGCCTCGACGTATCCGGGCGTGCCCCGTTCGATCTGCAACAGCAAGGGCTCGACGAAAGGCTTGAGCACAGCCAGTTCGTACACCAACGCCGTGTTGACCATCACGTCGGCGTGTTCTTGATAGGGGAAGATGTTCCGCTTCTCTCCGCGGCGCACACTGGCCCAGCGGTCGATGGTCTGCTGCGCCGAATAGCCTCGGAACGTCGCGTCGCGCACGATGCGGCGTATCAGGCGGGTGTCGGTGGTGGGCACCCTGTTGTGCCGATCAATGTTGAGCTGCGTCACGGCCGAGACGTAAATGCGATAGATGCGGTCCGTGGGCACCTGGGGCACCAGGGCGGGATTCAGGCCATGAATGCCTTCAATCAAGATCACGTGGTCCGCCATCAGGCGGAGCGTCTCCCCCTGCTCCCTCTTACCCGAGCGGAAGTTGTAGTGTGGCAAAATGACTTCCTGACCATCCATTAGCTGTAACAGTTGCTCGTTGAACAGCGCCAGGTCTAGCGTCTTCAGTGCCTCGAAGTCGTAGTCACCGTTTTCGTCCCGCGGCGTGTGCTCTCGGTCCACGAAGTAATCATCCAAGCCCAAGGCCACAGGATGCACGCCGTTAGCCACAAGTTGTACTGCCAGTCGTTTGGTAAAGGTGGTCTTGCCGGACGACGAAGGGCCAGCGATGAGCACCAGACGCTTCTCTCCCCGCCATCGGGCGATGTCGTAGGCGATGCGGGCGATGCGCTGCTCGTGCAGCGCCTCGGCCACCAAGGCGACCTCACCAATGCGCCCGTCTTCGATGGTCTGGTTCAAAGCTCCCACGTCTGGCACACCGATGACCCGCATCCATTCACCGTACTCGTGAAAAACAGCGCCCAGCTTAGGATACTCGCGGAACGGCTGCAAGCGCAACGGCTCGCTCTGGCGCGGGTACTGAAGGATGAAGCCGGGCGGATAGTCACGAAGATCAAACCAGCGCAGGTAGCCGGTCGAAGGCAGCATGTAACCGTGGAAGTAGTCCCGGATCCCACGGAGCTTGTAGGTCGTCAAATACCCTTTCTTTCGATAGGATAGCAGCCGAATCTTGTCGTCATCGCCTCGCTCACGGAAGAGGGCGATGGCCTCGTGCAGAGGGATGCGTTCCTTGCGAATGGCAGCGTCTTCAGCGACGATTTCCCGCATGCGTTCCTCAAGCTGGGTCAGCTCCTCCTGGGTCAGCGATTTTCGTCCTTCCAGGCGGCAGTGATAGCCGCCGAAGGGCACGGAATGGTCCACGATCACCCGTGCCTTGGGGAAGAGTTCATGGGCGGCCACGATCAGCAGGAACGAGAGAGAACGGCGGTAGATGCGCATGCCATCGCTGGTGGCAGTGGATAGTGGCGTGACCTCCACGTCCGATTCGACGTGGTAGGTTAGTTCGCGCAGTTGGCCGTCCACGATGGCGGCGACAATGGGAACAGGCGGATCCGGCTCCGCAGCGCGGATGAACGTCTCCAGCGGCGTGCCCACCGGCGCCTCGTAGACCCGGCCATCGGCCAACCAGACCTGTGCTGTCTGGCGCGGCTGGGACAGTTTGACGGATGATAGACGTTGCGCTTCCACGATGCCTGATCCCCCCTTGTCCATGCCGGACATTATACCACGTTTTTCCGTGATGGCAACAAGGCGGCCAAGACCCGGCCTGGTCAAGATGAACTGAAGACATAACGAGGCATGACCATAGCAACATTGCAGAAATGGATAGGATGTGGTAGAATTGTGGCATCTGGCACTCCTGGTTCGCGAGGGGGAAGAGGTTACATCACAATAAGGGGGTCTGATGAACCAACAGCAGTATATCCAATTGGAAGAGCTATTCGGCGCGCACAACTACAAACCACTGGATGTCGTCCTGACCCGCGGCGAGGGCGTCTGGGTGTGGGATGTGGATGGCCAGAAGTATCTCGATTGTCTTTCGGCCTATTCTGCGGTCAACCAAGGGCACTGCCATCCGAAAATCATGCAGACGATGATTGAGCAAGCCCAAAAGCTGACCTTGACCTCGCGTGCTTTCCGCAACGATCAACTGGGGCTCTTCTACCGGGAAGTGTGTGAACTGACCAATTCTCATAAGGTTCTGCCTATGAACAGCGGAGCGGAGGCAGTGGAGACCGCCATCAAGATCGTTCGCAAATGGGGGTACAAGATCAAAACCGTGCCGGAAGATCAGGCGGAGATCATCGTTTGCCGGAACAACTTCCACGGCCGCACCATTACCATCGTGGGGTTTAGCAGCGACGAAACCTCCCGCGCCGGATTCGGGCCCTTTGCACCGGGGTTCAAGATCATTCCTTTTGGCGATGCCAAAGCCCTGGAAGAGGCCATCACACCCCATACGGTTGGATTCATGGTCGAACCGATCCAGGGCGAGGCTGGCGTGATAATACCGCCGGCAGGCTATCTCAAAGAGGCCAAGGCCATCTGCGAAAAGCATAATGTGGTGCTGGTCCTGGATGAGATCCAGACCGGCCTGGGCCGTACCGGAAAGCTTCTGGCCGAGGAACACGATGGCATCGAGTCCGATTTGACCCTTATCGGCAAGGCGCTCTCTGGCGGTTTCTATCCCGTATCGGCGGTCCTTTCCAACACCGAAGTCATGAGCGTTCTGCAGCCGGGAGAGCATGGCAGCACCTTCGGCGGCAACCCCCTGGCCTGCGCCGTGGCCCGGATGGCATTGAAGGTACTGATCGAGGAGGGAATGATCGAAAATGCGGCCAGGATGGGGGATTACTTCCTGCAAGGGTTGCGACAAATCAAGAATCCGCTGATCAAAGAAATTCGGGGCAAGGGGTTGATGATCGGAGTGGAGTTTTTCCCTGAGGCCAGCGGAGCTCGCCAGTATTGCAGAAAGCTGATGGAAAAGGGGTTGCTGTGTAAGGAGACCCACGAACACATCATCCGCTTTGCGCCGCCGCTGATCATCACCCAGGACATCGTTGACTGGGCACTGGAACAGATCTCGTCGGTGTTCGCCGCGGAGTAACTACTCGCCGCAAACTGACACTCAGCTCCGCCCCGGCTGGCAGGGCTGCGGGAAGCGTGAAACGCAAAATGACTGCACTGAAAGAACTGCCAGTCTCGCCACTGAGGCACAGAGGGCACGGGGATTCCTAAGGTATCTCTCAAGGAATCAATGTTCTCTGCGTTTGCTGCTGAACAATTCTGAGCGCATCTTGATTTTTCCTCTGTGTACTCTGTGTCTCCGTGGCTGAATGACCTTTTTCAGGGGATTCATGGAATGAGCACCAAGTCCGATCTAGACATCCGCACCGAGCGCGCGGCTAACTTGGCCTTCTTTTTCGTCGTCGTCGTTGGCTGCGCCTCCACGCTTATTGCTACACCACATCTGTTCACCTGGCCCAAAACACTCTTGCTGATTGGACTGGGGGCGTTGTATTCCATCGTGGGCACCTATGGCTGGGCCTTGTGCGAGCAGGCTGCTTCGCCTGCTGTCAAGGCCCTCTACTTCGCCTTTCAGATTCTCTTGGGGGCTGCCATGGTCTACCTGAGTGGTGGCTTTGGCCCCATGGCGCTGATCCTGTTCCCCCTGGCTGCCCAGAGTGTGATAGGCCTATCACGCTGGTGGGTGATGGTCGTCTGTGCTCTGATCCTGGCAGTGCTGGTGCTGCCCATCGGATTGGAAGCGAATTGGGCCAACGCTGCGCAGGGTTTCATGGGCTATCTGGCCGCCCTCGTCTTCGTGGTCGTCTTCACCCAGGTGGCAGTGAACGAGCAGGAAGCCCGCGCCGAGGTGGAGCGGTTGGCCGGGGAGTTGGGCGAAGCCAACCTCAGGCTGCGCCAATACGCTGTAAAGGTTGAAGAATTGGCCACGGCCCAGGAGCGCAACCGCTTGGCCCGCGAGATCCACGACGGCCTGGGCCATTATCTCACGGCCATCAATATGCAGATTCAGGCGGCGCTGGCCGTGCTGGAGAGCGACCGCGCCCGCGCCCTGGATGGACTGGGCAAGGCCCAATCGCTGACGCAGGATGCGCTGGCTGACGTGCGCCGCTCGGTGGCTGCCCTGCGCGCCTCGCCAATGGAAGACCGTCCACTGACCGAAGCTGTGGCGGCGTCGGTGGATGAATGCCGCGCCGCCGGCATACTCACGGCGCTGACCGTGACCGGCGCCCCGCGCCGGCTTCCGCAGCCGGTCGAACTCACCCTGTATCGCGCCGCGCAGGAGGGGTTGACCAACGTGCGCAAGCACGCCCACGCCTCTCGCGCCGATGTCCTGCTGGATTACGGCGACGGGGCCACAGTGCGGCTGGTGGTGCAGGATAACGGCGTGGGCAGCAGTAAGACCGAGGGCGGGTTCGGGTTGCTGGGCCTGCGCGAACGGGTGCAACTCCTGGGCGGGCAAGTTCGCATCCGCACTGCGCCCAGGCAGGGGTTTACGCTGGAAGTTGAGGTGCCCTCTGAGACCAGGCGACCAGGCGACAAGGAGACAAGGGGATGGGGATGACACTCATTCGGATACTGCTGGTAGATGATCAGGCCCTGTTCCGCGAAGGGCTGCGCACGTTGCTCTCGGCGCAGCCGGACTTCGACGTGGTGGGCGAGGCGGCGGACGGCGAGGAAGCGCTGCGTCGGGCAGCAAAGCTCCGTCCGTCCGTAGTGCTAATGGATCTGCGTATGCCGGTGCTCGACGGAGTGGCGGCCACCCGCCGGCTGCACGTAGCGCAGCCGGACTGCCGCGTGATCGCGCTGACCACGTTCGATGACGATGAGTACGTCTTTGACGCCTTGCGCGCCGGTGCGGTCGGCTATCTGTTGAAGGACGCCTCGTCGGAAAAGCTATTCGAGGCCATTCGGGCGGCGGCGCGCGGCGCATCCTTCCTGCAGCCCTCCATCGCCGCCAAGGTCGTCGCCGAATTCGCCCGCCTGGCCGATCAGTCACCGCAGCGTACGCAGCCGCTCATCGAAGCCCTCTCCGACCGCGAGCTGCAAGTCCTGCGCCTGGTGGCCACCGGCGCAACCAACAAAGAGATCGGCGCCGCGCTTTTCATCGCCGAGGGAACGGTCAAGAACCATCTCACCAACATCCTCGGCAAACTGGGCGTACGCGACAGGACGCAAGCGGCCCTCAAAGCCAAAGAACTAGGCCTGATCTAGAACGTCAAGTCCAAAACGTAAGTCCTTCACGTTCTACGTTCTACGACTCCTCTGAAAAAACCCAAGATTGTCAGCGGATTGAGCGGATTGAGCCGATTCTGTTTCATTCTCATCCGCTTCATCCGCTCAATCCGCTGATGGCCTTTGGCCTTTTCTGGAGTCGTTCTACGTGTTATTCCCCCAGGTCACACTCTCCACTATGACCGTCACATCCCCCAATGTGACCCCCAGACGTGACCTCTGGCACATGACTTTCCTCTCTGACCATGCCATACTGACCCCAGAGATGCGGAAACGGCCGCCGGTAAGCCGCGAAACCGGCCCGGGGAGGGGCCTTGGAGCGCATCTCATAATCTCGGGAAAGGAGAACACCCGATGCCTAACATCCTAGAAGTAGACACTCTTGTGAAAAAGTATGGAGACTTTGCAGCGGTCAAAGGGGTCAGCTTCGCCGTCGAAGAAGGCGAGGTCTTTGGCCTGCTGGGCCCCAACGGCGCCGGCAAGACGCAGACCATCTCCATGCTGACCGGCGTCGTTCCGCCCACTTCGGGCACGGCGCGCATCGGCGGCTACGACATCACCACCCAGATGGACCAGGTCAAGAAGTTCAACGGGCTGGTGCCCCAGGACCTGGCCCTCTACCCCACGCTCAGCGCCCGGGCCAACCTGAACTTCTTCGGCCGCATCTATGGCTTGCGTGGCAAGGACCTCAAAGAGCGGGTGGAGGACGTGCTGCGCATCGTCGCTCTGACTGACCGCGCCGACCAGACGATAGAGAAGTACTCGGGCGGGATGAAGCGCAGAATCAACATCGCCGCCGGTCTGGTCCATCAACCCAAACTGCTGTTCCTCGACGAGCCGACCGTTGGCGTGGACCCCCAGAGCCGCAATCACATCTTTGAGAGCGTGATGCGGCTCAACCGCGAGCGAGGCATGAGCATCGTCTACACCAGCCATTACATGGAAGAGGTAGAGTTGCTGTGCAACCGGGTGGCCATCATGGACGAGGGAAAGATCATCGCCCTGGACACGGTCAAGGACCTGATCGCCATGCTGGGCGGCGGCGTGATTCACGTGGGCCTGCCGTGGGTGGACGACGCGCTCCTGGCACAGCTCTCAGCGCTCCCGGCGGTCAAGGAGGCGCTGCTCGCACTGCAGCCTGTTGCCCCGCCCCCTGCCGAGGGAGAGTCCCCTGAGGCAAAGGAAAGCGAACCGATATCCACCAGCACCGTCGTCAAGATCGTGGCCGAGCACAGCCAGCAGGCCGTGGTCAACGTGATCGGCTACCTCAGCGATCACAACATCACCCTCACCTCGCTGGAAATCCTGGAGCCTAACCTCGAGAGCGTCTTCTTGCACCTGACGGGGAAGAAACTGAGGGAGTGAACACGATGAATGCACTAAACATAGCGCTTAAAGACCTACAGATCTTCTTCAAAGATCGTGGCGCAGTGATCCAACTCTTCCTACTGCCCCTGCTGTTCATCGTCGTGTTCAGTGGCGCACTGGCAGCGATAGGTAGCAGTGGGGAGGGAGAAGATGTCCGCATCCCGCTTGCGGTGGTTGACCTCGACGCAGGCGTTGCTGCGCAGACGCTGCTTGATGGCATCGACGCGGCCGGTGGCGTGCGCGTTGAGAGCTGCGCCCAGGAGGAGGCGCAAGCCCTTCTGGAAGAAAGCAAACTCGCCCGCGTGCTGACCGTTCCGGCAGACTTCACAGCCGACATCGCCGGCAACCGCCCCGTGACGCTGCATCTCGTCAACCACCCCGACGCGGGCGCCGAAAAAACCGAAGCCGTCCGGCTGGTCGTCGAAGGGGTGGCCCAGGACATGTCGCTGGAGGGCCAGATCCTCGCCAGTCTGCAGCAGATGGGCGAGATGCAGGCGAACGCGCCTCAGCAATTCCAGGTCTTCACGGTGGAACGGACGATGGCGCAGGCCCGCAGCCAGTTCGAGCGCTCTCGAACACAGCCGCTGGTGGAGTTGGTGCAGACTGTTCCAGGACAGGAGGGGGAGCGGGAGGAAATGCCGGACGCTATCCAACTGGCCGTGCCCGGCTTCACCGTTCTGTTTGTCTTCTTGACAGCTCAGACAACGGCGCGCTCAGTCTACGATGAGAAGAAGACCGGCTCGTTCCGCCGCCTGTTGGCCGCCCCGATGAGCAAAGCATCCCTCCTGGCGGGCAAGATGATTCCCAACTTCATTACGGGACTGATCCAAACCGTCGTTATCTTCGCCTTCGGCATCATCGGGATGCGCCTGTTGGGACTGACCCCAATGACGCTGAACGACGCGCCGCTGGCCGTGGTGCTCATCGCCGTGCTGGTCGCGCTCTGTTCCAGCGGCTTCGGCATTCTCATCGCTGCCATCGCCCGCACCGAAAACCAGATCGCTGGATTGAGCAGTCTTCTTCTGTGGGTCATGGCCATCCTCGGTGGGTGCTTCATACCGCTGTTTGTCCTGGAAAACTTCCTCGGCCCGCTGCCCAAGATCGTGCCGCACTATTGGGCTAACCGCGCTTTCAACGATCTATTGGTCCGCGGGTTGGGGCTGGCCGATGTGACCACGGAGATAGCCGTATTGCTGGCCTTCACCGCGATCTTCTTTGTCATCGGGCTGTGGCGGTTTGATTTCAATTAATCAGGAGAGCAATCATGAATGCAATTTCCCATATCTTGTCCGTCGCCTGGAAGGAAATCCAACTGATAGCCAAGGATCGCGGCTCGCTGGCGGTGCTCTTCTTGCTGCCGCTCCTCTTCGGCTCACTTTACGGGAGCATCAATCTGCAAATGGCCGGCGATGGGAATGACCCGACCATCTTGCTGAACATCTGCCTGGTGAACGAAGATGCCGGCATCTTTGGAGAGGAGGTTGCCAAGGCGCTTGGGGGCATTGACGAACTGGAAATTGAGACCTTTGACACGGTCGCAGAGGCCGAGCAGCGGGTGGCAGAAGGCGAGGCCGCGGCAGCCATCGTCATCCCTGCCGACTTCACCCAGCAGATCAATGCCTACACACCTACGTCCATCGAGGTCATCGTAGACCCGGCCCAGCCAGAGAGTGCCAGCATCGTCACTGGGATCATGAATCAGGTGGTCGCCGAGGTGACGATCTGGGGCGAGGTTCAGTACGGCATCCGCACCATCTTGGATGAATCCGGTGTGCTCGCTGAGGCCAGTGCCGAGGTCCGGCGCGCCGTTGAGGCGCAGAACCTGGGCGTCATCATGACCCGGTTGAACGAGATGCGCCGGAACCCCGCTATCGTTGTTACCAGCGAAGACCTGGAAGGGGCACAAATCGAAGGTGGGATCACTCTCTTCTTCGCCCTGATGTTCCCTGGCTTCACCGTGATGTTTGCCTTTTTCACCGTGGGGATGTCCGGGGCTTCCCTCCTGAACGAGCGCGAAGCGGGCACGCTCCGTCGCTTGCTGGCAGCGCCTATCCCACGCGGGGCCATCATCGCCGGGAAGATGCTGGCCTACATGATGCTGGTCTGTCTGCAAGTGGTCGTGCTATTCGGCGTGGCAAACGTCTTCTTCGACATGCCACTGGGCAAGTCGCCCGTGGCCCTGGTGCTGCTCACTCTCGTACTGGCCCTGGTCGCAACCGCTATGGGCATGCTGGTTGCCGCGCTGTCGAAGACAGCCAAACAGGCG
>CBDURC010000073.1:0-13018 GCA_965369635.1 uncultured Anaerolineales bacterium | reverse complement strand
CAGGTGAAGTTATACCACAATCCCCCCAAAATCTCCGAAAACTGAATAGCCCTAATGCTGTTAACTTGCCTGAGCGTATGCATACAAAACTCCCCGGCGCATCGGTCAACCGGGGAGTCCTGAGCCTGGTCAGGTGGGTAGTCTTTTCCCTGGTCAGGTGACCAGGTGCTCAATCCAATCATTCATCCTTCAGAACATCCTTACGCCTGTTGTCCTGGTCGGTGTATGGCACTTCCGTTTCGACTGAGGACGTTCGGCCCCTCGTTTCAGCAGCCGATAGTTCAAACGTATTGAATGTAGGCTGCCAGTTCTTCTTTTCTCGCCAGTTGCTCAAACACGCCGACGGGGATTTCCAGGCGTACGGTCGGCTCAGGAATCGGCTTTCCCTTTTCCAGGAGTATCTCCAGAACGGTTTCTTTGACTCCTTCCAGTTCATAGAGCGCTTCGTCGGCAGTCTTACCGTAGGCAGCGCAACCCTTTAGCAACGGTATCTCGGCGCAATACATCCCATCCGGCATCTTGCGGATGGTAGTTGGATACTCCAATTGCAGATAGTAGCCAAGCCTTTATGCTTCATCTTCCATCACTCCTCCCAGCCGTATCCCAGAATATCCAGTGCAGTCAATGCCTTGCGCACCTGGTAACGAGGCAAGATGTCATTCTGGCCATGGGTCACTAACACAACCACCCTGTCCAGAGCATCGTGGTAGAACACGTAGTGACTGGTACCACGCCTGGATTGGCGCATTTCGAATCCCGCATCTTGCAGGACGGATGCCATGTCGTCGAACCGTACCCTCAATCAGCGGTTCGTCTTCAGACGGGGAATCATGTTCCCATTGTACCCCATCTTGGCCTCGGATGCAATCATGAGGGCGTCAAGAGACAGGCTAGGCAGAAGCGTGAGGGGGTGCGGCGTGGTCTTCGGGGGCGCGAAGCGATCATGTTCGTAGGCTAGCTGGTAGACGCCTCGATGGGGATACTTGAAACACCTCAGGGTTGACCAACCGTTCGGGGGATTCCCCGCTCAAGAGCGTTCTCACGTCTTCGACCACCATCGCCGAATGGTGTTTTCTGACATCGTCGGCCGCGCCGGCCAGGTGCGGTGTGAGGAGCACGTTGTCCAACTCCAACCAGGGGCTGTCTGGTGGCAAGGGTTCCTGCCAGAAGACGTCCAACGCCGCGCCCGCAATTCGACGCTCCAGGAGCGCTTTGTACAGCGCTTCCTCGTCGACTACGGCAGCACGTGCAGTGTTGACCAGATAGGCGGTCGGCTTCATCCGCGCTAGCTCAGCCGCTCCGATCATGCCCCGCGTCTCCTCACTCAGGGGGATGTGAAGCGAGAGGAAATCGGCCCTAGCTAGTATCTCGTCCCGTGGGGCCAGGTGCACCATGCTGCCGAGATCATCTTGGCACATGTAGGGATCGTTTCCCAGCACGTTCATGCCCAGGGCACAAGCTCGACGGGCCAGTGCCTGTCCGATGGCTCCACATCCCACCAGCCCCAGAGTCTTGCCCGCCAATTCAGGCCCGCGAAAGTGAAAGTAGGGTGTCTCGTCGCCTACGTACCACCCGTGTTCCCGTAGATGTCTGTCGGCGCGGCAGATGTTGCGGCCCACGGTCAGGATGAATCCCAGGGTGAACTCCGCTACCGACTCCGCATTGCGCGCCGGGGTGCTAAGCACCGCAATCCCCGCCGCCGTCGCGGCGGCCACATCCACGTTGACCGGCAGGCTGCGGCAAGCAGCGATGGTCTCCAAGTGCTCTCCTGCCGCGATCGCTTTCTCTGTCACCCGTTCCACTTCGACGACCAGGAGAGAGACGTCAGGGATCAGCGCGACCAACTCATCTTCCGTCAGCGCGTGATGGGCCCGTCCCCATCCGGCAAGTTCAACCGCGTAGCCCAGTCCTTCCAGGGCCGGGATGGCGTCCAAATCGAACTCGGCTAGAACAAGTGCTTGCTTCATCCACACATCTCAGTCTGTTTATGTGGCAAAGTGTTCCTGCATCTTCTCGAACACGTCTAGATAGGTTTGATAGTGTGGCTCGTACTGCTCCGTGAGCGTGGGGTCAGGCTCGTAGAGAGTGACCGGTGGTCCAGGCAGCCCGCCCCGTCCCACACGGGGCCTGCCCCGCCCCAAGCGGGGCAGGCCCTCGCTTCCCTGTCCCCATAGGACGAGTTGCGCTCCGGCCGATGCGGCCGGTTCGGTCACCTGAGGCACGCACAGCGGGCGTCCCAGCACATCGGCCATCATCTGCGCCCACAGCGGAGCTCCGGCTGAGCCACCGGTGAATAGCACAGTCTGGAAGCGCTCGCCAGCCACCCTCTCCAGTTGCTCCAAATTGCCCCGCACGCCGTAGCAGACGCTTTCCAGGATCGCACGGGCCACCTGGCCAAGTTGGTGACTCACGTTGAAGTTGTAGAACACGTAGGGCGCCTTGCGCTGCCAGGTATCCTGCGCCCAGCGGGGATTGGTCGCCACCACCAGCAGACCGCCGGACCCGATGGGGGCGTTCGCCGCCAGTTGGTCCAGGATCTGGTAGGCTCCACGTCCGCGCCTCCGGCCTTCGGCGACTTGCGCCTGCCCGAAGGTATCGCGGAACCACTTGTAGACCATGCCGGTGTGTCCAGCGTTGGTCTCTGCTGCCCACAGTCCAGGCCGCAGGTGCGTGCTGACCCACGGATAGCGCAGGGGATCGAACAGTGGACGATCAGCCGTCATCATGATCGGCGTCGTGGAGCCGCCCACGATGACCACTTGGCCGGACTTCATTCCGCCCACTCCCAAGCACCCAAACTGCGCGTCACCACCGCCCACGTGCACTGGTATGCCTGTCGGCAGGCCAACAGCGCGGGCCACATCATCTTTCAACCCCCCCAACTGTGCGCCGGCCTCGTAGGCTGGCGGCAGCATGTCAGTTCGCAGATTGAGTTCCCGCAGCAACTCCTTCGCCCAGGTGCGGGCCTGCACGTTGCCCATCTGGCCGGCACAGATCATCGTGGAATTGGTGCCCTTCTCCCCGCACAGTCCGAAGAGAACCCAGTCGTGGACGAACAGAAAGGAGGCGACTCGCTTCCAAACATCCGGCCGTTCAGCACGGAACCACAGCAGTTTGGGGAGGGTGAGTTCAGGTGCATGCCAGTGCCCGGTGAGCCGATACAGTTCTTCAATGCCCAGGCAGGACTCGATGACCTGGCAGTAGTTGGCCCCGCGCCGATCGTAGTTCAGCACGCCAGGAGCGGCGGCGTCACCGTTTCCGTCCAGCAGGACGAACCCCTGCCGCAGACTAGTCGCAGTGATGCCCAGGTAGTCGCCGCCGGACCGACTGGCCTTGTCCACCGCCTCGGCCATCACCTTGACGATGCCCCGCCACCAGCCAGCGGGATCGAACTCTGCCCGATGTGGTAGCGGGTGACTCACGCGATTGTCTTGGGAAGCGGTGGCCAAGACCCGATTCTCCCGCAGGCAGAAGACACAGGCCCGCGAGCTGCCCGTTCCGACATCTATGGTCAAGACCAACTCGGCTGTCATGGAATCTCCTATCGCGGGGCTGTGCACGGAGCTAGGGGATCAGAACGGTCTTGATGCAAGTGGCACCTGGCTGGTTCTTGACGATAATGGCCTTCTCGAACTCAGCCAAGGGGTACACGTGAGTGACCATCGCCTTGGCGTTGACCAGTCCCTCGGCCAGGAAACGAATGGCTAGCGGGTAGGTATGGGGGCTAAGGTGTCCGCCCACGATCTCCAACTCCTTGAACTCGCTCACCAGGTTGAAGTCCACTGTTGCCTCTTGTCCATACACGCCGAAGATCACCAACCGCCCCGCTTTGCGGAGCGCATCCAGACCCGTCTGGACGGACCTGGGACTGCCGGAGGCCTCGATGTAGATGTCGCAGCCGCGGCCTTCAGTCAGGGCCCGAATCTCAGCCCCGACGTCGTCTCGGGCTGGATTGAAGACGTGGTCAGCACCCAGTTCCTGGGCGATCTTGAGCAAGCCAGTATCGAGATCCAGGCCGATTAGCAGGCGGGGCGTCTTGAGGCGGGCCACCTGCAGCATACCCATGCCGATAGCGCCCAGTCCGGCGATGACCACGGCATCGTCCAGGCCGATGTCGGCCAACTGGACGCCGTGGATGGAGCAGGAGAGGGGCTCGATGAGCGCGGCCTCTTCTGCTGGCAAATGCGCTGGCACTCGGTGCACGATGGCGCCGCACGGGATTCTCAAGAACTCGGCCCAGGCACCGACGCACACTCCAGGTCTATCACAGAGATGATACAGCCCTCGCTGGCAGAACCAGCACGCCCCGCCTGAAGCGGGGCACGTCCGGCAGGGTATGATGACTTCCGCCGTGATGCGATCGCCAAGGCTCAGACCGGTGCTTTCCGCCGTTCCCTCGCCCATTTCCACTACGGCCCCCACGTATTCATGGCCAGGGATGTAGGGATCAGGCAGTTGCCAGGGATGATTGCCGCTGTAGATCTTGCGATCGGCGGCGCAGATGCCTGCAGCATCTACGCGGATCACGATGTCCCCGGTCCCCGCTTCCGGTTTCTTGATCCGCTCACAGCGGAAACGCTCGCCACCACGAACGACTACGGCGTTCATTCTATCCATTGGCTATCCATTGGAAAACCTCGTGACTAATCCTGACTCTCATACGACCCCCGCATTTTGATCATTCGTCAGGTCGGGAGTCTGCGGGACCAGCCCCGCCCCAAGCGGGGCCAGTGTCGCGACTCGCTGCAAGTACTGCCCGCGCTGCCTCCATGTCAGTTACGAGCACGTTGGCGTGTCCGCCGCGCAGCGCGCCCAGGATCGCGTCGGTCTTTTCCACTCCTCCGGCAACGGCGATGAGGGTGGGGATGGCATGAAGTTGCTCCAAGCGGAGGGCAATCAGTCGGCCCTCCAACCCGCAAGCGACCGGCTTCCCGTAGATATCGAAGAAGTGTCCGATGATGTCGCCCACGGCCCCCCTGGAGCGCAGGTCACGGACGGCGTCGTAGTTGCAGTATCCGAGTTGGAACAAGACCATGTCCTCGCCCGTGCTGCCTATGCCTACCAGGCCGACATCGCATTGGGCTGCTCTCTGCAAAGTGGCGGCAATCTGGGAATCCCGCAACAGCGCTGTGCGGGCTTCAGCGCTCTCCACCACGACCGGCGTGAACACGTGCTCTGCTTCACCGCCGCAACACTCCGCTAGCCTCCAACTGACGTTGTAGGTGTCGAAACCCAGATCGGTTCCGCCGGCGCCGCCGACCATTTCCACGAAGACGCACTGGCCGTCAGGGTGGGGCTTCACAAAGCGAGGGATCTCCGCCAACGTGCGGCCCATGCCCAGGCCCACGACCAGGCCAGGCCGGAAGAAGGACTGGAGATACCTGGCTGCAGCCTCTCCGAGACCAGCCCGCAGATGGGCGTCTTGCAGGGGGGTGGGTACAACGAAGGCATCCTTGAGAGCGAAGTGCTGGCGCAGTTCCCTTTCGAGTTCCAGGTGCGCGGTCGGCTTGGCGATGCGGAACTCGACGATGCCCTCGTCTCGGGCCTTTTTCAGCAGACGAGTCACTTTGACCCGGGGCATGTTGAGCCGGTCGCCGATGTCTTGCTGCGTAAGGTTCTCGATATAGTAGAGCCAGGCCACGCGTGCCAGAAGATCATCACGATCCATTGTCATTGTCCTCGTACTCCCACCCCTTTGCTCCGCGGCAGCACATTCGTGCCTCCGCAAGTCGGACGCCGTCTCAGCCGATCTGAACCCGATCCCAGGCCTCGAAGAGCATCTCCTTGAAACGATGCGGATCGAGAATGCGCGTGGGCATGTTGATGCGAGCCCCTTCGCCTTCGTCTGCCAGGATGATACTGCCCGTTTCCAGGTCTTGCGCCGTTGAGCGCACCCACACCGGGTTGTCGTCAAACAGATCAGGATGCGAGATGTGGACCGCTGGCAGCAAGTCCCACAAATAGAAGCGAGGCAGAGCACATCCAATGGCGAGCGTCAGGAGCCACTGCCGCATGAGACGGCGCGTCTTGGGACCCCAGTGACGGATGTGCCTCAGGTCCAGCCAAGTGAACGAACCTTGCAGGCAGGTATGCGCGTTCATCAGTGTGACCGGGCAAGGGGCGTTGAGCACCGCATGGGCAGCCTCTGGGTCGCACGCCAGGTTAAGCTCGGCCACGTTGCGCCAGCCGATGCGCAGGGGATGCAGGTAGCCGCCCATGATCGGGATGTGCTTGAGGTTGCTGAAGAAGTTGCGGTCGAGTTCGGCGGCCGCGCGCAGATTGCCCAGCGGACCAGTCGCCAGCAAGGTGATCTCACCGGGATGGGCCGCGGCAGTCTTGGCCAGGAAGCGTGCCGCCTCGGTGGGGGGCTGGCCCCGCTCGCCTTCGCCCTTGAAGAGCGGGATGTCTTCTCGCCTGATGTCACGCAGCAACTGCTCCGTGAGCGGGTGAACCTGCTCAATGGGGCCGTTGCCAAATGTCGTGGTGATGCCCAGCAGTTCGATGTCGCCTCGCCCCAGCAGGTATAGCAACGTCAGGCCGTCATCCACCTCCCGATAGGGCTGTCCCATCGTGTTGTCACAGTCGAATATGACTCGTTCCGTCACGAAGACCTGCCTTTCCGTTCATTCTTGTTCAACCAAGATGCGTTCTCATGAAAACAGCCCCGGCTCGCGCATCGGCATCCAGGTCCACACTCAATGACCGCCAAGTGCGCGTAGTTCGACCCACTTCATTCCCGCTGCGCACGAAGCATTCCATCACGAGCCATCCTTGATAGTCAATCTCATCCAGTGCCTGACGTATTCCATTCCAAGGAATATGGCCCAAACCCGGGCGCTTGCGGCTGCTGGCCGAACAATGGAGGTGACCTAGTTGGCTGCCTGCCTGGCGGATGGCCCCGGCGATATCGTCCTCTTCGACGTTCATATGGAAAGTATCCAGGTTCAACTTCACATAAGGACTGTGGATTTCATTGAGCCAAGATAGTCCCTCCGCGACAGTAGTCAGGAAAAAGCTCTCGTAACGGTTCAGCACTTCCAGGCAGAGTGTGACATTGCGCCTGCTAGCCTCTGCCGCCACACGACGCAGCACCTCCACACTGCGCTGGCGATAGGGCTCAAGTTCGCCCTCTGGGATTGGCGCTCCCCAGCCGAGGTGAAGCACTCCTGCTAATACAGGACTCCCCACCTCAGCTGCCCCATCCAAGCAGTGCATCAGATGCTCTATCCCTCGCTGACGCACAGCCGGGTCTGGATGGGAGATGTTGCCATCGGGCGGCAGGCCCGTGCAGCATGTTAGTTGCAGTCCCAGACGATTCGCTTCTTGCCGGAGGGCACGGAAATCCATGGCCGTAGGGTTCAGCAACGGCAACTCTGCACCGTTGAAGCCGGAATCCCGTGCTTTCTGCAGAAGCAGCAACACGTCATCAGACCAGCGAGATGTCCAATATGACAGATGGATACCAACAGGACGCATGATCCAACTCCTGATAGATGGCTGCGAACCGCGAGCATGTCCATGCGGTCATGACGTCAGTTTCATAGCCTCGCCAGACGCATCGCCACGCCAGACGCATCGCATTTTGCCATCAGCGGTCGTTGCACGACTGCTCGAGGACGCATCACGACTCTGCGTACTCCATCTGCTGCCTCTGTACCGGGCACTTCTCCGGCAAGTCACCAAATGGGACGCGGACAAACGCCGATGGCCGCGGACATTGGGGACAATTGGGCGAAAAAAGAAGAAGAACATCCGTGTTTGTCCGTGTTCATCCGCGTCCTGGCGAGAGTGTCCGGTAGTGAGTCTGTTGCAGGCAGCGAGCGCATTCCTCAAACCGAAGGCCCTGGTAGTACAAGTGCTTCTGGAATGAGATGTCGTGGGACACACCGTGGTCTACCTGTGGGATGTATCCTGATCCCAATAGATGTCAACTGCCTTCACTACCTCGTTTCGCTCGATTTCCAAGAGGATACGCACTTCATTACCATCCTGCACGTAGGACAAGGGACGCTTTTTCTCCAACCCACATTGCACGGCCGTCACCGGATGGTCTTGACGGATGGTGAGGACCCCTTCTGCGTGAGTGTGCAGGTAGTTGGTGATGAGCACAACGGCACGGCCTTTGCCCACCAGAAGGTGCGGGTCAACCTCCCGCTTTTCTGGCCCGCCGTAGCGGAAACGTACTGTTGGCTTGATGTTCAGACGACCGAGGACAACGCGGAGTACCTCCTTCAGCAGCGAATTGTCACAGGCGAAGTAGGCCGAATCTGCTTGTGTGGCAAAGTAGAGACCCCTGCCTTGTCCGAGGCGGTGCAAGGTGACAGCCGGCCTGCCGTCTGCGAGATAGGCCAACACCTCTGTGTCAGGATCTGGCTCTATGCTCTCCACTTGCAAATGGACTGGAAAACCTCGTCCCTCAAAATGCACGCTGGTGGTCCCAGCGGGTTCCACCTCTCGTACTCTCAAGCCAAAGACCTCTCGCAGACCAGGGATGGGTAGTCTGTGATGGTACCAGCCGCGTTCGTCTAGCATCCCGCAGCGCGCAAATCCAACGACCAATCCGCCTGCTACCGCAAACTCGTGAAGCTTCTGGGCTGTGTCCAAGTCTAGGGCGGCCATCAGGGGGAGACAAACAGCTCCATAGCCACGAACATCGTCTCTGTGCAGCATTGGTGGAGTGATGAAGTCTACTGCATTTCCTAGCTCCCAATAGGACAGGTAAGCCCCACGCTGCGCAGCGAAGAGCGTCTCTTCCTCCTCCAGGCCGGCAAACAGGATTGCGTTGGGCTTGCTTTCCAGTAGAGCCACATCTCCTTGTGGCACATGGGCTTCGAGGAGAAACTCGGCGTTGGCATGGATATAGCGCCCCATCTGACCTGCAGCCTCCATGCGCTGCGTGGGCTGACCATCTAGATCCACCAGAGCGCCCCAGTGAATGGGCTGGTAGTCCCACTCCTTCCAGGGCATGTACACAATCGCTTTGGCATCATGCCCCAAGGATTCAAAGACGTAGCGTTTGATGTCCTGTGGAGTGGTGTTGTGGACAGGGCCTAAAACCCATCCACCCAGAGGGCCACTCTCCATTTCTGGTACCCAGAAGTCACGACCTACTGAACGGCTCACGCTGCGACCATGATCGAGAAACATCGAGCTGCCTTCAACCTTCAGACCTGGGTAGAGATCATATCCTATGTGGTCCACGGCTTGTGCGATCTTCCATTGGTCGAGGCCCATGAAGGTGCCAAAACGATCATTGACATGGAAGTTGAAAGTGTTCACGACGGTCGGATGGTCAGAATCGTGTCGGCGTATGAGTTCATGCTGCCAGCGCACAAACTCCGTGAAGCTATCCTGCCAGAAGAGACGCCAATCGATCCAGCGCGTCACCGATGACCATGCAGTGGGCAACATCTCAGGAGGGGTCGCATCCTCCCACTCGTTATAGACATGGGTCGTCGCCGACCATGTCCACGCCTCTGTCAGAGCCTCCAAGGATCCGTAGCGGCGTCTGAGCCATTCGCGAAAGCGGTCCTGGCAGGTGGCGCAGTAGCAATAGAGATCCAGACGCGACTTCGCTTGTCTGAATGGCTTGTCCATCTGTTCCTTGGCTACGGGTCCCGAGAACCTCGCCTCGACAAGTGAGTATGGCGACAGTCCAGACTCTCGGGTGGGCAGGAAAGGAAACCCTAGTTCGTTGGAGATCTGCCAGCCGAAGTGCTCAGGCTGAGCAACGGCCCAAGCGGCCAACACGTCCAAGAAGCGTTCCTGCTCCTCCCTGTATCCGGGATGATGAATACAGTACCAATGATATGTCCCACCCAGAGGGTAGGGCTCCCCACGACTGGAGATGATACGAACGTCGGGATACAGGCGGGCCAGCCACAAAGGTGGTGACGCTGCCCCGGTGCTAAGGAGGATGTGGATATCGTATTTTCCGGCCAACCGATAGAAACGCTCGAGGACATCCAGACGGATCTGGCCCTTTTGGGGCTCCAAGCGATCCCAGGCGCCATGGATGTCGTTTGTACGAAGGACGGTAATCCCCGTCTCAGCCATGCGTTGCAGATCGGGCTCCCAGGTCTCCTCCGCGTACACCAGTGGGTAGTAAGAAGCACCGTATGGAAAACCGGACGCGGTCTTGCTGCTTGTCATGGCCTCGTTGCTCCTGTGTGGATCGAAATAGCCGGTTTGCTGCATCTTGCTCCCGAAGTCGCCCATGGGCCTTTCTTGGGAGCGAATGAGCCAGTGCTAGCCATGCAGATGCAAATGCACTCCTACGTGGCGGAAGGCCTCTGGTATGACCAAGATACGGGGGTTCTTGCCGACAAAGCGCTGAGCACGTGTCAGGGCATCGTCGAAGGTCTTGGTTGGAATACACCCCATGCCACGCGCATAGCGCGGTTTGAGTGCTCCAGGGATGAGCACTGCACTGGTCCGCTGGTGTGCGACCGCGCCCATGGAGATCATGGAAAGAGGGTGTCCCGGATGGTAGGTGTAGTTGAACCGGTACCTGTGAATGGCGTCGGGATCGTTCGCCAGTTCATCCTCAAACTGGAAGATGTCGGCGAAGTCAGTCGTCTCCTGGAGTTTCTCGTAGGCGCGCTCGTATGACGGAAACCAAGACTTGTTGAACCAACCATCACACACCGACGGCGCAATGATCACACCGCCTTCACGAAACACGCCGTAGCATCTCGCCAGTTGTGCGCCGATGGCCTGCAGTATGAAGATGGGATTAGTGCCCATACCCGGCCCGTAGTGGAAGGCCCGAGGGAGCCCGTACACCAGTACATCAAATGACTTGGTCACGTCGAGTTCTACGTTGGTGCGCTGGTCTGCCAGCGGCCAGCTTGCCTTCTGCACCTCGTCCACGGCACCAGCGTAGACTCCAAGCACCTGGGCGTGAGTCCCCGCCACAGCGTCCACGGCGAAAAAGCGCTTCCCTATCCCCCGCTCCATGGCCTTGCCAATGGAGTCAAACTGCCGGCGCATGTGGCTGTGAGTGGATGCTGGGAGGAAGTCGTCACGGTGCATCGTAGATGGGCAGTGATGGCAACGGATGGAGCTCCACGTTGTTAGTCCAGTGACAGCCATCTTGTAGCCGCCGCTGTAGCCCCCGTAGGGGTTTCCTTGCACGTGGCCTATGATGATAGGCAAGTCAGCCTCCGCAATCCGCCGGTTGCAGGTAACAGCATTGCCCATTTCATCGGTGCCCAGGTCTACGATACCGGCCTGGTCTTCTGCATCGTGCATCACCAGGCGATCGGGCCAGAAAGCATCTACGATGTCTTTGCCCAAGTACCAGTACATCTCTTCCAGGGTGTTCTTCCGATGGAGTCCCATAGCGCACAGCAGGCTGATGTCATCCAGTGCCACGCCAGCTTCCCGAAGGGTTTCCACTATCAGAGGGATAGCCACTCGTCGGTGAGCTTGGGGGTGTGCGCCTCCCTTCACCCGGTCGGGGAAAGCGATGACCACCTTGTCACCGGGTTTGGCCAACGCTCGCAACGGTGGCATACCCAGGGGGTTCTCCAGCGCCTCACGTGTTGCCTCGTAGGGATCCACTTCCGGTGGGTCCACGTATGTCTCACCGTAGCGCACAACCGTGGCGCTGTCCGGTATCTGAACAGGAATCAGTTCATCGCCGTAGTCGAGCAAGACTTGCTGCATGATGCTTGCCTCCTTATGTGGTAGTCAGACGGCGTGAGCTTATCTCACCCCTGAGAATCGTCCCACTCTGTGTTCAACAGGGCCTCGTAGACCTTGACCAGGGCGCTGGTATCCTCGGCGCCCAACCCCCTGGCACTAGCTAGTTCGTTCAGCACCTGCACTGTGTTGGCGAGAACGGGTGGCGCATCACAGGCCTTAGCCATAGCGATAGCCAACCCGTTGTCCTTACATAGCAGGTCAATTGGGAAGGTAGGCGTGAAGTCACGGGCAACGATCTTGGCCCCCACTTCTTTGAAGAGCCCGCTGACAGTGGCTGCCTGACTCTCGGCTATGGTCTCGAAGAGTACCTTAGGGGACAATCCGGCCTTCACGGAGATGGCCATCATCTCGGCGGTGATGGCGTTGATGGCCGAGAACATCAGCGCATTCAGTAGCTTGAGTGTATGACCGGCGCCCAAGGGCCCGACGTGGATGACCTTGTGGGCCAACTCCTCAAGGATAGGACGACAGCGAGCGACTACTGCTGCATCACCCCCCACTGGCAGCACCCAACCGCCCAAAGCGCGCGGTCGTCCTAGGATGGGCGCGTCCAGGTAGTGTACACCCATCTCCTCTGCGCGAGCGCCCATGCGGCGTGTGGTAGCCGGGTCCACCGTGCTCATGTCAACGATGACCTGGCCTGGCTGTGCTCCAGCCAGCAGACCATGGTCACCGGTGACTACAGCCTCAACTTGCGGTGGCCCAGGCAAGACGAGAAGGACTATCTCTGTCTGCTCGGCCACGTTCTGAGGGTAAGCCACCGGGATGGCTCCGAAGTCCTGTGCTCGCTGCAAAGCGTGTGGATTGACGTCATACGCCACCACACGGTAATCGGTCTTCACCAGTGTTGAGACGACCAGGGTGCCCATCGTCCCAACGCCAACCAACCCAATCTCCACGCTTGCCTCCTCAGCTCCGATCGTCCGCCAGGATAGGCCGCAAGTCCTCCGTAATCCCGCAGAGGCTGCAGAGGACCACGACGTTGAGTTTCCGCTCCAGTCTGGGAACCGGGCGTGCCGTGCTCACCTGCGCCCTCACGAACACATCGGCTTGCCGCCCGGCATGCCCAAACTTGGCAATGGCATGATGGAGCGTGCCTGTCGAAGTGTGCTCTACATGAGCCTGATGGTGCCCTCCATGTACAGACGGGACAGGCGGCATTCCTCGTCAGTCGGATTGTGGATTCTGACGATTAGTCTACTAGCGAAGCGCAATCCCCTGTTCATGACCACAGAGAGGCCACTGTCCCCGTCTGAGCGTACGAGCCTGATGATGTCCGACAGGATGTCCTCCCCGCAGGCATCAGAGT
>CBDURC010000072.1:0-13030 GCA_965369635.1 uncultured Anaerolineales bacterium | reverse complement strand
GGACATCAGATGTTGACGGATCGAAGATGGAGAGAGGGTGGTGACAGAGCGATCAGTGGTCGGTGCTCGAGTATCAGAGGGCGTGATACTGATACCCAATACCCAATATCTGATCACTGATACCTGACACAGAGGAGGTGAGCGATGACGGCCAAGCGAGTATTGGCAACGGTGGGGTTGGTGTTCGTGGCGGTGTTGGCGGTGATCGTGGGTCAGCGGATGAGCACGGACGCCATGGCGGTGGTGATCGGGGTGATCTTCGGGGTGGCGGCGAGCATACCGACGAGCTTGCTGGTCGTGGGGGTGACGCGGCGGGTGCAGGAGCGTGGGATGATGGAGGAGCGGCGGCGGTATCGAGAGCGTGCGCAGCCGCCGGTGATCGTGGTCAGTCCGAGTGGGAGCAATGCAGCGCCGTGGTTCTCGCCGTTCCAGTCGCCGGCTTTGCCGCCGAGCTTGCACGGCGAGCCGACCCGCAGCTTCCGGGTCGTTGGGGATGAGGATATGGTGCTTGAAGCTCAGTGGCGGCCTGGCGCTCAAGAGGAGAGGGCCAATCTGGGAGTGAAGCTGGGCTTGCTCTGAGCGGCGGGCTTGGCAGTTCACCGCCAGCCCTGCAGTCCAAGGGGGCTGCCAGCCTGCTTTGACGCGGAGGCAGTCCCCTTGTCTCGTCTCAGGGCTTTCCCATCGCCTGCCAGGCGAAGATGCCCACCATGATCAGGGAGAGGGAGAGCTGCACGACGGCGGAAAGGAGGTAGCCCAAGAGGAAGCCTCCACCGCTCTTGAGCGCGGGCCGCAGCCCGCCGGATCGCCAGGCTTCCACGATCAGTATGGCCGCCAGCACGCCGATGATGCCACCTGGTAGTGAGAAGAAGACTAAGCCGGCGATGCCCAAGGCGATCCCTGCCAGCAGTGCTTGCCACGATGCCCCACCCCGACGCGCCCCGAGTGCACTCATCCATATCTCTGATCCACCGGCAGCGATCATCAGCAGTCCCAGGATGATCAGTGTTGGCCAACCGATGCACTGAAAGCGATCGGCCCACGCCCAGAGCAACGTGCCCAGCCAGATGAGCAGCGGCCCCGGCATAACTGGCAGCACCGCGCCGAGCACCCCCACGCCAATGATCACGTAGGCCAGCCACTGCAACAGCAGCCAGCCGCTGAAAGAAGCCATTTCGCCTCCCTGTCCTTGCCAACCGCTCAGCCAACATCCGATGATTGTAAGCGGAGATCCATCCGTATTGTATCATAGAAGTAACGAGACCGCCACTGACCAACGGCGCCCCGAACGCAACCTCCAAGAGCCCTCAGTGTTTTGCCTTGCCTGCATGAAGGTGTTATAATCTGGCTCCAACATCTTGCCAAGAGGATTTCCGGAATGGCTTTGACCCTGAACGAGGTGGAGCACATCGCTGATCTGGCGAGGCTGGAGCTCACCGCAGAGGAAAAGGAGCGTTTTCGAGAGCAGCTTTCGACCATCCTTGGTCATTTCGCTTCGCTGCAGCAACCAGACACCTCTGACGTCCCGCCCACGGCCACTGTGCTGCCGTTGCGCAACGTCATGCGCAAGGATGAGGTGAGACCCTCTCTTTCCTCTGAAGACGCTCTGGCCAACGCCCCCGATGCATCTGCGGGTTGCTTCCGCGTGCGAGCTATCCTGGAGTGAAACGGTGCGCAGATGAAGTTGCACGAGCTGACCATCCACGAAGCGCATCGGTTGCTCCTGCGGGGGGAGACCTCCTCTGCCGAGCTGACCCAGGCCGTCCTTGACCGCATCCTGGCCGTGGACAATCAGGTGAAAGCGTACCTGTGCCTGATGCCTGAAGCGGCGCTGGACGACGCTCAGAAGGCTGATGAGGCCATCGCCGAAGCGCGTGGGGAAGGGCGACTCGACGAACTGCATCCCCTGATCGGCATCCCCTTGGCCATCAAGGATGTCATCTGCGTGCAAGGCGTGCCCACGACCTGTGGCTCGCACATCCTGGAGAACTTCATCCCGCCCTTCGAGGCCACAGTGATCGAGAAGCTGCGGGCTGCGCAGGCAGTGCTTCTGGGCAAGACCAACACCGACGAGTTCGCCATGGGCTCCTCTACGGAGAACTCGGCTTACTTCACTACCCACAATCCCTGGGACCTGACGCGGGTGCCCGGTGGTTCCAGCGGCGGCAGCGCGGCCTCTGTGTCCGCCGGTGAGAGCCTGGGTGCGCTGGGCAGCGATACCGGCGGCAGCGTGCGCCAGCCGGCGAGCTTGTGCGGGTTGGTGGGCATCAAGCCGACCTACGGGCGGGTCAGCCGCTACGGGTTGGTGGCCTTTGCCTCGTCTCTCGATCAGATCGGCACCCTGGGTAAGGACGTGACCGACGCTGCGCTGCTGCTGGGAGCAATTTCGGGACACGACTGGCGGGATTCGACGAGCGTTGACGTCGCCGTGCCGGACTACCTAGCCCCTTCAAGACCGTTCGGGTCTGATCTCCTGAAGGGCCTCCGCGTGGGCGTGCCCCAGGAGTATTTCGTCGAGGGGATGCAGCCGGAGGTGGAGCAGGCGGTGCAAGCGGCCATTGAGCAGTTGGCCGCGCTGGGAGCCGAAATCATAGCGGTGTCACTTCCGCATACTGAGTATGCGCTGCCGGTTTACTATCTTATCGCCCCTGCCGAGGCCTCGGCCAATCTGGCCCGTTACGATGGCGTGAAGTACGGTTATCGGGTGCCCGACGCCGTTGACCTGGACGACGCCTACCGCCGCACGCGCCAGTTCGGCTTCGGTGCCGAGGTCAAGCGGCGCATCATGCTGGGCACCTATGCCCTCTCGGCGGGCTACTATGACGCCTACTACCTCAGAGCGCGGCAGGTGCGCACGCTGATCAAGAGAGATTTCGATGAAGCGTTTGAGCGGGTGGATGTCATCGCTGCTCCTACAGCGCCGACGACCGCCTTTCGGATTGGCGAGAAGGTGGAGGATCCGCTGCAGATGTATCTCTCGGATGTCTTCACCCTCAGTGTGAATCTGGCCGGCATCTGCGGCCTGTCCATCCCCTGTGGTTTCGACGAGGCAGGGCTGCCCATCGGTTTGCAGATCATGGGGCCAGCCTTCGGCGAAGAGGTGGTGCTGCGCGCCGCTTACGCCTACGAGCAAGCGACAGATTGGCATACGAGGAGACCGGAACTATGAAAATCATCATTCCCCTGGCGGGGTTTGGCAAGCGGCTCAGGCCGCACACTTACTCCAAGCCCAAGCCGCTGCTCAACGTAGCCGGAAAGGCCGTACTGGGCCACGTGCTGGACAAGCTGCAGGGCCTGGACATCCAGGAGATCATCTTCATCGTCGGCTATCTGGGCGAGCAGATCGAGAAGTATGTCACGGCGAACTACGATTTCCCCGCCCACTACGTGGAGCAGAAAGAGCTCCTGGGCCAGGCTCATGCCATTCGGCTGGCGCGGGAATACGTCGATGGCGATGTGCTCATCCTCTTTGTGGATACTATCTTCGAGGCGGACCTGGTCCCACTACGCAACCTGCCGACCGACGGTGTGATCTACTGCAAGGAGGTGGATGATCCCCGCCGCTTCGGCGTGGTCACCCTGGGCGATGAAGGATTCATCACCCGTTTCGTGGAGAAGCCGGCCAAGCCTGTCTCCAACCTGGCAGTCATCGGCCTCTACTACGTCAAAGATGGGCCTGCGCTCTTCTCAGCGATTGACGAGCTGATCGAGCGCGACATCAAGACCCAGGGAGAGTACTTCCTGGCCGATGCACTCCAGATTCTGGTGGGTCGGGGGCAGCGTTTCAGCGCCTGGACGGTGGAGGTGTGGGAGGACTGCGGCACGCCAGAGGCGGTGTTGCACACTAACCGCTATCTGCTGGGGCACGGTCACGACAACGGTGGGGAGGCGCAGACGGTCAACTCGGTGATCATCTCTCCCGTCCACATAGCGTCCACGGCGAAAGTACGGGACTCGGTCATCGGCCCCTATGTGACCATCGGCGAAGGTGCGAAGGTGCGGAGCTCCATTGTCCGTGATTCCATCATTGACGCCGGAGCAACCATTGAGGATGCCATGCTTGACCAGTCGCTAGTGGGCAAGGATGCGCTGGTGCGGGGACGTTTCCGCCGATTCAACGTTGGCGATTCGTCGGCCGTGGATTTCAGCCCGACGCCGTGAGCCGCTGCGCGGCGGCAAGCCAGGTTGCTCGGTCTGAAGGGAGGGAGGATGGAAGGCGAGAACGACAATACAGCCCTCACCGTCGAGTGCTACTCTGGCTACACCTACGCCCAGGAGCCAAGGGCGTTCACCTGGCAGGGGGAGAGGCGGATGATTGAGGCGGTGGAGCGAGCCTGGCGCACGCCGGAAGGACCGTGCTTTGTCGTGCGTGTCGACGGTAATGGGCGTTTCCGGCTCTTGTACCGGGAACACGTGGATCAATGGAGCATCACCAGCCTTGACGACCCATGACGGGGGCGACGGGGACATCCCCGTTGGTGACCTGTTGGGTCTGGAGGTGCGAGTCAGAGTGTGACATAATACACAAAAACCTGGAGGATCGAAGATGATCATCGGCGTACCAAAGGAAATCAAGGACAACGAGTATCGAGTTTCGCTCACCCCCGGTGGCGCGCATATGTTGGTCGAAGCTGGTCACCGGGTCCTGGTGGAAGCCGGGGCCGGGGCGGGCAGCGGCTTCTCCGATGCCGAGTACGAGCGGGTCGGCGCGATGCTGGTCGGCTCTCCGGCCAAGGTCTTCAACGGGGCAGAGATGGTGCTGAAAGTCAAAGAGCCGATGCCTCAGGAGTACGATTTCCTGCGACGCGGGCTCTTGTTATTCACCTACTTGCATCTGGCAGCCTGTGAGGAGCTGACTCACGAACTGTTGAGACGCGAGGTCACCGGCATTGGCTATGAGACGGTCGAGTTACCCAATGGCTATCTGCCGCTGCTCACACCCATGAGTGAAGTAGCTGGTCGAATGGCCGTGCAAGTAGCTGCTCACTATCTGGAGAGGATGAATGGCGGGCGTGGGAAGCTACTGGGGGGAGTGCCCGGTGTGCGGCCCTCAGATGTGGCTATCATCGGCGGTGGGACGGTGGGCACCAGTGCCGCACAGATTGCCCTGGGGATGGGGGCTCACGTGACCATCGTTGACATCAACATCGGGCGGTTGCGCTACCTAAGCGAGGTTCTGCACGGCAACCTGTCCACCTTGAGTTCCAACCCTCTTAACATCGCCGAAACGGTGCGAATCGCTGATGTAGTGGTTGGCGCGGTGTTAATCGCCGGAGCCAAGGCTCCACGTTTGGTGACCCGAGAGATGATCAGTGCGATGAAGCCGGGCTGCGTGGTGGTAGATGTGGCCATTGATCAGGGTGGCTGCATAGAGACTTCGCATCCTACATCTCACAGCGATCCGGTCTACGTGGTCGATGGCGTGATCCACTACTGTGTGACCAACATGCCGGGGGCCGTGCCACGCACCTCGACCTATGCCTTGTCCAACGCTACCCTGCCTTACGTCGTCAGGCTGGCCAATCACGGTTTCGCTGAAGCAGTACAAAGGGATCTTGCTTTGGCCAAGGGGGTGAACACATATGCTGGCCACATCACCTATGAGGCTGTGTCTGAGGCATTTGGGCTGGAGTACACGCCACTGGAGCACCTGATGGTATAGCACTCCGATCACAGGCAGTGGTGCCCGGCCCGGCCTTCGGCCTCGGCGGCGAGGGGTACGTGCGAGCCTGCTACGCCACGGCCAAGGAGCAGATCGAGGAAGCGCTGGAGCGCATGGCGCGGTTTGTGCGAAGGCACGGGTAGAGCGACTTTCCATAGCCGCCGAGGGAAGAGGCAGGATGGAAGGCCGCGGCCAAGATCCGCGCCGCGTGGGAGACCTCGACGGAGACGCTGCGCCCGCTGCTGGCGGACGTTGAGGCCACCGACCGGATCATTGGCCGCATCGTGTACCAGTTGTATGGGCTGATGGATGAAGAGATCGCGGTGGTGGAGGGCAAGCAATGACCGAACCTGATTGCTCTGATTATGGCTATCCGCCTCCAGTCTCTGACTTGCTCACCTTCGGCGACTGCAGCAGGATCGGAGCCTGGCCCGACTACCTGGCGCTGGGCCTTGGTCCGCAGCATGTCCCTGACCTGATCCGCATGGCGCTGGATGAGGAATTGCACTTGGCCGACCCGGATAGTCTGGATGTCTGGTCGCCGGTTCACGCCTGGCGCGCCCTGGGACAGTTGCGCGCCGAGTCGGCGGTGGAACCGCTCGCGGGGCTTCTTGATCGTATTGATGAATATGGCGACGACTGGGTGGGGGAAGACCTGCCCAGAGCCTTTGGCGCCATCGGGCCGGCTGCGGCCCCTGTCCTGAGCGAGTATCTGGCCGATCCATCCCACGGACTGTGGGCCCGTGCGGCCGCTAGCGAAGGTCTGAAGCAAATCGGCAAGCAGCATCCCGAGGCCCGGGTCGAGTGCGTCGTTGCCTTGGCCGAACGGCTAGCGCAGTCTGCCGAGCTGGACCCCACACTGAATGCCTTCATCATCTCCGATTTGATCGATCTGGAAGCAGTCGAGGCCGTGGTGGTCATGGAGCGCGCCTTTGCCGCGGATTGTGTCAATCTCTCTATCGCGGGCGATTGGGAGGATGCCCAAATCGCGCTAGGCTTGTTGGAGGAACGACAAACGCCTCGGCCGGAGCTTCACTGGGGTCTGTCCCCACGGAGGCAAGAAGCGGCTCAACAGCGCCAGGCGGAACGTCGCAGAAGGGACAAGCGAAAGAAAGGGCGCAAGCAGCAGAGACGGGCGCGCAAGAAACAGCGCAAGCGGTAATGGACGATTCGTGCAGACTGCAACTGCAAATGAAGCCATCTGTCCACCAGACACCTTGAGACTGACTGTCCTAACTGCGCTGCGAGGGAGGAGGCCACCGAATGACGCCTGAGCAAATCCGAGCCTTCATAGACCAACACCCGACACTGGCCCCCTGGATGCTGGGTGGTGGATGACCTTGCTGGTGCGCCAGCTTGCCCCTGGCCCCACTGGCCTGCCGCTGGAGATCTATGGGTTCACCAGGACAGTGGAGTGGGCCGAATACGAGGCCATCCAAGCCGAGATCATTGACCACTTGCTGGCGGTGATGCCGCGATTCGACCAGCGGGTGTTCCAGCAGCCGACGGGACTGGATTTGCAGGCGCTAGCTGGACCTTCGCGGGGAACTGACAGTCTGAAACGGCTGTAGTAGGCGTTTTCTCATAATCACGCTTCGACTTGCAGCGAGCCCGATTGCCACGAGGCGCCGAACTCTCGGCGCCTTTTCTCTTGATCAGTGCGTCACTCACAGGTCGGCGTACAGATCGCCGTATTTTGTGCGCAGGTAGCGGATGTACGGCTTGATGCTGATGGGACCGCCGGTGATGCGCTCGACGAGCTCCGATGTCGTGAACTTGCTGCCGTGCTGCCAGATGTTTCCCTTGAGCCAGCCAAATAGCGTGCCGAACTTGCCCTGTTCGATCTCGGCAGGGATCTCGGGATGGGCCTGCAGCGCGGCTGCGTAGAACTGTGCGTTCATGATATTGCCCAGCGTGTAGCCCTGGAACGCGCCGCCGATGCGACCAGCATACCAGTGCACGTCCTGCAGTACGCCATCGCGGTGATCGGGTGAGACAACGCCCATGTCCGCTCTGAACCGTTCGTGCCATGCCTCCGGCAGATCGCGGATGGCCAAGTCGCCTTCCAGCATCTGCAACTCAAAGTCGAAGCGCAGCATGACGTGCAGGTTGTAGGTCACCTCGTCGGCATCAGTACGGATCAGCGAGCGTTCCACCTTGTTGATGGCACGGTAGAAGGTCTCCAACTCCACGGACCCCAGTTGTCCTTGAAATACCTTCTGCAGTCTGGGATAGAAGAATTTCCAGAAGCCCCGGCTGCGTCCGACGATGTTCTCCCAGAGGCGGGATTGGCTTTCGTGGACGCCCGACGATGTCCCTCCCCCCAGCGGTGTACCCTCGAACTCCTTCCGGATGCCTTGCTCGTACATGGCGTGGCCGGCCTCGTGCATCGTGCTGAACAGAGCGTCACCGAAGAGGTCCTTCTTCACGCGGGTGGTGATGCGCACGTCGTCGATGGAGAAGCTCGTGGTGAACGGATGGGGGGTTTTGTCCTCTCGCCCGCGGTCGAAATCGAACCCGAGACGCTTGATCACGTCGCGTCCGAAGGCCAACTGTCGCGCTTCGGAAAAGCGCTGGTGCAGACAGGAATCGTCGGATGGAGGCTGAGCTGTGATGGCCTGGACGATAGGTACGAGCTGTTCGCGCAAGTCGGCGAAGAGCGCTCTCACGGTCGAGGCCTTCATGCCCTGGTCCGAATAGTCGATCAGGGGATCGGCGATGTGCTCGTAGCCGGGGAAGAACTCTGCCAGTTCCCTGCTCAGGTCGAGCGTCTTTTCGAGATAGGGCTGGACGGCGGGAAAGTCGTTCGCTGGCCGCGCTTTGGTCCAGACCTGATAGGACTGGGCCGTGTGTTCATACAACCGCGCCGTAAACGATGGAGGCACCTTCACGTCTCGTTCGTATTCCCGCCGCGTGACGCGAATGAGGCTGGCGTCATCGGAGTCGTAGGGTAGACTATCCTCATAGGCTTGCAGGTCGTCGAGCAGCTTGCCGATGGCTGGGTCAATGAACTTCTCGTGGGCGATCCGACCCAGCGTGGCCAACTGGCGCGCACGGGCTGGAGCGCCGCCAGGGGGCATGTAGGTTGACTGATCCCAATACAGCAGAGCTGCCGCCGACTCCAGATCGTTGATCTCGATGAGGCGGTTCTTTAGTTCTTGCAGTTTGGCTTCCATGGGGAGCTCCTTGTTCTCTGTGATCGCGGAAAGCTGTGTGGCAAGATACCACATTGGGTGTGCATTGTCAAACCCAACGGGGCAGCAATTGCTCAGCAACTTGCTTTCTGGTATAATCAGACGTGTACAGTAGGGAACGAAGCGTTCCGGAGGGGATCCAACCTGTTCGTTGAGGTGGCCAAAGTAACTGGGGGTGACCAAGTGACCATGCTGAAAGTCACGAGATTGGCTCTGCTGGGTTTTGTTGTGGCAGCGATTGTGGCCTTGCTCGTACGAGGCGGGGCGGTTCCCGCTGTCGCCGACCAGTCCGGTCTGGAGAGGCCTGCTCTCTCGTTCAGCGGCGGTAATACGGTTCAGGAGCACATGGTTGCACCGGAATGCAGCCGTTTGGACGTCCTGCTGCAGGCGACTCCTGCTCCGGCTACGAACCTGTCAGCCGCACCAGCCTACACCGGCTGTGGAGGCGATTTCGCGCCGCCTGTCAACGCTGAGTACGAACAACAGGTCGTCGAACTGGTGAACGCCGAGCGCGCTAATGCAGGTCTCCCCCCCCTGAAACGGGCGACGCCATTGGACCAGGCCGCGCGCTACCACGCGACGGACATGGGGCAGGATAACTACTTCGACCACGCTACCCACGACCGCATTGATGGCCAGTCGGTGTACGTATGCGCGTGGGACATGCGAATCGGAACCTACTATGCCAATCGGGAGTGGCTGGCCGAGAACATCACCTATGGACTTGACACCCCCCAGCGCGTCATGCAGAGTTGGATGGGTAGCCCAGACCACCGAAACAACATCCTCCATAGGGAGATGTGGGAAATCGGCGTTGGCTACTCTGAAGGCAGCTCCGCCTATCGCCGCCACTGGGTACAGGATTTCGGACGGCGCAGCGGCATCTATCCTCTGGTCATCAATGGGGAGGCTGCGGCGACCGACTCCCGTGTTGTGTCGCTGTATGCCTACGGCGATTGGAACGAGATACGGTTGCGCAACAACGATGGCGCGTGGGGAGGCTGGCAGACGTTTCACAACACCTTGACCTGGACACTGAGCGGAGCAAGCGGCGAGCAGACTGTGTGGGCCGAAATGCGCAGCGGCGGTCAGAGAGTGGTCAGCAGCGATTCGATCTACTTCATTGGTTCAGCGGTCACTCCATCGCCGACGCCCACCCGTACACACGCGCCCACGCCCACACCGACGCCGGGAGAAATGTCACCCAGCGTCTATCTGCCGATCATCACGTAACCCTCACGTAACCATGAGGAACAGGCCATTCAGAATGGTGACTTCGAGCGAGGTCGTGGTGCTGGCTGGCTGAGTTCTCGAGCAAAGGATGGCCCCTCGTCGTGGATCAGGAGTCTGTGGTGGAATACGAACCTGTCATCGGCATGGAAGTGCACGCCGAATTGTTGACCGCTTCCAAGATGTTCTGCGGCTGCGATGCCCACATCTTCGGCGCGGCGCCCAACACCCACGTCTGCCCGGTCTGCCTGGGCATGCCGGGCGCGTTGCCGGTCATCAACCGCAAGGCGGTGGAGTACACCATCATGGCCGGCCTGGCGCTGGACTGCCAGATCGCCGAGTTCTCCGTCTTCGCCCGCAAGAACTACACCTACCCCGACCTGCCCAAAGGCTACCAGATCAGCCAGTACGAGCTGCCCCTTTGCCACGACGGCTGGCTGGAAGTGGAAGTGGACGGCCACACCAAGCGCATCGGCGTCACCCGCGCTCATCTGGAAGAGGACACGGCGAAGCTGTTCCACGTGGGCGAACACAGCCTGGTGGACTTCAATCGCAGCGGTCTGCCGCTGCTGGAAATCGTCTCCGAGCCGGACATCCGCAGCCCGGAGGAAGCCCGCCACTACCTGATCAAGCTGCAGCAGATCCTGCGCTATCTGGGGGTGAGCACGGCTGACATGGAGAAGGGGGCCATGCGCTGCGAGGCGAACGTCTCGCTGCGGCCCATTGGCTGGACACAATTCGGCACCAAGGTCGAGGTGAAGAACCTCAACTCCTTCCGGGCGGTGAAGCTGTCGCTAGAGTATGAAATCAAGCGCCAGACTGAGGTGCTTCGGGCTGGCGGAACGGTCGAACAGGTGACCATGGGCTGGGATGAGGCCGGCAACCGCACCGTGGTGCAGCGCAGCAAGGAACACGCCGACGACTACCGCTACTTCCCTGAGCCTGACCTGCCACCGCTGGAGATCAGCCGCCAGTGGGTGGAGGAGATCCGCTCGCGGTTGCCCGAACTGTCCGACGTTAAGCAGGAGCGCTTCATCGCCGACTACGGGCTGACTACGGAGCAGGCGAGTGTGCTGGTGCAGGAGCGAGAGGTGGCCGCCTACTTCGAGGAGGTGGTGGCCGCCTACGGCGGGGCGGCACGCACTGTTGCTGCCTGGATCAGCGGCGAGATGTTCCGGCTGATGCGCTCCCAGGGGGTGGACATCACCGCGGTGCGGGTCTCGCCAGGGGGTCTGGCTGATTTGCTAATCCTCATTGATCGAGGTACAATCCATACAAGTATCGCTAAGCAGGTGCTGGCAAAGATGTTCGCCAGCGGCCGGTCGGCGGCAGAGATCGTGGAGACCGAAGGCCTGGCGCAGGTGAGCGATGCTCGGGCGCTGAAAGCTGCTGTGGAGAAGGTGCTGGCTGCTCATCCGGACGAAGTGGCTAAGTACCGGAGCGGCAAGACCCAGATAATCGGCTGGCTGATGGGTCAGGTGATGCGGGAAACGCGAGGGAAAGCTAATCCCCAACTGGTGCGAGAGCTGCTGCTGCAGCGCCTGTAACTGGAGATTGGAGATTGGAGACTGGAGACTGGACATATGGATAGACGTCGTGTTCTGACGCTTCTGTTGTTGATTGGACTGCTGGCCGCCAGCCTGGGCTGCTCGATCGGCGAACTGCTGGTGCGGTCGCCGACACCCGTGCCTACAGCGACGAAGACGCCGCGGCCGACCTTCACGCCCACGCCTCAGGGGCTCGTCCTCGAGCAGCCTGCTACGGAGGCGGAGGTCGCAGCCGCTGCGCCCACGGAGCCACCGCCCACGCCGACACCGGAGCCACCCACGGACACTCCCGTGCCGCCGACGCCGACGCCTGTCCCGCCGACGCCGACGCCGGAACCGGTCTATGTCATCGTGCAGGGCGACAAGGTGAACGTGCGCAAGGGGCCGGGCACCGCATATCCGGTCGTCGGACAGGTGGCCAAGGGCACCCGTTTGGACATCGTCGCCAAGAACCAACAGTCGGATTGGTGGCAGGTGTGCTGCTTGCAGGGCCAGCAGGTGTGGATCGTGGATCGCCTGGTTGAAGCTCAGGGGCCAGTGCAGACGGTCGCGGTGGCAGCCAACATCCCACCGCCCCCGCCGCCTACCCCCACGCCGCGCCCGCGAAAGCCCACGGCGACGCCGCGGCCCGCGGCCACGCCCACACCTGCATATATGTTCTTCCAGCCGGCGCAGGGCAACTTCCCCACTTCTAATGACTGGCTGCTGATCCAGGTCAAAATCTGGAACCGCAAGAAGGTGCCGCTCTACGGCTATCGCCTGAAGGTGGAGAAGGTCACCGGGGGCGGCGGCGAGTGGATCAGTGAGCTCTCTCAGAGTACCTTCTGGGGCACGACGGCGCTGAAGACATGGGGCGATTACAAAGATGTCAACGTTAAGCTGGATACCCACGGCAGCAGCGAGCAGGGCACCAATACCTGGAAGGTCTGGGTCATCGATGGCGGCGGCAAGCAAGTTTCGCCAGCGGCGGAGATACACACAGACGCCAGTACTCTGCGCTGGCACTACATGGAGTTCTTGGCGAGGTAGGGTTCGGAGTGCAACTCCTCGCTATCGGTTACGCTGAAGTCTGCCTGTATTCCTGACAGGGGAGAATGCCTGATGCGTCAACACAACCGCTGGGTATTGGTTTGTTTCGCTCTGCTGCTGATCTTCACCCTGGGCTGCTCGCTGGGCCAACTCATCGCCGGGAACCCTACGCCTGTGCCCACGCCAGGCAGGACGCCGCGCCCTACCTTCACGCCCACTCCATTCGCCGCTCCCACCGATACGCCGGTGCCGCCCGCGGACACTCCCGTGCCGGCGACGCCGACACCAGCGGTCCCGCCCACGGACACGCCCGTGCCGCCGACACCCACGCCGTCGGTGCCCACCGATACGCCCGTGCCACCGACGCCCAC
>CBDURC010000071.1:0-13124 GCA_965369635.1 uncultured Anaerolineales bacterium | reverse complement strand
CCGCGTCGTCTGGTGGGGCTTCTACGACGAGCGCGAGTTCGACAGCTTCCTGCGAGAGACACTGACCTACCTCCTAGGTGCAACGCACCTTGGAGGTGCGTTGCACCTGGGCCCCCGCCAGCAGGCCGACAAGTTGCTGCGGTTGCTGCGCCGGCCCGGCACGCTGCTGATCCTCGACGGCTTCGAGCGCGCCCTGCGGGCCTACTCCAGCATGATGGCCGCCTACCAGGGCGACGCCCCAGCAGAACAGGCATCAGGCACCACGCAACACGACTGCGTCTCCCCCATCGCCGAGCACTTCCTGCGCGGCCTGGCTTGCCTGCCCGGGATCCGGGGCAAGGCTCTGATGACCACGCGGCTGCGCCCCCGCATTCTAGAAGTCCCCGGCGGCGTCCTGCTGCAGGGCTGCCGGGAGGAGGAACTGACCCAGATGCAGCCTCGCGACGCCGTGGCCTTCTTCCGTGCCCAGGGCATCCGCGGCAGCCGCGCCGAGATCGAGCGGGCCTGCGTCCCCTACAGCTACCACCCTCTGAGTCTGCGCTTGCTGGCCGGCCTGATCGGCAGCGACACGCAGCAGCCTGGCGACATTGCCTCCGCCCGTCGGCTGGACGTGAGCGGCGACCTGATGCAACGCCGCCACCACGTGCTGCAACAGGCCTACAACAACCTGACCCCCGCCCGCCAGCAGTTGCTCAGCCGTTTCGCCTGCTTCCGCGGGGCGGTGGGCTACGATGCCCTGGCCGCCCTGGCCAATGCGGGTAGAAGCGACCCGGCCGGTCGCCCCTACGATTTCGATGCCGACCTGCGCGATCTGGTGGCCCGCGGCCTGCTGCACCGCGACCACCAGACCCACCGCTACGACCTGCACCCCATCGTGCGCCGCTACGCTTACGATCGATTGGGTGACGCCAAACGGGAGGCCGCCCACGGCCAGTTGCGGGACTACTTCGCCGCCGTGCCGCCGCCAGACCAGGTGCAGACGCTGGATGACCTGGCGCCGGTGATCGAGTTGTACCACCACACCGTGCACGCCGGGCAGTACGACGAGGCAAGAGAGCTGCTTCGCGATCGGCTTGTGCCGGTACCGCTCTACTATCAGTTTGGCGCCTACCAGTTGCAGATCGAACTGCTGCGCGCCCTCTTCCCCGACGGTGACCCTTCGACGGGCTCAGGGCGGGTGAACTTGCCGCGCTTGAAGGACGAGAGCGCTCAGGCCTGGACGCTGAACGAACTGGCCAATTCCTACAGCCTCAGCGGCCAGCCTCGCCGGGCGGTGCCGTTGTTTGAGCAGCACAATGCCATCTGCGAGAAACGGGGCGACAAACGCAACCTCGCCACCGGTCTCGGAGCAGTTGCTTCCGTTGCATACCTGCCTCTTGGCGAGTTTCAGGCGGCCGAGGCCAATCTGCGCCGCCGCATTGAACTGTGTCGGGAGATCGAGGACGAGCGCAAAGAGGCGGTTGGGCACCAGGAATTGGGGCGGCTGCTGGCCTACCGGGGGCTGTGGGAGAAGGCGGAGGAGGAGTTGGCGGCGTCTACTCGCTATTGCCGGCAGACAAACGATGTGCAAGGTATTTGCATTGATGAAGCCTATCGGGCGCTGCTCTTGGCGCGGGCCGTAGGGGCGAACGGCCGTTCGCCCCTACACGGTGACCCCGTCGCCGACGCCCTGGCCGCCGCCCGCCGGGCGCTGGAACTGGCGGATGAGGATGCCCGACAGACCTACCCCGTCGAGCACGACTACGTGGACGCCCACTGGCTGCTGGGCGCCGCGCACCGGGCCAACGGCGGATTGGCCGAGGCCGACCGCCACCTGACCGAGGCCCTGACCCGCTGCCGGCGCATCAACGCCGTGGACGCCGAGGCGGACATCCTGCTGGATCTGGCCCGGCTGCGGCGAGACCAGGCGCGTAGGGGCGGACGGCCGTTCGCCCAAGAGGCGCTGCGGTTGGCCCAGGAAGCGCTGACCATCACCGAACGCAGCGGCTACGTGCTGCAAGGCGCGGACGTGCACCTCTTCCTGGCGCAGATGGCGCGGGAAGATGGCGACGAGAAGGAGGCGCTGGCGCAGGCCCGCGAGGCCCGCCAGTTGGCCACCTGCGACGGCCCGCCGGATCACACCTACAAAGTGGCCTACGACGAAGCCGGCGCACTGCTGGAGAAATGATCGGTAGCATTCTGTACTGGACGCTCTTTCGAAGCAGCCGAAAGGGACGCGGATGAACGCGGATGAACGCGGATGGCCGCGGACACTGAGAAACCGCTGTCTTGGCACTCTTGGATGAGCGAAGGACAAAGAAAGACTCTAGTGAAAAGGGCCAAAAGCCATCAGCGGATTGAGCGGATGAAGCGGATGAAAATGAAACAGAATCAGCTCAATTCGCTCAATCCGCTGACAATCTTGGGTTTTTCAGAGGAGTCAAAGAAAAGGGGTCCGCGTTTGTCCGTGTTCGTCAGCGTTCTAACAAAGCGTATGGTTCTGGATAGGATTCGGACGACGACTGTTGACAAGAAACCCTGGCTCTCCTGACCTGGACAATGACATCCACCGCGGACACCGTGCCCTGGCGCGGATAGCACAGACGGCCTGGCCGCTGATCGTCTTCCTCGTCGCCGTGGTCGTCTACGGGTGTACGCTGGCGCCCACTTTCACCTGGAGCCACGACGGGGCCGATGGCGGCGACCTGATCGCTGCCGCTGCGTGCCTCGGCGTGCCCCATCCCAGCGGCTATCCCACCTACGTCTTGCTGGCCCGGCTGTTCCTGTGGGTTCTGCCGCTGGGCGAACCGGCTGTCCGGGTGCATTGGCTTTCGGCGCTCAGCGCGGCCGCAGCGGTGACGTTGCTCGGCCTGAGCATCGTCGAGAGCCTCCAACTTGAGCAGGGGAGCGGAGGAGCGGAGGAGCAGAGGAGCACCCTTGCTCCCGCTCACCCTGGCTCCCCTGCTCAAGAACGGTGGCTGACGGGTGTCGCAGCCGCTAGTGCGGCACTGATCTTGGCCTTCTCGCCGCTGCTTTGGTCGCAGGCTACTATCGCTGAGGTGCACGCCCTGAACGTGGCCTTCGTCGCCGCCGTCTTCTGGCTGCTGCTGCGCTGGCGGGCGCGGGGGTCACCCTGGCTGATGGTGACCGCGGCCTTCCTGTACGGCCTGGGCCTGGGCAACCACCTCACCGGGCTGTTGCTGCTGCCGGCGGTGCTCTTCTGGTTGCTGATCTACCGCCGGCGAACAAACCTGACGGGCCGTGCCTGGCTCGGCGTGGCGTCTGGGTTCGTGATGGGGTTGGCGGTCTACGTCTACCTGCCGTTGGCGGCGGCACGGCAGCCGCTCATCAACTGGGGCGACCCCAGGACCTGGGGCCGCTTCTGGTGGCTGGTGACGGGGCAGCTCTACCGGGAGGCCATCTTTGGCGTGCCGCTGCCGCTGATTCCCGGACGGCTCTCGGCCTGGGGCCACCTGCTGCTGGAGCAATTCGGCTGGTGGGGCTGGGCGCTGGCCCTCACCGGTGTGTGGCGGCTGAGCCGCCGCGACCGCGCCTCTCTGGGCGTCAGCCTGTTCGCCTTCGTCGCCTACAGCGCTTACGCCCTGGGCTACGACCGGGCCGACTCATACGTCTACCTGCTCCCGGCCTGCCTGATGGTCGCTTTCTGGCTGGGGCAGGGGCTGGCAACGCTGCTGGAAGCCGCGTGGCAATGGGCACAAGAGGCGATCACTCCACGGGTGTCACTCGTTGCCGTATCGCTCATTGCCCTGTTGCCGCTGGTGCCACTCGTGGGCAACTTCGCCGCCCACGACCTGCGGCGCGACCGGGAAGCAGCGGACTATGCGGCGGCAGCGCTGGCGGCGGCTGAGCCGGAGGCGCTCATCGTCACCAGCGGCGACCGCGCCACCTTCGCCCTTTGGTATCGCCACTGTGCGCTGGCGGAGCGGCCCGACGTGACCATCGTTAACGGCAGCCTGTGGGGCTTCGACTGGTACCGGCGCACCTTAGCGGCGCATCACCCTGCGGTGGCGCTGCCGGGCGGCGAGGAGACGCCTCCCGACTTATCGGAGTTGATCCAGGCCAACCTGCGCCAGCGATCGGTCTACGTGACGGAGGAGGCGCGCCAGGCGGTCGGCGACTATCGGCTGGAGCCGGCCGGGCCACTGTACCGGCTACAGCCTCACGAAGGCTAACGGAGATACTCAGCGGAAAAGCGGAATGATCGGAAGGTTTATTGTCCTTTCCGTTCTTTCCGCAGTTCCGCTGACGCGGCGAGAGGGGGCTGCTCGCCATCTTGTGGCTGGTTTGGACACTTAGCGGAAAAGCGGAATGATCGGAAGGTTTTCATCCCTTCCGCTCTCTCCGCTCTTCCGCTGACCCAAGTTGAAGGAGGAAGCGTGAAACTGAAACGTCGTTGGGTGGTGTTGGGGGTGATCCTGGTCTTGCTGCTGGTACTGGGTTTCTGGGCCGGGAGCAAGGCACTGCGACTGTGGCGACACCTGGATTCTCTGCGGGCCACGCTGCCGCGGCTGGAGGCCCGGGCCAAGCCCGACGCTCTGAGCGACCTGAAGCCCGCCGACTTCGCCGCACTGACGGGAGATTTCGCCACCTTGGCGGATGATCTCACCGCTATCGAGGCGGAGGTCGGCCCGTTCCTGCCGCTGGCCCGCCACCTGGGCTGGGTGCCCAAGTACGGCGGCGACATCCAGGCCGCGCCAGCGCTGGTTGGGGTGGCCAGCGGCGTCGCCCAAGCTGGGCACCTGGCGCTGGAGGGGCTGGAGCCGATAGTGCTGGCCTGGAAGGAGCCGCAGGCCGACGCGTCGGGCAGCCTGCTGGAGCGAGTGCTGCCGGCGCTGGTGGAGGCGGAGCCGCGGCTGGCCGAAGCGCAGGAGGAGCTGGAACAGGTCAGCGCCGCCCGCGCTGAGATGGATGTTTCCAGCCTCTCGCCCCGTGTGGGGGAGCTGGTGGAGCGGCTGGATCGCTACCTGCCGCTGCTGCGCTTGGCGGTGCAGGCGGCTCGCCTGGCGCCGGACCTGCTGGGCGCCGACGAGCCGCGCACCTACCTCGTCATCGCTGAGAACAATCACGAACTGCGCGCCACCGGCGGCTTCATCAGTGGCGTGGGTCTGTTGCGCTTGGACCAGGGCCGCATCGTGGAACTTACTTTCCAGGACAGCTACGCCGTGGATGACTTCAGCAAGCCGCATCCGCCGGCGCCACCTCCTCTGCTGAAGTACATGAAGGCTGAGATCCTGGTATTGCGTGATGCCAACTGGTCGCCCGATTTTCCCACCGCCGCCCAGGTCATGGCCGGGCTCTACGCGCTGGACCAGGAGGTGGTGGTAGATGGTGTGATCGCCGCCGATCTGACGGCGGTGCAGTGGCTGGTGAAGGCGCTGCAGCCGTTGCGCCTGGAGGGGTTCGACCAGCCCGTGACGGGGAAGAACGTGCTGGAGTTCATGACGGCGGCCTGGGGAGCACCGCAGGACGCGCCTGAGCTGGCTGGGGAGGCTCAGCACAATCGCGAGGAATGGAAGAAGTGGCTCAAGCACCGCAAGGACTTCATGGGTCTCTTGCTGCAAGCCATGAAGGGCAAGCTGGAGAGCGGGCAGGATGTGGAATTGGGCCGGCTGCTGTCGATCGTCATGCGCTGCCTGGACGAGAAGCACGTCCTGATTCACGTGGATGATCCCGATACGACGGAACTGCTGGCTGCCGCGGGTTGGACCGGGGCGCTGCGTCCTGGCGATGGGGACTTCCTCATGGTGGTAGACACCAACATGGGTTTCAACAAGGTCAACCCTCGCATCGAGCAGGAGATTGCCTATCAGGTGGTGCTGGCAGAGTGTAGGGGCGACACTTGTGGTCGCCCCCACGCTGAGCTGACACTGCGCTATCGCCACACCGCCGACATACGGCTGGACGAATGCATCCACGAACCGTATTACGGCCAGAGCTACGACGATATGATGAACCGCTGCTACTGGGACTACGTGCGGGTCTACGTGCCGGGGGGAAGCGAATTGCAGGAGGCGGTTGGCTTCGAGCCCGACAGCGTGGAGAGTCTGCCGGGCGAGCGGGGTACTCAGGTCTTCACCGGCTTTTTCGTCATGGCGCCGGGAGAGGAGCGGGAGATCACGCTGCGTTACGATCTCCCAGCAGAGGCGGTGACAGACGGAATATACCGCCTGCGCGTGCAGAAGCAGCCCGGTACCGGCGCTCTGCCGCTGAGCGTGCAGGTGAGCGGTGCGGCCGAGGAGAGCTTCGAGACGACTCTGTCCATCGATCGGGAATTCGAGGTCGTGCTGGACGGAGGATAGCAAATCACGGAACAGTTCCTTGACGGAAAACCCGTTTGCGGGTATAATACCGGTAGGGTAGATTCGGAGTGGTAGGGTGGTGAGTCAGTGGATCACAGTCTGCTCGATGTGAGGGAGTTGTACTCCCGAACAGAGAGCTCGGAGTGCAACTCCTCGCCGTTAACGGTGATGCACTGAAACTGGTAACCGGACCTCAGCCTGGGCATGTGGCGGTTCGCGAGCGAGCGTCTCTGTACCGGACACTTCTCCGGCAAGTCACCAAATGGGACGCGGACAAACGCCGATGGCCGCGGACAATGGGGACAATTGGGCGAAAAAAGAAGGAGAACATCCGTGTTTGTCCGTGTTCATCCGCGTCCTGACGAATGTGTCCGGTAGTGAGATCAGCGAAAGGAAGGGTGTATGGCAGAAATCCTAGTCTGATACTCCACAATCGTCGTTCCTGCCCGCGTTTTTCCCCGCCAGCCCGCATACCGACGTGCGGGCGACCAGAGCGCAACGATGCGTGCCCTGTCCAAGCCTTCGAGAATCCGGTGTACCGTTCTCAGGATGCAAGGGGCCAAGTTCAATACGGTTTAGATGGACTGTTCTGAGGCAGTCGCACTGCCGAGGTCGGGAGTTCAACTCCCTCCTAACGAACTGTATTGGGGCTAAGTTGCGCCCAGTAGTGATGGAGGAGGCATCCCGTGACAGTACACAATGAAAAGCCCTGGCTGAAGTTCTACGAGTCTCACGTTCTGGAACACCTTGATTACCCAGAGACCACCATGCCCGCCATCTTGGAGGAGATGGCACGCAAGTACCCCGACCACACGGCGCTCATCTTCAAGGGCACCGAGATCGCCTTCCGCGAGTACAACGAAGCCGTGGACCGTTTCGCCGTTGCCTTGCAGGGACTAGGCGTCAAGAAGGGCGACCGGGTGGCCGTTCACCTACTGAACATCCCCCAGTTCCCCATCGCCTATTACGCCGTCCTGCGCATCGGGGGCATCGTCGTGCCCTGTAATCCCCTGTACACGGCCCGCGAACTGAGGCACCAGATCAAAGATTCCGGCGCTGAAGTCTGTGTGACCTTGAGCCTCATGTACCCTCGCATCAAAGGGATTCGCTCGGACACCAACCTGCGCCACGTGATCGTCGCCAACATCAAGACCTACTTGCCGCCGATCCTTAAGCTGCTCTTCACCCTGCTCAAGGAGAAGAAGGGTGGCCACCGCGTGGACATCTCCGGCGATGCCAACACCTACTGGTTCACTGATATGCTGGCCAAAGCGCAGGCCAAGCCCCAGCCCGTGGCGGTCTCCCTGGACGATATGGCGGTGCTGATGTATACTGGTGGCACCACCGGCATCTCCAAAGGCGCACAGTTGACCCACAAGAACATCCTGGTCAACGCCTACCAGTGCAAAGTCTGGCTTAACGCCGAGGAAGGCACGGAAAGGTCCTTGACGGCGCTGCCGCTGTATCACAGCTACGCCATGACCACCTGCATGAACCACAGCACCCTCACTGCTGCGGCCATGATCCTCATCCCCGACCCACGCGACCTGGACGACGTGCTCAAGAACATCACCCAGCACAAGCCCACCCAGTACCCCGGCGTACCGGCCATGTACGTGGCCATCAACAACTATCCGGATCTGAGCAAGTACGACGTCGGCTCCATCAAGGCTTGCATCAGCGGCGCGGCCGGGCTGCCGATGGAGGTACAGAAGCGCTTCCAGGAACTCACCGGAGCGCGGTTGGTGGAGGGCTATGGTCTGAGCGAGGCTTCGCCAGTGACTCACGCCAATCCCATCTTCGACGGGAACCGCCCCGGCACCATCGGCGTGCCCTGGCCCGACACTGAGGTCAAGATCGTGGACCTGGACACTGGCGAAGTAGCATTGGGGGTCGGCGAGAGGGGGGAACTGTGCGTCCGTGGCCCGCAGGTCATGAGCGGTTACTGGAATAATCCTGCCGAGACGGCCATCGCCTTGCGGTCCGACCCTGCAGGTGGCGCCCCCTGGCTCTACACCGGCGACATCGCTGTCATGGACGAAGACGGCTATTTCAAGATCGTGGATCGCAAGAAGGACATGATCCTGGGTGCAGGTGGTTTCAACGTCTACCCCCGCGAGATCGAGGACGTGCTCTATGAGTACCCCAAGGTGATGGAGGTGGCTGCCGCTGGCATCCCGGTGGAAGGCAAGGGCGAGCGACCCAAAGTCTACATCGTCCTCAAACCGGGCGAGACGGCCACCGAGGAGGAGATCATAGCCTTCTGCAAGGAGAATCTGGCCCCCTATAAGGTGCCCAAGTTCGTCGAGTTCCGCAGCGAACTGCCCAAGACTATTGTGGGCAAGATCTTGCGCCGCGTGTTGGTAGAAGAAGACAAGGCCAAGATGGCGGCGCAGTGAGAGGGAGCCACCGTTGAGCAGGGGAGCTAGGGTGCGCGGGAGCAAGGGTGCTCCTCTGCTCCTCCGCTCCTCCGCTCCCATGCTCAAGACTGGAGGCTGCAAATGTGCGATAAGCAAGCTATCAGCGAGATAGAGCAGGAAAAGCGGAACTGGACCGAATCCGGGCTGCAAAGCACACTAGCCCGCCACCCGGAGCGCCACGATGAATTCGTTACCATCTCCAGCGCGCCGGTGAAGCGGCTCTACACCCCTGCTGACGTGGCCGAGCTCGACTACCAGCGAGACCTGGGCTTCCCCGGGGAGTACCCTTTCACCCGCGGGGTGCATCCCACCATGTACCGTGGCCGACTGTGGACCATGCGCATGTTCGCCGGCTTCGGCACGGCCGAGGAGACTAACCAGCGCTTCAAGTATCTGCTGGAGCAGGGGCAAACCGGGCTGTCCATCGCCTTTGACATGCCCACCCTCTACGGCTACGATACCGATGCTTCCGAGGCCATCGGCGAGTTCGGCAAGTGCGGCGTGGCTGTCTCCTCCCTGGCGGACATGGAGACTCTGCTCGATGGCATCCCGCTGGACCAGGTGACCGCATCCATGACCATCAACGGTCCGGCGGCCGTCATCTGGGCCATGTACATTGCCGTAGGAGAGAAGCAGGGGGTGCCTCGGGCCAGGCTGGGCGGCACCACCCAGAACGACATCCTCAAGGAGTACATCGCCCAGAAGGAGTTCCTCTTCCCCCCCGAGCCCTCTATGCGCCTGGTGGTGGACACCATCGAGTTCGGCACCAAGGAGATGCCGCTCTGGAACACCATCAGCATCTCCGGTTATCACATCCGGGAGGCCGGTGCCACCGCCGCGCAGGAGCTGGCTTTCACCCTGGCTGATGGCTTCGCCTACGTCGAAGCCGCTCTTGAGCGGGGCTTGGATGTAGACAGTTTCGCCCCGCGTCTGAGCTTCTTCTTCAACTCCCATAGCGATTTCTTTGAGGAGATTGCCAAGTTCCGCGCTGCCCGCCGCATCTGGGCCAGGGTGATGCGTGAGAAGTACCGGGCCAAGAACCCCCGCTCCTGGTGGATGCGCTTCCACACCCAGACTGCCGGCTGCTCGCTCAGCGCTCAGCAGCCAGAGAACAACATCGTGCGCACGGCCATCGAGGCGCTGGCCGCCGTGCTCGGTGGCACGCAATCGCTACATACCAACAGCATGGACGAGGCGTTGGCCCTCCCTTCAGAGAAGGCAGTTACCATCGCTCTGCGTACGCAGCAGATTATCGCCCACGAGAGCGGCGTGACCAACACGGTGGACCCGCTGGCGGGCTCCTACTTCGTCGAGGCGCTGACCGACCGCCTGGAGGCGGAAGCCCGTGAGTACTTCCGCAAGATTGAGGCCCTGGGCGGGGTCATCCCTGCCATCGAAGTGGGCTTCTTTCAGCGGGAGATCGCCGAGGCGGCCTTCCGCTATCAGCAGGAGATTGACAGCGGACGGCGCGTCATCGTCGGCGTCAACAGGTACGCAGCAAAGGACCCGCTGACGATTCCGCTTTTGGAGATTGACGCTGAGGGGGAGCGGCGGCAGATCGACCGGCTGCGCCGCGTGCGGGCCGAGCGGGATGATGGCGCGATGCAGCGCACGCTGGCCCGGCTGCGGGATGCGGCCCGCGGGGACGGTAACCTGATGTACCCCATCCTGGAGGCAGTGAAAGCCTACGCTACGCTGGGCGAAATCTGCGATGTCTTCCGTGAGGTCTTCGGCGAATACCAGGAGTCGGTCTTCTTCTAGCGATCTGCCTATGACTCTGCTGAAAGAAGATCATCTCGCCACAATACCCCCAGGGTCAGGAAGGCCAGGATATAGCCGAGATAGTTCTCGTTCAGAAAGCGTGAGAGGAAGAAGAAGACCAGCAGGAAGAGGGCGTAGTTGCTGCAGGCGGTGGCGATGCGATTCTCTTGCCACTGACGCCGAAGGAGGTAGACCAACAGCGGCCCGCAGACGGAAAGTTGCAGTAGCCAGAAGGGCCAATAGTCGAAGCGGGAGTTCACCCACCCCAGCGCCAGCAACAGGTTGGACGCTCCCCAGCCCCAGATCTGGTAAGCATGCTCTCCTCGGCCGCTGGCCCAGAGCCAGACGTCGTCCACCATAGCGCTGGCATCCCAGATGAGGTAGGGCAGGACGAGGAGCAGGAAAACCGCCAACGCTGGCCAGGCGCGGCGTGCCAGCGTCACCAGCCAGCGAGCCCCGCTTGGGGCGGGGCGAGCCCACCCCTTCGGTTTCGCTCCGGTCTCCTGACCGGTGCCAAGTGATGGCGGCGGCGCCAGGAGCAAGGCATAGAACGGGGCCAGGAACCAGGCTGTGGGCTTGGAGGCGCAGGCCAGACCGAACGCAGCCGCCGAGCCGAGTTGCCACGGCGCAGCGCGGCGGTCATTGGGCATCTCGCTGCTCCGAGCCATAAGCCACAGCGATAGCACGATCCAGAAGAACACGAAGCTGTCGTTTTGGCCGAAGATGACGTCGCTGCCCATGATGGGGTTCAGTCCCAGGGTCATAACCAGCAGCAGCCTGCTGTCCCGCTTGCGGGTCAACGCAGGAGCGAATGCCAGCGTGATCACGAAGAGGAGCAGGTAGACGAAGCGCTGGTCATACCAGCCGAGGAGTGTCTGGCCCAGCTTGTAGAAAGGCGCTGAGAAGACGAAGGTCCAGGGCAGGTAGGGGTAGTGGTAGAGCGCCGTGCGGAACTCGCCCAGGCCCCACTCTGCCATGGGGGTCTGCAGGTAGTCCTCAATATAGGGATTGCGACCGCTGAGGAAGTACTCGATGGTGGCTTCGGTCTGAATGACGCCGCCGTCGTGGGCATAGCTGGCAGGGCCGCTCTGCTGGCGCAGCAGTGTCATCTTCAACGTGGGTGCGACGACCGTCAGCACCACGATGAGCCAGATGAGCGCCAGTTTGGCCCGATAGACACGGCGGCTGAGTTGCTTAGCGGTAAAGCTGATCACGAGGTAAACGGCCAGCGCGGCCAAGGCCATCACGATGAGCAGCAGAGTGATAGGATCGGCAAAACCCTGCTGGGCCAGCAATTCCATCGCCGTAGGTGAGAGCAGTTCTCCCAGCAGCGGGTGGCGGGCCACGTCCTGCTGGCGCAAGGGGAGCACAGCCGCCTCCGCCAGGGTGTCAATGCGCACTCTGGCGATGACGAGCAGGGTCAGAAGCAGTCCATCCAGTTTAGCGTATCGCATCTTGATGCCTTGATAACAAGTAGGGGCATGGTCTCCATGCCTTCCATGCCCTCCGTGCCTAATCTCCAGGCCCAGGGGCGGGCAACCCGACCTCTACAGTAGCATTATACACCAAAAGTCGCCGCATGCCTAGACACTGAGGGCAGTGCACACGGTCGATGAATTAGGAGGGGACAATGGCTGTACAGCCGATGCGATTGATCGTCAATCCCGTGGCTGGAAACGGACGAGGGGGCAAGCTGTGGCCGCAACTACGAGATGAGCTGCACGGGGAAGGAGTGGAGTTCGACCACGTATTGACCGAAGGCCCTGACCACGCTGTGGAACTGGCCCGCCAGGCCGTGGCCGATGGCTGCCGCCTGATCGTCGCTGTCGGCGGCGATGGCACGATCCACGAGGTGGTCAATGGCCTGGTGATTGAGGACGAGATACCCCAGGGGATAGTGTTGGGAGCCATCTGCTGTGGCACGGGGTCGGACTTCGCCCGCACCGTGGGCCTGGTTCGGGAACCGCTCGCTGCCGCTCACCGTCTGGTGCATGGCTCGGATCGGTGCATTGACCTGGGGGTCATCCACTGCTGGCGGGAGGGGCAGGAGGTCGTCGAGTACTTCCCCAACGCCGCCGGCCTTGGGTTCGATGGCGAGGTGGCGGATCGGGTGAACCGCAAGTCCAAGGCGGGCGGGGGGACCATTCCCTATCTTATCAGCCTGGTCACCACCCTCATTACCTACGAGAACAAGCCCGTCGTCGTCACGTTAGACGATCGCACGGTGGAACAGCGGGCCAATGCCGTCGTCGTAGCCAACGGGCGCTATTTCGGCGGGGGAATGCACATCGCGCCAGATGCTAGGCCCGACGACGGCCTCTTCGACGTGGTGATCATCGGCGATACGACGAAGCTGGAGCTGTTGCTGCAGGTGCCTCGCGTCTACCGAGGCACGCACCTGACTCACCCCAAGGTGGACGCCTATCGCTCCAGCACGGTGCACGTGGAGTCGGAGAAGCGCGTGATCCTGCAGGCGGATGGCGAGTACGTGGGCGAAGCCCCTGCGACCTTCCGCCTGTTGCCTGGCGCTCTCACCGTGCGGACGTAGGCAGACCTCCGAGGTCCTGGAGACCTCGGAGGTCTTTGTCTTATGGCTGGGCCGCATCGTCGGAGACGATGCACTCCAGTTGGTTTTCTAGAAGGG
>CBDURC010000070.1:0-13145 GCA_965369635.1 uncultured Anaerolineales bacterium | reverse complement strand
TGTCCTTCTTTCCCTCTTTTCTCTCTTTTCCATCATTTCCATCGTCATCCTCTTGGAACACGCGTCCTTGCCCTTGCCACTGACCAGCGCTCACACACCCTCTGTGTACGAGCAAATCGCCGCTGAACCAGGGGAGTTCGCTGTGATGCAACTGCCGTTGGGTTGGCGCACCTCCTTTGGCCCTCTGGGCTCAGAGCGCACCCGCATCGAGTATTACCAGACGGTGCATGGCAAGCCCATCATTGGGGGCAACATCGCCCGGGCCCCGTCGTTCAAGATGGATTACTTCCGCCGCATCCCGCTCTTCCGAGCGCTGGCCGACGTGGAGTTGTACCGTGAGCCGGATGCCGAGACCGATACCGCCGCCCGCGCTCAGGCTGACGAGTTGATGCAGCTCTACGACGTGCGCTATCTCATCGTGTTGCCGCCCATTCCAGGTCGCTGGCCCTATCAGGATACTCATGCCCGTACCTGGGAGTATGCCCGTGACGTGCTGCCGCTGGAGTCGGATCCTTTCTACGACCAAGATGGCGTGCGCGCTTACAGGGTACTGCAACCGCCTCTTACCTTCCCGCTGGAGATAGATTTGGGCACGCCCGCGGCGGCGCCATACCGCGGCGCGGGCTGGCACGACGACGAGGTCATCTTCGGCGCTACGGCCAACTGGGCCGCTGCGGCCGAGGCGGAACTCTTCTTCCCGCTGCGGGAACCGGGTGACTATCACTTGACCTTGCGCGTTGCTCCCTTCAGCTACCCAGGTGCATCGGCGCAGTCGGTGCAGGTGATTCTCAACGACCGGCCGCTGGGCGAGCCACAGCTCCTGTCTGAGGGCTGGCAGGTGATCGAGCTGCCGTTGCCCGAGGAGGCTGCACAGCCAGGGCTCAACCGGCTGAGGCTGCGCTTCGCCCGTGTGGAGCGCCCGCGGGATGTGCTGCCAGGGGAGACGGCTATCGGCACGACCGGCGCGGCGACGCCCGTGGACATCGAGATCGAAGCCGCTGCCGACCATGCCTACATCTCCGTGTACGACGAGGCAGGAGCCAAGACCGACGCTTCGGCAGGACGGCGGGGCTACAACGTGGCCGTGCTCGACGAGCGGTCGGGCCGCCTGCTGGATAAGCGAGGCTTTGATACGTGGGCCAACGAGTACGAGGCGCAGCGACTGGCGGAGTTCGTGGCTCAGATCCCCGACGGGCGCATCGTCGTCGTGGCCACCAGGGGGGATGCCGGGCAGCATCTCACCGAAGCGGCTGTGGCCGCGCTGCGCAGCCTGGGTGCTCAGGCCGACCTGCGCGGCGCTGCAGGTCAGGCCCACGCGTTCATCGGCGTGAGGGGGGCGGCAGCGGGGAGTGCGCTGGAACTGGTGGCCGAGCCCAACAGTTGGCTGCGCTTGGGTCGCAACCCGGATCGCCGCTCGCTCGCCGCGGCGGTGGACTGGTGGTTGGTGAATTGGTAGATTGGTAACTTGGTAGATTGGTAACTTCGTGAAGCCCGAAGCTGTCCAGCATGCGCCGTGTGGGGGAATGGGGAGGGTGTTATGACGAGAAACCCTTTCAAGCACCTACAAGACCAGCGTGAAGCCAAGGAAGCCGAGAGACGCCGACAACAAGAGGCCGAACGTCGAGCGCGAAGACGAAAGAAGGAGTTGAACAAAGCGAGGTTTGAAGCCGGAGCACGATGTGATGGAATGGTCATGAAGGTATTGGAGCACTTGAGAGAAGCGGCCTACCCAACCCTGCGCCTAGGCGGCCCGGTAGGCTATCAGGATTACCAGGTGCACCAATCTACCAATGTACCAATCTACCAGTGTACCGGCTCATGTCTCGTCTGAACCGCACTCTCGCCGTGCTGCTGGGCCTGTCGGCCCTGGCCCTCTATCTGCGCACCCTGGCTCCGGGCGTGCTGGCAGGCGATGCTGGAGAGTTCCAGTTCGTCGCCTACCTGGGCGGCATCGCACACCCTACCGGCTACCCGCTCTACCTCATGCTGGGCTGGCTCTGGTCGCACCTGCTACCGTGGGGCAATGTCGCCTGGCGCATGAACCTCTTCTCGGCGCTGTGTGGCGGCCTGGCCGTGGGGCTGACCTATCTCCTGGCCGAACGGCTGTTGCGAGCTTCGACACCCACGCTGCCGACCGTGGCTCGCTGTCTGACCGCCGCCGTCGCTGCCTTCACCTTCGCCTGCTCTGACATCTTCTGGTCGCAGGCGGTGATCGCGGAGATCTACACGCTGCACGCGGCATTTGTGGCGGGGGTGCTTTGGTTGGTGCTGTGGTGGCAGGAAGGGGCTGAGGGAACTGACGGGTCTGAAGGGGCCATTGGCCGTCTGACCCTGGTGGCCCTGGCCTGCGGCTTGAGCCTGACTCACCACCGTACGATGCTGCTGCTTGCCCCTGCTGGCCTGCTCTTCGTCTGGTTAGCGCTGCGGACAGATCGGACACGGATGAACACGGGTGAACACGGGTCAACCGTTGGCAGTCCGTGGTTCTCCGCGTGGGGTCGCGTCCTCGCCGCGTTGCTGCTGCCCCTGCTGCTCTACCTCTACATCCCTCTGCGCGCTCCACACATGTCCTACCTTACCGTGCCGCTCAGTGCTGGACGCTCGTTGCAGTTGTACGATCGCAGTCTGCTCGGCCTCCTGAACTTCGTTCTGGGGCGTGTCTTCGCCGGTGCGCTGCTCTCCCCTGCTGCCGCCTGGACGCGGTTGTCGCTGGCCGGAAGAGTGCTGCTCCGCCAGTTCGGCTGGGCGGGGATCATCCTGGGACTGATAGGGCTGGTGCGGTTGTTCATTGGACGAAGGTGGCGATTGCTGGCGCTCACCGCTCTCAGCTTCGCGGCGCTGATGTCCTTCAACCTCTTCTACGGCATCGGCGATATTCACGTGTTCTTCATCGCCCCAGCGCTGATCATGGCCTGCTGGATGGGCATCGGCGTGGCGGCAGTGGCGGAAAAGGTAAGAGCAAATCGCAAATGGCAAATCGCAAATGGCAGTCTCGAGTTTGCTATCTCGAATTTGCCATCTGCAATGGTCGCTTTGCTCTCCCTCGCCCTGCCCATCACATTGCTGCTACACAACTTCCCCCTCATTGACCGCAGCGGGGATACCGCCGCCCGCGACCGCTGGCAGGCTATCCTGGCCGCTCCTACGCCTGAGGAGGCCATCCTGGTCAGCAACGACCGCGACGAGGTGATGCCGCTCTGGTACATGCAGCAGGTGGAGGGAGTGCGGCCCGATCTTACGGGGCTGTTCCCTCTCATCGTGCAGGAGCCTGGCTGGGGCAACGTGGCGCAGGTAGTGGAACGAGCGCTGGAGACAGGCAGGCCGGTGTACCTCATCAAGCCCATGCCGGGGCTGGAGGTGAAGTTCGCTTTGCAGCCGGCGGAGAAGCTGGTGGAGGTGCTGGGGCCTGCCGTGAGCGGGCCGCCCGAACGGGCATCCGACCTCGTCCTGGCCGACACGGTGCGCTTGCTCGGCTACGACTTGGGGTCTCCACTGGAAGCGGGCGGTGTGCTGGAGGTGGCGCTACACTGGCAGCCGCTGGTCGAGATGGACGGTGACTACACCAGCTTCGTCCATCTGCTGGATGCAGAGGGGCAGAAGGTGGCACAGAGCGATCATCTACCTGGCGGGGTGTACTATCCTACGTCGCTCTGGCAGCCAGGGGAGATGCTGCTGGATGTGCATCGGCTGGTGTTGCCCGAAGCGCTGGGGCCAGCGCCGCACACACTGCTCGTCGGCTTCTACCAACAGCCGTCACTGCAGCGGCTGGGGGAACCGCTGCGGATCGTCATTCCATAGAAATCAAGTAGGCGTTCACCGCCCCCGGCAAATAGAACGCTGATTCCGCGGATTTACCGCAGATGAACGCAGATTCAATCGAAAAATCAGAGATCAGCGTGCATCAGCGTTATCTGCGTTCTATAGTGTAAGAGGCTAAACGGTTACGAAATCGTTACTGCTCAGCCTATGCTCCCAGCCCCCCTCCCGGGGGCGGCTTGTGCGGCAAATAGCTGCTCGAAACGAGATACTCTCGCCAGAGCCGCCCTCGAGGACGAGGGCTAAGAGCCTAAAACATCCAATTCCGTGGCAGCCTGAGTGGTTACACGAAATCAACATCCTTGCAGGATACGGTAGCACCGCATTCAACCGTGATCGGTGTGTAGGGCGGGTTTCTTACCCGCCGTCCAGTGGCAGGTATGAAACCTGCCCTACTGCGTCGCCGTGACATTTTGGGGACAACCGCGTTCAAGTGAGGAGTTACCCAGGATACTCACCTGCACTGAAATCATGAGATAAGCTCCAAGGCCAGTCCTCGGGCCGCCAAGACCGCACCCGAGGCCGCTGCTGCACTGCGGCAGACAGTGAACCAGGACTCCCGAACTCGTCTCCACAAACGGCGTAGGGGCGAGGTGGCCTCGCCCCTACGCAACTCACGGTTCACGTTTCACGCCTCACGACCCGTTGCAGGCCCCCACCGGCCGCGGCTACTCCAGCCTATTCCCCTGACAGCCAATCCACCAAAACGTTCTTGCACTCGGCCAGAGAGATCATCTTCTGGTCGCCGCGCAGCAGACGGTACGTCATAGGACCGTACCGGCGAAGCACATCCACCAAGCGGACGGGGTAGTACAGGTAGATCCTCGGCGAATTGGGAGGGGCAGGATACATTCTGGACATATTCAAAGGGGAGGGAAACACGGTTCTAAACAGGTGCACTGCTTTGTCCTGAAGTCGTTTGGACCCCCAGAGTTGGGTGACTTTTGAGCTGGTGTTCGCTCTGTCGGAGAAGAGTAGCTCTTTGGCCATAGCAGCAATCGTTTCACTGAAGCCAAACGGCCGAAGGCCCCGCAGAACTTCGTCTGGCACAGCGGCCCCCACCAACTCCTTGGCCAGATGCAACACGAGATGCACGCCCCTGAGCCATCCCCATTGCTCAGCACGCTGCCGCACCTGTGCCCAGTCCATGTCATCATCGTAGTGGCGGATCGTTGCGGCGATATCGCAGAAGGGCGGCAACCCGAGTGCAAACTGGTGCTGGTATGAGGTGTGCAGACACAAGTGTAGCAACAGATCCTCAGCAGAAAGGGTCAGCACATCCACGCCGGCGACGGTGGCTGGCTTTGCTCGTTCCCACAGCGCAGCGACATCAATGCTGTAGCGTTGACTTGGATTGGTGACGCTCCAGTGGATCTCGACCCAGGCCATGTTGGGCTTGACGAAAGGGGGCAGATGCTTGTGGGTTGCCAAATCCACGTTGATATCCACGGAGAATGATCGCAACGAGTGATAGCCCAGTGCAGTGAGGACCTCCTCACTCCTTGTCAGGTCGTCCTGTGGAACCAGGAGGTCTATGTCGCCCGTCTTCCGCAGCGCCATGTTGCCGTACACCACATCTGCCAGAAACATGCCCTTGAGCACGATGACCGGAATCCCACCTTGCCGGAGCCCACTCATGATCTTGCCCAGTTCGTGATGCATGCGCAAGTTCCGCGCCGCGTTGACGAGATACGCTCGCCGCAGCCCTTGCATGATGTCTGCAGGGACACTGGTTTCCAGCCCACGGGCTACGAGACGGCGATACAGCAAGGGGCTGACGCTCTGCCTCGCCGCCAGGTCCAGCAGAGCATCCCAATCCGCACCGGACAACCGCTCAAGCCTGCTACTATCAGCTTGGCCTAAACCATAGCTTATGCAAGCCAGCAACAGATCAATGATCGCCTGCTGTTCCATGAACTTTCCTCAGCAGAGGTGATGTCGGAACGGAAATGAGAGTGGCTCCACTGCCAGCCTCACGCATCTGCATCGTCCACGATTGGGCGTAGCGTCCCCCCAGCGCTACCAGTTCATCGTGACGACCACACTCCACGATACGGCCAGCCTCCATCACGTGGATCACATCCGCCTGCATGGCCGTGGTGAAGCGGTGGGTGACGATGACGGCCGTGCGCCCGGCGGCCAGCGCTCGGAACCGCGCCAGCCAGTCCGCTTCGGCCCAGGAGTCCATCATGCTGGTGGGTTCGTCCAGCACGATGATCGAGGCCCGGCGCAGGAAGGCACGTGCCAGCGCCACCCGCTGCCACTCGCCCACGCTCAACTCCGCGCCGCCGAACCACTTCCCCAACACGGTTTCGTAGCCCTCGGGCAGCCGGCTGATGGGCACATCGGCGGCAGCGGCGTGGGCCGCGGCCTCGATCTCAGGCCGACTGGGCGTCGCAGCCAGGTCGCCCAGTTCGATGTTCTCGGCGGCGGTGGTGTGGTAGCGGACCGGCTCCTGGAACAGGATGGTGATCTGGCGGCGAAGCTCATCGAGGGACAGATCGCGCAGGTCAACGCCGTCCACGGTGATGTGGCCCGACTGGGGATCGTAGAAGCGACAGAGCAGCTTGATCACCGTGCTCTTGCCGGCCCCATTGGCCCCGACGAGGGCCACGATCTCTCCGGCGGGGATCTGCAGCGTGAAGTCATCCAGGGCAGCTCGCTGGCTGCCGGGGTAGCGGAAGGATACCCCTTCGAAGCGTATCCCATCCCGCAGTGGTACCGGGGCGGGGATTGGCCGGGGAGGGTCGGTCACCTGCGGTTCGAGGGCCAGGAACTCGAACAGATTTTCCAGGAACATGACGTTGCGGTAGACCTCCCCGACGTTGCCCAGCAGGGAGCGCATCAACCGCTGGCCCTGGGCGAAGGCCTGGTAGAAGAGGGCCACGTCGCCCAGGGTCCCCAGCCCCTGCACGGCGTGCCACACCATCCAGGCCAGCGCAGCCCCCATGGCCAGCAGGCCCATGGCCCCCGCAAGCAATTCGGCCAGCGCCTGATCCCGGCCCAATGCCACCCGCTCGCTGCGCAGCCGCCGGCGTAACTGCTGGAAGGCGGTTTGGAAATGATCGCCCAGCGCGAAGAGGCGTAGCTCAGCGGCAGCTTCCCGCAGCGTCAGCATCCAGTCGTAGTAGTAGGTGCGGCGGATGGCCGCCGTGTTCTCCATACGCCAGCGGTGGAAGCGGCGGGTGTTGCGAAACACGACGTAGAAGGCCGGCAGCGTGCCGATCAGCAGCAGGGCCGGCACCCAGGGGCCAAAGGAGACCAACACCGCCGCCATGGCCAGCAGCGTGATGCTGTTTTGCACCAGCCCGCCCACGTTTTCCAGCAGGGCGACGGGGCGGCCGATGCCATCCACGCGGGCGCGGTGCAATTGGTCGTAGTATTCGGGGGTCTCGTAGAAAGCCAGGTCGAGGGCCACAGCTTTGCCGTGGATCAGACCGCTGATGTGGTCTCGCACCAGCTCCGATTGGGCGGTGCGCACCCATCCGGTCAGGCTGCGCAAGACCTCCGTCAGCAGCAGGACACCGGCCATGAGGGCCACCAGGAGCAGGGTCGGGCGCAGGTTAGCCCAGTCAGCGCCGCCGTCCAGCGACGCCACCAGACTGTCCACCACTGCCCGCGTCAGGTAGACCGTGGCCACGGGCAGCAAACCCTGCACCAGCAGCAGCACCGCCCAGGCTACCGTCCAACGCCGCGCCGTGGCCCAGACCAACCCAAACGCCCGCGGCAAGTAGGGCAACGATGTCCTGAGCCTGTCGAAGGATCGCGCCGTGACGTCGTTGAGCTTAGACCAAAGGAGTTTCAACAGATAGTGTCTCTCTCTTGGGTGTTGGCGGCCAGGTGTTTGTACATCCGGTCTGTCACTGTGAGGGGCGGTAGCGACGAAGCAATCTCCACTCCAGCCCATGGGGAGATTGCTTCAGGGCCTCCGGCCCTTCGCAATGACAGATCAGATGTCATTCCTACGTGAGCGGAGCGACAGCTCACGGGCTCGCTGGCCGATGCAGAGACCTCGTACTCGAAAGGTAGTGGAGCAAGAAAGCCGCGCCGGTCGCCAGCATGAAGCCAGCCACGGCTGCCAAGCCGATGTTGGTGGACGTGCGGATGTTTGTCGGTGCCATGGGTTCCACGGCCGGTGCCGCGAAGCGCACTTCCATGCCCGTCGTCTCCAAGGCGATATGCAACTCGTCCTCTTTCACCCGCAGCGTACTGTAGGTATCCCATGCCTGATCGCGGGACCGGGTGAGCTCCTTCAACTGCGCAGCGATGGTCTCCTTCTGAGCCCGCAGTTGGCGCGCCTCAACCTGTAACTTGGTGACCTCTCCGCTGATGGAATTCGACTTCACCTCGCCAGCCAACAGGGTCGCGGAAAACGCCTGGATATCCTCCTCAGCCTGAGACAGTTCCGCCTCCAGCACGCTGATGAAAGCATCCATCTCGGGCGGCCGAACCGCTCCGTCATTGGCTGCGATCTGCACGTGCAGCTCCCCCGGCAGGCCGGCGGAAGAGGCAAAGGCCTCGGCCTTCAGCAGCATGAGGGCCAATTGGTCACTGCTGCCTGACTCGCCTTCAACCATCTGGGCGCGCAGGCCCCGCGCGTCGCGCAGCAGGCGCTCGAATTTGGCCTTGCGCGCGTAAGCCCGCGAGAGATCGTCCCGTTTCTCGTCTATCTGGTGTCTGAAGACGGTGAGTGTGCCTGTGATCACCCTCTCCTTTTGGTCAATGAGTTGCTCTAGCTCAACTACCCGATCCTCGTTGCTCATGAAGGTCAGCAACGTATCCTCTGCCTGCTCATACGCTGCCTGGGCCGGAACCGCCTGTTCCTGAATCGACGCATAGGACCCGGACTGTTGGCCGTATAGCTGATTCACGTAGTCTACGTACTCTTCGGCCCACACGTCGGCGATCCGGGCGGCCTTGGCCGGATCGCCGGACCTCACCGTGATCCCGATGAGATCACTGCCTGATGCCTGCGACGAAACAGGCCCGCCTGCCTCACTGAGGGTTCCACTCACCATGTTCAGCAGTTGGGCGGGACGCCGCTCTTCCTCGTCCAATTCGCCCTTCAGCAGCTCGGAGACGCGATCGGCGATGGCCCCGTTGCGCACCAGGGCCACCAGAGCCGTACGGTGGGCCTGCTGACCCACATAAGTGTTGTAGCCGGTGCCCCCGACGTCTTCGATGGTCTGAAAGCGCGGATCAAGCGTGATTCGGCTGCGCTGGCCAGCGATCAGCACGCCGGCGGTGGCTTCGTACACTGGGGTCACAGACAGGCTGGTGGGCAGTGCGGCTAGGGCTGCCAATACCGTGCCCAGAACGATGAGCCACCAGTACTTCATCAACGCCTGGATGTACGGCCATAGCCAATCGCCGCCTGCCATGGCCTGTTGCTGCCGTTCATAGTGGCTTTCCATCACCTGCGGTCGCTGCTCAACTTCGTTTTCCATATCACCTCCCGATGCAAACCATATCTACGCGCTCTCCCTCACCCCACTCCCCGACCCTCTCCCCGCTCGCGGAGAAGGACGGTTTTGGTGATGGGGATGGGGGTTCAACATCTCCGCCCGCGCATGAGCCACCGCACAGAAGTAGGGCACCTCCCCCTCCATGTCCCCCGTCTCCAGGTAGGCGTGGGCCGGACACCACAGGCAGAGGTTGACGTACGGACAGGACTTGCAGCTCTTGAGCAATGCGACATTCTCGGTACGCATGGCCCGCACGCGAGGGATGTGCTTCTCCCAGGCCTCGCGCAAGTTGCCCTGGCGCAGGTCGTAAACCGTCTCTGGCGCCCAGAGCGAGGAGCAGAGCCGGAAACAACCGTCGTAACTGACGTTGAAGCTGCCGCTGCCGGCGCCGCAGCCGAACAGACGGGTGAAAGGCTCGAACTTGTCGCAACTATCTCGTTCACCGCAGGCCATGCACTCGTCGTAGGACAATCGCTCGGACAAGATCAGCTTGTCGCACCCCTTTTCCAGCGCCTGGAATCGCTCCGGGTCCGCCCGCTCCAGAGCAACGATCTCTTCAGGCGAGAGCCGTTCTGACCGGATCTCCTCATTGCGGGCCGGATCGCCATCGAAGCGCAGGTGCAACTGCGGATCGAAGCGGAAGTAGTCCTTAGTCCGCTCCCGGCAGAAGCGGGCAATCTCGTCCATCTCGTGCAGGTTGGAGCGCAGGGCCATGGCCTTGAAGCGCACCCTGACCCCGCTGTCCAGCAGGAGATCCAACCCTCTCACAAAGGCGGCAAACGAGCCAGGCCGGCGCGTCACCCGTTCGTAGGTCTGCTTCGTCACCCCGTAGACGGAGACCTCAATGTCCCGTGGCGGATAGCGCTGGAACAGCCGCATGTGCTCCTCGTTGATCAGGCAACCGTTGGTGAAGACGGAGAGCAGAAGCCCCTTGCGCTTGAGCAGCATGTAGATGTCGGCGAAGTCCGGGCGCAGCAGCGGCTCGCCGCCGGTGATCAGGCACCACATGGCCCCCAGGGCCACGGCCTGGTCGGCGATGTCGCCGATTTCATCCACCGTGAGTTCTTTGGCTTTGGCTGCCTGGTCCCCAGCCGGCAGGTTGATGTAGCAGTGCCGGCAATCGTTGTTGCAGCGAGCGGTGATCTCTAGGTCGAAGGAGAAGGGGACTCGCCGGGCCTTCATCTTGTCCCAGAGGGAGAAGTCTTGTATCTCGGCGGAGGAAATGAAGGATTTGCTCATGGTGACTACCTCCAGCGAGCGCTGATTGAGTAGCTGCCCTTCGATCAACTCAGGACACTGCTCTCCTGTATTAGCACATGCTCCTGCAGCCAGAGATTCGCCAGACTCTCCGTGCTCAAGCCACGGGCACGGGCCAGTGCCCGCAAGCGGGTCAGCAAATCGGGGTCAATGGCGATGTAGTGGCGGCGCGAGCGGAGGTCAAAGCTGATTTCAACCTCGTGGGTTTGGTCATCAAAGTCGGCCGCGTCATGGGTATCCCAGAACTCGCCCATCTCTTTGATAGAGCGTGACTTGGGAATGCTGCCCACATTAGCGTCGTTTGCCATAGTACCTCCTTGTGCAACCTCATTATAAACGACTTCCTGTCAGCCGACAAGTACGCAAATCACAAGGGTGTGTTTGATTTCGGTTGTAGCATAGGGCCTTGTGCCCGTTGGTAATTAAGGAGGAACGCCGACAAGGGGCTATGCTACGATGGTATCAACCCATTTGAAACGCACCCAAATCACGATCAAGAGAAGAAGATGAATCAGGCCTGCGCAACACTGCCCCACTCAGGCGTGAAACGTGAAACGTGATGCGTGGATGGATTCACCATTCGTAGCCGAGGAGGGTAACCAGGTCGTTGGTGACGGCCTTGAATCTCTCCACGTGCTCATCTGTGAAGTGGTTTCTCCAGTCCCCGGCTATTCCCTTTCTGTAGTGAGAAGCGGTATCTTCTTCCCCGGGCTGTCTGCCGCCGGCCAATACTCTGAAACTATGAGCTTCCAGCACGCTCTGCAGCACTTTGTCTGGTATGGCAATGTCACAATGTGCCAAAAGCCCCTTGAACATTTCGAATTGTCGGGGGCCTATCAGTTCTTCAAAGCGAAGCAGCAGCACATTCGGGTCGTCTTTGGGCACCGAAGCCCAGGAACGCAGCGAGGAGAACAGCCCCATACGTTCCAGATTGTCTATCATGAAGGGAATGCCCTCATCAGGATGGGCCAGTTTCCGATAGTGATCGCTGCTCTTCAACCGCTGGGCGTCGCGCCTGGAAGCGAAATAGTGGGAGACGACGATGTCTCGTGGGTCACGAAAGACAAAGAAGGTCTTGTAGTTCTCCGGTTTGGGGATACGGAGATAGTTCTCATAGCTGGCATAGAGGGTCACGATCCTGCGTTCAGGGAATGGCTCTGTGTACGGGAATTCGTCAGTGAGCGTCCGATCGGGCCGCTCGGCGGTGCCGAATATTCTCTGAACGTGAAACTCGTGCAAGAGACCGCAATACCGGCATACCCGCAGGTCGGATAGTATTCTCCTTATCCACTGACTGCCAGTCCGATAGACGGAGCAATGATACACGTTGGTGGAACTTGAGCGGTATCTGACGAAGAACGGACTTGTCTTGAAGCTGTTCTTGATCGTGACCGGAATGAAGCGTTTCAGTGAGGATATGAGGTCATTCCTCATTCCCGTTCCTCGCTCCTCTGCAGCGTGGTTCCGCCACGGGCCAGGATCTCCTCGGCCTTGCTGATGAGATCCGCTGCCAAACCAGCGCCCCGGTAGCGCACTCTCACTTGCAGGTCATCTACCCACCAGCCGGCGTGGGGACATTCCGGCGGCCGCAGGACAAACGTCGCCCAGGCCGCCGGCTGGCGGTCTCCGTTCATCAGATGAAGCGCCAGCGTCCAGCAGTTCACCGGGCGGCCTTGCCACGTCAGGTCCGCAACGTCGAACTCTTCGGGCGGCAGGGGGCGGTAGAGATCGTGCGTCTGCCTGGCCCGGAGCGGCAGCCGCACGACGTAGGAGACGTTGGCGCGCCCGGAAGCCAACAAGGGCCGGGCCGCACGCTGGTAGCCAGCGCTGCGCTGCACCCGAGTCAGCGCCGCAATGAGCCAGTTTCGGGCCGCAAAGCGATACTCAACCCATGCCAGACGTCCGGCCAGGTAGAGCCGCACCGGCCAGGGATACTGCTTGGGATCAGTCTGCACCGGCTGCCCTCCCCGCTCGATGGCCGTCACGATCCCCAGCACATGCTCGTCGTAGGTCGGGCCGTCGTCGCCCTGCCTGGTCCTATCTGGCCGGGTAACGATGTAGGGTCTCCCGTCGTTCACGCCCTTGCCGATGGTGCGATGTCCGAACAGGTAGCCGGGCCGCCGGCAGACGGCGATGTCGCCCACGACGATCTCTTCTACCGTGCGGGATTGGAGTTGCAGCACATCGCCGGGCCGCACGGTGGGGTACATGCAGGTGCCCTGGGCGCGAAAAGCCACCCGGTCGCGGTCGGCCAGGACCTTGCCGATCTCCAGCGAGGCCAGGACCAGGCTGCCGCCGGGGGGCTGACCGGGCGGAGCAGCGGGCTGTTTGCCCGGCTCTCCCAGGGTGCACCCCGCGGCCGCCTCGGACCAATGGGGGCAGGAGGAGATGGAACAGGACATGGTCCCTCCGTGAAACGTGAAACGTGATGCGTGATACGACTCCTCTGAAAAAACCTAGGATCGTCAGCGGATTAAGCGGATTGAGCTGATTTTGTCCCTTTTCTTTTCCGCTTTTTCCGCTTAATCCGCTGATGGTTTTTGACCTTTCTTGGGTTACTACTCAGCCTATGCTCCCAGCCCCCGTCCCGGGGGCGGCTTGTGCGGC
>CBDURC010000069.1:0-13285 GCA_965369635.1 uncultured Anaerolineales bacterium | reverse complement strand
AAGCGGAAACCTCTGCGCCCCCTGGCATCGTCAGCGGAAACACGGAAGAAGCGGATAGGTCTTTCCTGCCTTTCAGCGCGAATTGGCTTCCCGTCCCCAGTCACCGTGAGTGCATCTCCTCTGCCGCCCCTATGGAACAGAGTGCTTCCACCCTTGCTCCCCTGCGCCTCTGCGCCCTTGCACCCTTGCACCCTTGCGCCTCCGCTCCCCTGCTCCCCTGCGCCTCTGCTCCCTTGCTCCCCTACTCCCTACTCCCCTACTCCCTTGCCCCTGCACCTTCTGCTACAGCCCCAGGAGAAACTGATCATCCGGCAACCGGGTTCCATCAGGGCCGAAGGCCAGCAGCCGCTCTCCTGTGCGCCAGTCGTAGAAGCCCAAGGCCAATCGGTAAGGCTGCCGAGCATCGGTGACCTCAATGGCGACACGGTAGACATCGCGCAGCGGCTGGCCTGGCCTCCAGGCGTCAGTGGGGAAGAGCCCGCCGCCCGTGGGACCGTCCCGCTGGCCCACTCGCTGCCCACCGGCATCCAGTGCGTGCAGGAACAGAGTGTACGACTGCGGCAGGGGCGCGGCGGTGTCCAGGAGCAATTCCACGACGACGCGCTCGCCGCCGACTGTAGATTCGAGACGCATCTCAGCCGCCAGCAGGCGCAAGCTCTCGCCGAAGATGACCAACGGCTCCTCCGGGGCGTGCGCCACCGTCTCGCTGGAGGACAGCATGGCCGAATCGCCGACCGGCGCACCGCTCTTGCCATCGGCCAAGCGGACGGCCAGGCGGTAGGCGCCTAGCGGTGCATCGCCCGGCAGGCCAAGCGCATGCCAACTCACCGCCCGGCTGCCGATGTCCCACTCCAGCGGACGGTAGGCCAGCACATCGTCGGCTGCCGGCCACCAGCGACCATCCTCATCGACCAGGTCGAACCACACGCGGTAGCCCGCCACGTTCTCCCTCTGCTGTGCGGCGAAGTGCCAATGGAGCGCCACCCTCAGCGGCTGGCCGGGCCGCGCTTCGCCGTCGACATCGTAGCCGGTAAGGGACACGCCATCCGTCATAACGGCGTCGATGGCGTACTGCGCCCGCTCACGGTAGCCAGCCCGGTACACGGTCACGCTAGAGCTCCCGGAGGGATCGAGCGACTGATGGATCAATTGCCGCTGCGGCAAGTAGCGAGCCAACTGATCTTCGTCGGGATGAGCAATGCCGGTGAAGATGTAGGTAGCCTCGACGCCAGGCGGCGGCAATGGCAACGCCGCAGAACCATCGAACCAGCGCAACGCCGCGTCGCGATGGCTGAAGACCTCCGTGGTCGCCACCCTGTTGTACAGAAGCACGAAACTGCCGTGGCGGTAGAACTCGGCGGAGAGGTACACCGGCCACGGCTGCTGGTTCTCTCGCAGCCATCGGGCAGCGTCTACGATCTCGCCGTCAAACGCTTCGTACGCCTCCGCTGAGGGAGCCCAGACAGCGAAGTAGTCCCGCGCCGTCCAGACGGCGGCCACCATCAGCGGGATGACCAGCAGAAAAACGATCAGCGCTTGCCGCCAGCGGGCCGGGCGGGCTCGTTCCCTCACCCACTGCACCATCGTGCCCACAGCGATGGCAGGGAAGAAGTAGAGACCAGGCATCACGCCCAGCACCCGAGGGGCGGTGGGAAAACGGTCCACCGCTAAGAACGCCGGCAGCATCATGACCGGCCACCACAGGAGCAAGAAGAGATAGGGGGCACGCCGCCAACGGCACAGGCAGATGACCAACCCCAGCAAGGCAAGCACTGCGGTAACCGGTTCCAGCAGCGAACGACCGGAGAGGTTGTAGAACCAGGCTGCATCGCCGCGGCCAGGCAGGAAGAACTGGGCCACGTTGCCGACGATGGCCCGGGCGATGCGGCCCCAGGGCGATTCCCCGCTGCCGAAGCCAATCACGGTGCTGGCCCGCTGGGCGAAGCTGCCAGGATGGGTCAGGAAGTACCAGCCCAGGGGAGCGAAGACCGCCGCAGCCACGGCGTAGAGCCCGACAATGGGCCAGAAGAAGCGACGGAGCAGCGAGACCTCAGTCTCGCCTTGCTTCCAGCGCGCAATGGCTGCTTGCACGAGCAGAAACAGGCCCAAGAAGATAGGATAGAGCCTGCTCGCCGTGTAAAAGTGGACAGAAAGGCCCAGGAACACGCCCGACAGCAGGAACCAGAGTAGGGGCGAACCCTTGCGGTCGCCCTCCTGGTTCACCCCTCGCCAAAAGGCAGCGAAGGCCAAGGCTCCGCACAGCGGTGTGAACACGCCCCGGATGCCAAAGCGACTGAAGTGCACGTGCCAGTAGGCGGTTGCCAGCCACAGCGCGGCCAACAACGGCACCGTCGGCTTGAGATCCTCGTCAGCGAAGGTGAAGAGTTCACGGCCCAGCCAGTAGGTGACCAGCGCGGTGAGAATGCCGGCGAGGACCGAGGGCAGACGAATGGCCAAGGGCGTCACGTCCAGCAGCCGAAAGAAGGCAGCGATGATGAACATATGCAGCCCCTCGCGGCCGTAGTTGGCGGGGAAGAAGACCTGGCCGCGGCCGGCCAACACGTCCAACGCGTCCAGCCCGTTCACCGCCTCGTCGCCGAACAGCCCCGGCGGTGTGCTGCCGATCTGCCACAGCCGGAAGAACGCGGCTATGACCAGAATCAGCAGGACGGGAGCGACGATGTACAGACGATCACGGTGAGTAGTGGTATGGTTCATCGCCGCCTATTGTATCAGATTCTCGCCAACAGGGCAATGCACGCCCACCCCAAACGCGGATGGTCAACGCCCCGTTGTGAGCCCTTCGACTCAGCCCAGGACAGGCCCCGTCGAAGAGCCTATCTGCGGTTGGGAGCCGTCTCTGCTCTGGATTCGCGATCTGCTTGGGCCCATGCTTGCGCCCTAGCCGGATTATGGTACAATCCCGTGCGCTATGATGCGCTATGAACTCTGAAATCTGGAGCCTGTCCTTGTGATTTCCGTCGTCATTCCCCTGTATAATGAGGAAGAAAGCGTGCCGCAGCTCTACGAAGAGCTCACGGCCACGTTGGAGGCCACTGGACACCCGTATGAGATCATCGTCGTGGACGACGGCAGCAGCGACAGCAGCTTCGATCACCTGCAGCGGTTGCATGAGCTCGATCCGCGCCTGAAAGTCATCCGCTTCCGGCGCAACTTCGGGCAGACCGCCGCCTTCGCCGCTGGCTTCGATGCCGCGCGGGGTGACGTCATCGTCACGCTGGACGCGGATTTACAGAACGACCCCGCCGACATCCCCCGGCTACTGACCAAGGCAAACGAAGGCTACGACGTGGTCAGCGGCTGGCGGGTCAAGCGACGGGACCCCTTTCACCGCCGCTTGCCCTCCCAGGTCGCCAACTGGCTCATCTCGCGCGTCACCGGCGTGCGGCTGCACGACTACGGCTGCTCGCTGAAAGTCTATCGCCGCGAGGTAGTCAAGAACATCCGCCTCTACGGCGAGCTGCACCGCTTCATCCCTGCCATCGCCAGTTGGATGGGAGTTAGCATAGCCGAGATTCCAGTGAACCACCGACCGAGATCCTTTGGCCGATCCAAGTACGGCACTGTGACGCGTACAGTCAAGGTGTTCCTCGATCTGTTGACGGTGCGCTTCCTGCTCAGCTACGCCACCCGCCCTATCCACGTCTTCGGCGGCCTGGGGCTGCTGGCAGTGGGTGCTGGTAGCGCGTTGGGTCTCTACTTGACTTACGTCAAGCTGGTGCTCAGAGAAGACATTGGCAACAGGCCGCTGCTCACGCTGGCCGTACTCCTGATGATCGTGGGCGTGCAGATGATCAGCATGGGGCTGCTCGGAGAACTGGTGGTGCGCACCTACCACGAGAGCCAGGACAAGCCCATCTACGTGGTGAGGGAGAAGTTGGGGCTCTAGCACCTGTCCGAGAGATCCGCATCTGAGATAATGACAGGAAGACAAGGAGAGGGGGAGAGGGGGGGACAAGGAGAGAGAGGTCCCCTTGTCACCATGTCTCCTTGTCTCAGTTAGGAGGACATCATGGACACCTGCCTGGTCACGGGTGTGGCTGGCTTTGTCGGCTCCCACTTGGCGGAGCGGCTATTGGCCGAGGGGTACGGTGTTGTCGGTGTGGACTGTTTCACCGATCACTACCCACGCCCGCTGAAGGAGGCCAATCTGCAGCGGCTGAGTCCGGCGCCCGGCTTCCGCTTCTTCCCTCTCGACCTGCGCTTTGCGGATCTGAGGCCCCTGCTGAGCGGGGTGGCCTACATCTTCCACCAGGCAGCCCAGCCGGGAGTGCGCGCCTCGTGGGGCACGGAGTTCGGGCTGTACGTGCAGCACAACGTGCTGGCCACGCAGCGGCTGTTGGAAGCAGTCAAGGACGTTGGGCATGACCTGCGCCGCTTCGTCTTCGCCTCTTCATCCTCCGTGTACGGCGAGGTGGAGGAACTGCCGGTGCGAGAGGATTGTCTGCCACGACCCTACTCTCCCTACGGTGTGACCAAGCTGGCCGCCGAGCATCTATGCGTTCTCTACCACCGCAACTTCGGGTTGCCGACCATCAGCCTGCGCTATTTCACCGTCTACGGCCCTCGCCAGCGGCCCGACATGGCTTTTCGCCGTTTCACCACGGCCATGCTGAGCGGAGAACCGCTGCAGATCTACGGGGATGGCGAGCAGACCCGCGATTTCACCTTCGTCAGTGATGCAGTGCAGGCCAACTTGCTGGCCATGCAACAAGGGGACGATGGCGGGGTCTACAACATCGGCGGCGGCTCGCGGGTGACGGTGAACGAGACTATCCGCATGCTGGAGCGAATCACCGGCGTAGCGGCGCAGATCGTGTATCGTCCGTTGCAGCATGGCGACGTGCGGGACACCTGGGCGGATACCAGCCGTGCCCGCGCCGAACTGGGCTTCCTGCCGCAGGTGAGCCTGGAAGAGGGGTTGCGGGCCGAGGTGGAATGGATTGAACAACGGTAGGGCGAGCGGCCGGTCGCCCCTACGCTCACGGCACCAGCAGCAGCCGCGCCTCGGCCTCCTGCTCGATGTCCGCCCGCTCCCAGAGCATGGGGCGGCACGTGCCTTCCAACCAGAGTGGGATCTGGTCAGCATAGTGGCGGCTGGCGGGATGGCCCGACTGGCCGCTGGAGGTGACGATCACCGACCGCCGCCAGTCGGCAGGGTCGCAGACCATGCGCAGGGAATCGCAAGTGGTGACCGGCTCGAAGGGAAAGCGAGGGGCGAACACCGCCCGCAGCAAGGTGTCCTGATTGCCCCCCAGCGGGAAAGGCCCGCGGCTGAACAGCCGGTTCAGCGGCTTGACGCTGCCCAACGGGTGATTGAAAGCCGCCTGATGCAGCCGTCCCCAGAGCCAATCCTCAATGTCCTCGCCCAGTTCCTGCCGCAACAGCTTGAGCGCCTCGTCCAGCGCCTGGCGCAGCAGTTCCCTCCGCGGGTCGGCCGCTTGCGGTGCTGCCGCCACCATCCAGGTAGAGAGCGGCTCGTCGGTCAGCAGGCTGAGCAGGAGCAGCGCGGCGCGCTTGCCTAAGGGGCCCATCTCGCTCAAGGGTACGATGCTGCAACCGACGACCGCGTCTGCCAGATCGCCCAGCGGCTCATCGAAAACCCGGTGCAGGAAGCAGTGCAGCCAGGTCTCGCAGATGCTGGCCGCCACGCTGTCGGCGGCCATGCGGCAGTCCCACTCGCCGATGATCTCCACGGCCCGGCGAGACACTTCGCCTTCGGGCTCCACCGCCGCCAGCACTGGCTGCACCTGCCGGACCACCGGGTTGAGATCATCCAGTTGCATGGCCAGGAAGTCGGCGACCGTGTGCTTCTCCCGGGAATGCAGCAGTTCGACGATGCGCTGCGCCCGCAGGCTGTGCTCCCAATCCGCGCCGATGAAATGCGGATAGCGCTCGTCCATGACCTTGTTATTGGCCGTGGCCAGCCAGCCCTCCGGCGGGTTGTAGGCGTGTGGCAGCTCTTCGAAGGGCAGGTAGCCGAGCCACTCGTATTCGCCGCTCCAGCCGGGAACCGGCACCAGGCCAAAACCCCGCGCCCGCTGCGGCACCCAACCGGCCTGGTAGAAGCCGATGTTGCCCTCCACGTCGGCGTAGATGATGTTGTGCGGCGGGCACGACCAATCCCGCAGCGCGGCGGTGAACTCCTCCCAGTTCCGAGCCCGGTTGTAGTTCAACGTACAGCGCAGCATGTGCCCCGGCTCCAGTGCCGTCCAGCGCAGCGCCAGCGGCTGCTCTTCGCCCACCAACTTGCTGATGACCGGCCCGTGTCGGGTGAGAAGCACTTCCTCCACCACCGGTTCCCGCTGCCCCTTGACCCCAATCTCCTCCCGCACGACCTGCGCCTCACGCCATTGTCCCTGGAACTCGTATTGACGCGGGTTCTCTGGATTGAAGCGCTCGATGTAGAGGTCCTGCACGTCCTGCCAGGCGGTGGTCATCCCCCAGGCAACGTGCTCGTTGTGGCCGATGACCACGCTGGGAATGCCGGGGAAGGAGACGCCAGCAACACTGTACTCATTGGGCTCATTGTTGCCGCCGCCCATCAGGTGACATTCGTACCAGACCGAGGGGATGCTCAGGGACAGATGGACGTCGTTGGCCAGCAGCGGCGCTCCACCGGCCGAGCGGCTGCCATCCACCACCCAGTTGTTGCTGCCACCGCTCTCCAGGCCAGAGACGGGGGAAGGGGAAGACAGGAGGGGAGACGAAGCGAGCAACGCTGTAGCGAGATGCTCGGCGCATTGCCGGTAGGCTGCCTGCAAGGCTTCGGGCTGACGTGACTGTGCGGAGGCCACGGCAGGCGATGCCCCCCTCGTCTCAGGCCCGTGGACGATGGCAGGGGCGTCGGGATGTACCGGCAACTCCAGCGTCGCCGCCCGCTCCGGACCGAGTTTGGCCGCCAGCCGTGCCCGCAGCAACTCCGACTTCCAGTTGGCGGAGAGGTCCCAGGCCATGAGTTTCATACAAGCCACGCTGTCGGTTGGCGTCCAGGGTTCAGGGCGGAAGCGGAGGAGGGTGAACTCCACCGGCAAGCGGCTGCGGTGCGTCTCGATGAAACCGTTCACGCCGCGGGCGTAGGCTTCGAGCACGCGCCGCTCCTCATCATCAGCACCAGCGAACTCCGCCTCGGCGGCGCGACGCAGGCCGATGGTGCGCATGAAGCGGTCGGCCTCCAATGCCACCTCGCCGAAGACCTCCGCCAAGCGGCCGCTGGGGAAGCGCCGCTGCAGCTCCATCTGCCACAGCCGGTCCTGGGCATGCACGTAGCCCTGGGCAAAGAAGAGGTCTTCGACGTTGCGGGCGGTGATGTGCGGCACGCCCCAGCGATCGCGGATGACCTCCACCGGCTCCTTCAGCCCCTCGGCCCGCACCGTGCCGCTGGTTTTAGGCAGTGGCCGGTGCAGCAAGACGACGATAGCCGCCACCAGCAGCAGCGGCAGCGCCAGCACCACAAGCAAAGCGATGATCCAAGGCGACATCGCTTTTCTCCTCTCAGTGTCACTACCCAAATCCCAGCCCGCGCTCTTTGAGGCTGACGAAGCGCTGTTGGCCGATGATCAGGTGATCCAGCACCTCTATGTTGAGCAGCCGCCCCGCCTGCACGATCTGTTCGGTCACGGCCACATCTTCGGGTGACGGTGTGGGATCGCCAGAGGGATGGTTGTGCACGACGATGAGTGCCGCCGAGTTGGCCTTGATGGCCTCGCGGAAGATCTCCCCCACCCGTACCACGCTGGTGTTGAGATTGCCCACGTACATCTTATGCGTGGCCAACACACGGTTGCGGGTGTCGAGCAGCATAACCCTCAGTTGCTCCTGCTGCAGCAAGCCCATTTCCAGCATCAGCAAGTTGGCCGCGTCGGCGGGAGACTTGATCTGGGGCCGCTCATGGGGGGAGGCGACCAACAAGCGCCGCCCCAGCTCCAACGCGGCCTTGATCTGGGTCACTTTGGCCGGACCGATGCCCTTCTCCTGCTGAAGCTCGGCGAAGCCGGCCTGCGCCAGGCCCGTGAGTCCGCCGTAGCGCACCAGCAACCGCTCCGCCAGACGCAGGACGCTCTCGCCAGTCACGCCGCTGCGCAGGAGGATGGCGATGAGCTCCGACGTGGAGAGCGCACCCGCGCCGTAGTGCTCCAGCCGCTCGCGCGGCCGCTCGCCCACGGGCAGGTCTTTGATGGTGGGGTGATACTCGACCAGGGCCGTTTCGTCGCTCGTTTCGTCGCTCATGCGGACGCTCCTTTGGCAAGTAGACAAGGATGACTCTAGTGAGAAAGGCCAAAAACCATCAGCGGATTGAGCAGATGAAGCGGATGAATATGAAACAGAACCTGCTCAATCCGCTCAATCTGCTGACAATCTCATGTTTCTTCAGAGGAGTCAAGGGCACAAATGACAAGATTGACAAGGGAGAACCGGGAGAGCACTTATGTTGTCCCTTGTGTACCTGTGTACCTGCCTACTTGTTTCCTCCGATTGTACACCGTAAGGGCCAGTTGGGCAACTGAAGAGCCCGCTCCCTATGGGACATGGAAGCGGGCTCTGGCGAATAGGAGCCGCTGACTTCACGGATTTCACCGATTGCTCTCCTCTGCGCAGTCTGTGAAATCCGTGGTTCATTCACTCACGACGTGTCTTGGGTCAAAGCCTGCCACAGATCCTGGAGCCAGGCCAGGAGCGCAGCCAGGAAGCCACTTGCGTCCGGCGGCTGGGGCTGCTCCACGGTTGGCTGCACCGCTGGCTGCGTGGCCTGCGCCTCCAGTTCCATCTCCTCGGACGGCGTGATCTGGTACGCCTGTCCCTCGAAGACGAAGATCACCTGCGAACCCAGCGCCAGATAGCCTGCCACCTCCGGGTCCGCGGCCAGCTCGAAGTAGCGCGAGCTGCCGAAGGGCACCTCTGTGACCTGCATCGTGTCGGCCTCGAAGGCCGTGTCCACCCAAAGGCCGCTGCGGTAGACGAAGGTGCGCTTGCCGACGTGGCGCACGGCCTTGGCCTCTTCGACTGGCGCCCGATCCGCCGCCCGCAGTTCCTTCCGCACGCCAGCATCAGCCACCGCCTCGGCGCCCGAGGCGGCCAGCGCCGGCGCTTCCATGGCCTTCTCTACCACGACCTCCTTCTCCACCACCACGGTTTCCCTGACCGTTCTTGGCGCGGGCGTGGACATCGTCTGATCCAGCGGCAGCGCCTGCGGTTCCTCCACCAGGAACGAGGTGTAGGGCGTGGCGATGCCATAGCGCAGCGACAGGCTCACCACCTCATCTACCAGCTCGGGATCCTTGCCGTGCAACCGGATCTGATCCAGAAGGTGGCCGATCTTGCGCGTGGCCCACAGCCGGGCGATGAAGGGCTCGCCTCCCTCGCGGCGGAAGGTGAGGTCCTCGTAGGTGAAGGTTTGCGGCTTCTGATTGATCTCGCCGCGGAGCGTGAGTGCAGTCGGGCCGGCTTTGCGGTAACGTCCCACGATCACAAGCTGCATGCCGGCGAAGAGATCGGGCAGCGGATAGGGATAGATGCCATCCACATGCACGCCGCCGAAGTCCAACTCCAGGTCGGCAAGCAGCGGCATGCTCACCTTGGCATAGAAGCCAGAAACCTCCTCTTCGATGGACTGGCCGGGGGTCACGTAGCTACTGGCCCCGCGGTGCGCCTGTGCGATGCCATCCAGCAGGACGGTGTTCACGTCGTGCCCCACCCCGAAGGTGAAGAGACGCACGTTCTTCCCTGCCTCGCGGGCCACGTTGGCCATGATCATCTCCGGTTCGGTCACTCCCTCCGTGGGCAGGCCGTCGGTGAGGAAGATGACGATGGCCGGACGATCAGGGTCCACCTGTGCCAGCGCTTCCAGCAGGGCACGGTTGATGTCCGTGCCGCCGGCAGCATCGAGTTGCTTCACCCAGGCGTGCGCCTCCTCCCGCTCGCTGGCCGGCTGCAACCGGTGAGCATACTGCCGCACGCCGGTGCTGAAAGAGATGATGTTGAAGCGATCCTCCTCCTGCAGGTGGTCGAGCACGAAATCGAGTGCCGCCTTGGCCTGGACGATCTTCTCGCCACGCATGCTGCCCGAGGTGTCCAGCACCAGCAGCACGTCCTTGGCCACCACCTCCGCTTCCTCGATCTCCACCCTGGGGGCCACCAGCAGGAGAAAGAAGCCATCTTCATCTTCGGGCTTGTAGCTGAGCAGGTTGAGGCCGATCTCCTCCTCGGCCACGCTGAAGTAGAGCTCAAAGTCGCGCTCGGGCAGGACGTCGCTCTCCTCGTAGCCAACGCGAGCCCGGTAGTCCCCCTGGCGATCCACGGCGACCGCATGGCTGGGAGAGTAGATGGCCTTCAGGGCCTCTTTCGAGGTGATGTCTATGCTGATGGAGACATCCTCGATAGGACGGTGGGAGAAACGCTCGGTGTCCAGCGGATAGCGGTAGCGCACCAGCCCCTCATCCAACGTGAGGACCTCACTGTAGGTAAGCTCGATGCGCCGCTCGTCGCCGGGTGGGATGGGGAAAATGCTGGCCTGGAACGCGCCGCGGCCCACGTACTCCAGCAGCGCCGGGTCCCGCTGCCTCCGCACGTACGATTCGTAGATGGCCCGCGCCTCCTCCTTGGTCAGGAGCTTGCCCTCGAACTTCTCCCCCTCTACCCACATGGCGAACTCAGAGATGGTAGCTCCCTCCGGCAGGGGGAAGATATAGGTGCCCTCCACGGCGAAGTTCGCATCGTTGATGAAGACCTGGTCCACATGCGTCGTGGCCACCTGATCCTCAATGGTAACCGTGACGCGGTGGTACTTGATGGTCAGCGGGAAGCCGCGGAACGGCGGTTGTTCCGGCGGGGGCGGCCGGGGGATGATGATGCCATCGGCGTGGACGGGCAGTGCCAGCGCCAAGAGCAGCACGACAAGCAGAACGATCATCGGTGGTCTCTTCATCGCTTCTCCTCTCTTGTGTTGTGTGTTCGGAGTTTCGGGGTTCGGTGTTCGGGGTCCCATGCAACACGCCCCAAGTCACTCTCCGGTTTCTGAGTATGTAGACGAACACACTGGAGCAAAGGTTCCCGGCGTTGGGCAGGCTCATGGCCAAGTGTCTGTTCCGCCTCAATCTCAATGCAAAAAGAGCCAGCAGACGTGACGTCTGCTGGCCCTATCAGGAAACGCGTTCGATCGCGAGACCATATCCCAATCCCAGGAGGTAACCCCATGCAGCGATCGGTCAAGGGGGTATCGCTGGCGTCACCCAGGTCCCCTCGCTCACGCTTCCTCGGCGGCATTTTTTCCATGGAAGGGGAAATGAAGAGGAAATTGAGCAAGACAGGGTGATGGGGCTTGTGCTGTTGAGGAAGCTGATGTTGACGTTTTGGCGATAATGCTGTATACTTGGAGCGTAAGAATGCTGTATACTTGGAGCAAGGATTGCGGAGGATATGATGATGAACCCAATGGCAATCCCTCTGGATCGCCCCCTGAACACGCTTACCGTCGGCGATCTGCAAATGATCGTTGCCGAGGTGGTGAGAAAGGTTGTTCGGGAGGAAGTAGAACGAGACTACTACGTCAACGAAGACAGCCTCAAGATCTTCTACGAGGAAGAGGACATCACGCCCCGCTACCTGGCTGAGCTTCAGCAGCACTACGAGGACATCAAGAGCGGGAAAGTGGAAACCGTTCCTGGTGAGGTGGTGCTGCAGGAGCTGCGAGACCTGGGGATCGACCTGTAGTGTATGACTACGAATTGACCCCTCTCGCCAGACAGAGGCTCAAGAAGCTTGCCAGGCGCAATCCCAAGCTGGCCGCGGCCATCATGCGCAAGATCATCTGGCTGGCGGAAAATGCTGAGAGCGTTGCCCACCGGCCGATAAAGGGCAGCCCGTTCTACAGCTTGCATAGCGGGCCGTACCGCATGCCTTACCTGCTCGATAGCGATAACAGGGTCGTGATCATTGATGACATCGCCAAGCACGATCCGGCCTATGATCGGATAGACAGGATGTGAGCGATGTGGCACCGGCCTACGGCGCCGCTCCCCGGCGATCCATCCCCCGCCGCGCCAGCTCCTCCTTGATCGTCCCCACCACGTCCTGCTGCACGGCGGTCTGAGCAGCCCGGATCATGTTCTTGATGGCCTTGGCATCGCTGCGTCCGTGGCCAATGACCACCACGCCGGCCACACCCAGCAGCGGCGCGCCACCAAACTCCCGCCAGTCCATCCGCCGGCGCAACTCCCCTACGGCCGGCAGCATCAGCACCAGCCCCGGCAGCGCGACGATCAGGCCGGGGATCATCAGCACCAGCGCCAGCTTGTTCAGCCAGCCGCTGGTGAACTGCCGCTTCAAGAAGCGGGCCAGGAACGACACCACTCCTTCCGTCAGCTTGATGATCACGTTGCCCGTCATCCCGTCGGTAACCACCACGTCCGCCAGGCCACGGCCGATGTCCTTCCCCTCCACGTTGCCAATGAAATTGAGCCCACTCTCCTTGAGCAGCGGATACGTTTCCCGCACCAGCACAGAGCCCTTGTCCTCCTCCTCACCATTAGAGACGATGCCGACGCGCGGCTGCTCGATGCCCAGGAGCTTGCGCGCATAAGCATCTCCCATAATGGCGAACTGCAGCAAGTACTCCGGCTTGCAATCGGCGTTGGCGCCCATGTCGAGCAGTAGGCACGGCACCGGCGCGGCGGGATATACTGTGGCCAGCGCTGGACGAGCGATGCCTCGAATGCGCTTCAGATCGAAGATGGCCGCCGCCATCACCGCCCCCGAGTTGCCGGCGGAGGCGAAAGCGTCCGCCTTCCCTTCCTTGACCAACCGCATCCCCACTACCAAGGAGGAGTCCTTCTTGCGTTTCACGGCCATGGTGTGCTCTTCCATCGTCACCACCTGGGAGGCGTGGACGACGGACAAAGATAAGCCTGTCGTGTCGTGCTTGGCCAGCTCAGCCCGCACAACCTCCTCCTGTCCTACGAGGATGATCTCCGTGCCCCATTCGCGGGCGGCCTGCACAGCTCCATCCACGACCAACTGCGGGGCATGATCGCCACCCATAGCATCAACTACGATTCTCATGATTTCACCTCCCCTTTCCGCTCTTTCCGCTTTTCCGCTGACTGAGAAAAGCGCTCCGCAAGCAACGCTGGCAGCCGCTCGCGGTTCAGCAGCGTCACCTCGACCAACTCCACATTGGGCCTGGCTCTAACCTCGGCAAAAAACCCACCGCCGCCCTTGCCGATAGTGCCCAGCAGCGGCAACGGACTGTCCAGCGCCCGCCGCACCG
>CBDURC010000068.1:0-13359 GCA_965369635.1 uncultured Anaerolineales bacterium | reverse complement strand
CCGTAGATGGCGTTGTTGACGAAGATGGTGGTGAACAACTCGCCCCGATTGGCCGCATAGACGATCTCCGCTATGCCGATAGAGGCCAGGTCGCCGTCACCCTGGTAAGTGAAGACCACTTTGCCCGGGCTGACGCGCTTGATGCCGGTGGCCATGGCCGGCGCCCGTCCGTGGGCCGCCTCAGCCATATCCACGTTGAAGTAGTAGTAGGCCAACACGGAACAGCCCACCGGGGCTATGCCGATGGTTCGCTCCCGCACCCCCAGTTCGTCCAGCACCTCAGCGATGAGGCGATGGATGACGCCGTGGGTGCAGCCGGGGCAATATATCGTGTGAGCGTCGGTCAGGCTCTCCGGCTTCTTGTAGACTAGTTCCATGTCCGCAGGAATCTCTAGCGTCTTCATCTCTAATCCTCCAGAAAAGAGAGCAAGGGAGCAGGGGAGCAGGGGAGCAAGGGTGCGCCTCGGCTCCCCTGCACCTCCGCTCCTCCGCTCCTCCGCTCCTTTGCGTCCAACTTCTCCAGTTCGGGCAGGATCTCGTCGGACAGGGGGACGATGCCTCCCATCCGCCCATAGAACCGCACCGGGCAGCGGCCTTCGACGGCCAACCGTACGTCCTCAACCATCTGCCCGGCATTCATCTCCACGACCAACATACCGCGTACTTGCTGAGCCAGTTCGGCCAGGCGAGCGCTGGGGAAGGGCCAGAGGGTGATGGGCCGCAAGAGCCCCACTTTCATCCCCTTCGCCCGTGCCTCCCGCACCACCGACTGGCAGATGCGGCCTACAGTGCCGAAGGACACCAGCAGGAGGTCGGCGTCCTCGGTGCTGTACTCCTTCCAGCGCACCTCGTTGGCGGCGATCTTCTTCAGTTTGGCCTGCAAACGCAGGTTGACCTCTTCCATCCTCTCTGCCCCCAGGTAGAGGGAGGTGATGATGTTGTGCTCCCGCCCCTTGGCGCCGGTGAGCGCCCAGGAGGGCCGCTCCTCGGGCGGGCGGACCGGGCGCATGGGCGGCAGTTCCACTGGCTCCATCATCTGGCCGATACAGCCATCGGCGACGAGCATGACGAGGGTGCGGTACTTCTCCGCCAGGTCGAAGGCCAGCACCATCAGGTCAATGGCCTCCTGGACATTGGCTGGGGCCAGGACGATCATGTGGAAGTCGCCGTGGCCAGCGGACTTGACGGCCTGGAAATAGTCCCCTTGTGCGGGCTGGACGTTGCCCAGGCCCGGCCCCCCGCGCATGATGTTCGTCAGCACTGCTGGCACCTCGGAACAGGCCATGTAGGAGATACCTTCCTGCATTAGGCTGACGCCTGGGCTGGATGAGGAAGTCATCACCCGCGCCCCGGCGCATGCTGCGCCGTAGACCATGTTGATGGCCGCAACCTCGCTTTCGGCCTGCAGGAAAACGCGCCCCTCCTCGGGAAGCCTCTTGGAGAAATGCTCCAGCACCTCCGACTGGGGTGTGATGGGGTAGCCGAAGAAGGCTTCGACCCCCGCGCGGATGGCAGCCTCAGCGATGGCTGCGTTCCCTTCGAGCAGTTTTTTAGCCATTCTTTGCCTCCGGTCTGAGCAGAGGAGCAGAGGAGCGGAGGAGCGGAGGAGCAGCCTTGCACCCTAGCGCCCCTGCACCCCTGCTCCCCTGCACCCTAGCTCCCTTGCTTCCGTGCTTCCGTCTCTGTCTATACACGGTGAAGACCACGTCGGGGCAGATGACGGCGCATAGGGTGCAGCCGGTGCACGCCTCGGGGGCCGTTACCTCGATGGGCTGGTACCCCTTAGCGTTGAACCGCCCCTCTGCCAGTCGGAGGATATGCTTGGGGCAGACGGTTACACACAGGCCGCACCCCTTGCAACGATCCTCGTCAATGAGGATAATGCCCTTGGCCATAGTCATCTCCTTTGGCAAACTTGATTCTCGTAGCTCTACACTCGCCTCTCAGGCGACGTGTTGTGTGTTGCTTGCTCTGTTCGTCAGAGTCTGGAGTCTGGGGTTCGAAGTCTAGACTTGACTGCCTGCCAGCCTTCGCGCAGCAGGAAGCGGGCGATGCCGGGGATCTTCAGTCGCAAGCCCTCGATGGGTGTCTCCAACTCCCGCTTGTCGCAGATAGTGGAGGTATTAGCACTGTCAATCTCCGGCTTCAGCCGCGCCAATTCCCGCTCCGACTCCTGCGGCGTGCAGGTTTCCAACAGCCGATCAATCTCGGCCATCAAGCGGCGCGCTTGAACGACGCGGTCCTCTATGTCCTGAGCCACGCCTGCGTCGACCATCCCCCGCTCCGCTTTGAGTCGGGTGAGTCGTAGCCCTGCTTCGTACGTGCTCTCCACGATGTCTGCCCGGCTCATCCACTTCGTCTCGTAGTTGAGGGTGTGCTTCCAGGTGGGGGCTTCCAGCGCTCGGCGGTGCTCTTCCAGCGTGCGGCAGAAGAGGCGATAGCCGTAGCGTTCCGGGTTCTCGAAGGCGCGGCTACCGGGATCCAGGAACGGTGCCAGCGGGGAGATGAATGGCTGCAAGCGATTGTCATCGAAGCGGGTCATCAGGTGACGGCAGTACTTGGCGGTGTCCAGCACCGACTCCGCCGTCTGTTTCGGCAGGCCCGCCATGAAGAAGAGGTCGAGCCGGCTGCACCCCGCGTCCAGCGCGGTGGCCAAGGTGGCTTCCAGGGCCTCGTTGTCGTATGGCTTGCCGAAGGCGCGGCGCACGGCGGGGTCATGTGTCTCCGGCGAGATCTCCAGCGTCCAATCGGTGAAGGTCTCGCCCACCCGCTGCAGGTAGCCGTCGTTGGCGGCGTTGAACAACTCCACGATCACCGGGCCGGGGAAGCCGCGGACCGCCTCTAAGAAGAGCTCAGCGTAGCCGGCGCCCGCCTGGCGCAGGTCTCCCAGGATGAATACGGGGCCTTTGCTCACCTCGGCCATGTGGAAGAGGTCGCCGGCCAACTGCTCTGGGTCGCGATAGGCAGGGCGCTTCCGCTTGTGCAGGCGGCGGAAGGCCTCCGCCGAGCCACCGCAGGTGAGGCACTGTTGGGTGCAGCCACGACAGGAAAGCGCAGCCATAATGGGATAATCGAGCCAGCGTTCGATGGGCTTGTAGTTCTTCAGATCCCGTCCCAGGGTCCGCGCCGCTGCCCGCACCACGTAGCTGTAATCCAGAGCGACGTGGTCGAGGTCGTCCGGGCAGTAGGTGAGCGGGTTTTCGTGCACCTGGCCGTCTGCATCTCGCCAGGTGAGGTTGGGCACCTGGGCCGGCGAGCGGTCAGCGCGCAGGCACTCCAGGAGTTGGCGCAGCGGTTCCTCCGCCGAATCGCCTCGTATCACGTAGTCCACCTGAGGGTAGTCGCAAAGTTCCCGCTGGTAGTAGGTGGCCGAGAAGCCGCCGAAGATCACAGGAGTGTGTGGGTGATGCTGCTTGACCAACTCGGCGATAGCCAGCGCGCCGTGGGCGTGAGGCAGCCAGTGCAGATCGATGCCGAAAGCCAGCGGGTCGAGCCTGGCGATGAGCCGTTCGGCGTCGAAATCGGGGTCGTCAAGCATGCGCACGGCCAGGTTGACGATGCGCACGCGGTAGCCATCCCGTTCCACGTACTCGGCCATGGTGGTGAGACCGATCGGATACATCTCGAAGACAGGGCTGGAGGGCACGACATCGCTGATAGGGCCGTAGAGGATGGCCCGCTTCCGGAAATCGTAGACGCTGGGTGCGTGCAGGAAGATCAGATCGGCCTGAGTGTTGGCAAACAGCATAGCGCCAGTATGATAACCTTTTTTGCGCTCCAAGTCAAAGCGAGCACTGCTCCGTGTGCGGAAGCAGTGCTCGCTTGGATTACCATGTCTCGTTTGAGTCTCGGGGGCCACCTACTCTCCCAGGAGGTGTATCAGATGCCTCAGCAAGTCAGACGTCGTCACCAGACCTACCAAGATGTGCCCGCTCACCACTGGCACTCCACACACGTCACCCTCGCAGACCACGCGGGCGGCCTCTCGGATGTGCGCCTCGGGGGCGACGGTCAATGGATCCCGCTTCATGCAGGTGCGCACTTCGATCAGGTCGAGAAGGAAGTGATCGTGCCATGGCTCGCGGGCCACCAGCGGGGAGTTGGCCGCTCGGTTCAATTCGTAGTCCGTGACGACGCCCACCAGCCGTGTCCCCTGGACGACAGGCAGGCAGCGATAGCCGCTTCCCCGCATTCGCCTGACGGCGGTGCCGATGGAGTCGGCAGGGGACACCGTGACGGGATTCGAGATCATGATGTCTGCCACACACATGGCAGGTTCTCCTGGCCATCCTCGAGAATCGTTGGCTCAGGCGAAGACGCAAAGCTGCCTCCACCTTGCGTCCATCATAACAGCACCAGTCTGCCAGGGTGCTAATGACCTGGGTCATGTTGCCTTTAGCGCCCTGATGTGTGTTGAACGGGAATCCTTGCCCCCATGCATCTGAACCGGCTATGGCTTGCGTGCTGTAACTCTGATACTGGCTATCCTGCCTATCTTGCCTCGCAGTTCATTCAGGCTCTGAGCCATTTGCTGTGCCTGGTCCGCTTTGAACCACTGTTCTGTCTCGGCGACGCTGCGTTCTATGACTTCGGTCTGAGTGAAACCGGCCTGCCTGATCTTATCCAGATAGGCTGACTCGTCCAACGCTCCGGCGACGCAGCCAGCCCAAGCTTCTAGGTTGCTGCGCACGGCTTCCGGCAGCGGGCCATAAGTCACGATGTCGGAAACGGTCAATCGCCCTCCGGGTCGAAGGACACGATAAGCTTCGGAGAAGACCTTGTCCTTGTCTGGAGACAGGTTGATGACGCAGTTGGAGATGATGACGTCCACCGATTCGTCGGGGAGAGGCATCTCCTCCATTTCGCCGTAGCGGAACTCGACGTTGTTGATTTCCATCTTCTTGGCGTTCTGACGGGCCAGACTGATCATCTCCGGCGTCATGTCCAGGCCGATGACACGCCCCTGGGGTCCGACCTGGCGCGCCGCCAGGAAGCAGTCTATGCCCCCACCGCTGCCCAGGTCCAACACGACCTCGCCCGGCCTGAGTTCAGCGATGGCTGTGGGGTTGCCGCAGCCTAACGCCATGTCAGTCACGCTGCCGGGCAGGTCGGCCAGGGCCTGTGTAGGGTAAAGCCGCATGGCGTTGGTGAGGCTGGTCACATCGGTCTGGCTGGGGCTACAGCAACTGGCTTGCTGCGGTGGGCAGCAACTAGCCCGCTGGGGAGGACAACAGCTCGCCGTTCCCTTTGTCTCTATGAACTCGGCGGCTATCTCGCCGTACCGCTCACGCACTTTCTCTTTGATTCTGGATTCGTCTGACATCTTCTTGCTCCTTTATGCTTCATTCGTCTCTACATACTGACGTATTTGAATACTTCGATGGTTCACCCCCAAAAAGGACCCTAAGCCTGACGACCTCTCTCCCCCAGCGCTTAGGGCTCTTCCGCAATGCTACAGGACGTTTCGGTAACGAATCTGGACATCAGCATGCCACAGCATTCTTGTATGTTCTCCCGGTTGAGAGAATAGTATACCTGCTTGCCTTCCCTGCGGCTTCTCACCACATTGGCGCCTTTCAATATACTCAAGTGGTGAGAGATGCTGGGTTGAGATAGTCGGAAGGCATCGGCAATCTCACCCACGTACATGTCTCGCTCACGGAGCATTACCAGGATCCTCTGTCTGGTGCTGTCGCACAAGGCTTTGCAGAAGCCAACGCATCTGTCGGTCATTGCGATTCACGTCTCATACTTAGACATGTTTCAATACGTCTATATCTTAGCATACTTCCGGGGATTTGTCAAGCCCCCGAACCTTAGAGTTTCAGTCACTTCTTGAAGTCCTCGCCCTGCTCTGCGTGTCCTGGCCCAGCACGAGGTATCGGGGATCAGGTGTCAGGAGGAGATGCCCGTGGGTGACCTGATTCCTGATCACCTAGTACTTCGTGATCTCCCCACCTTCGATCTGATGTGCCCCGTCGTCGAGGTCCAGCGGATAGTCAAAGCCCGCCTGAATCCTTCCTTCCGGGGAATAGGCTGCCACCGTGGACCAGTACCCCCTGCCGGTTTCGGCCTTGAATTCCAACTTGGCGATGGCCTTGGCCCCCTTGTAGCCATACAGCCAGGGGACGATGAGCCGCAGCGGCGAACCGTAGGGCGCTGGCAATCGCTCGCCGTTCATGCGGTAGGCGAAGAGAGCCCGCGGCCGCGCCAATTCCTCGATGGGCAACACCTCCCAATAGCCGTCTATGCACTGGAGGTAGACGTGAGTCGCTTCGGGCAGCGGCCTCGCCAGTTCCGCCAGCGCCTGGTAGGTAAAGCCACCCCACTCCGCCTTGGCCGACCAGCACTCCACGCACTTCATGCGCGAGACCTGTGAGACGAGCGACAGACGCTGTTCGATCTCGGTCAGGCTGAGGGTGAGGGGCTCGGCCACCAGCCCTTCCACGGAGAGACGCCATGCATCCACGTCGGGCGGTGGAAATGGCTTGACATAGCGGATGTAGAAGCCGGGCCGGTTCTCGTTGTGCAAGAGTTCCGATGGTGCCACCCGCCGCGCGGTGGGCGTGGGCGAGGGCGGAGGCACGACTGTGGGCCTGGATGTCGGCAGCGAGGTGGGGGCAGGAGCGGCCGTCGGCGGCACGCGCAGTCCACACGCTGCGGCCAGCCAACTCAACAGCCCCAGCCCGCCGTAGCGCAGCAAGCGCCGCCGGCTAACCGGCTCCTCATACTGTTTGCTCATGCGTCTCTCCTCCCTGCGGTGCCATCACCGCGTATGCTTGAGAAGCCATTCGTAGAGTTCTGGACTGTCGTATGTCCGCGTCCAGGAGTCATGATCCGCGTCAGGGTAGACAGTGAAACGCACGTTGCCGCCGCACGCTTTCAGTGTCTCGACCATCTTCTCGGACTCTTCCAAGGGTACCAGATCATCCTTCGCACCATGAAAGGCCCACACGGGGACGTCTTTGATGGCGCTGACATTCTCTGGGAAACCGAGAAACCAGGCGCCGCCACCGCAGATGGGCACAACTGCAGCGAACCGCTCCGGATACACGGTCGCCAGATGCCAGGCGCCATACCCTCCTATGCTGAGCCCCGTAAGGTAGACGCGGTCTGTGTCCACCGCGTACGTCGTCGTGATCTCACTGAGCAGTCCATCGAGGGCTTCGATGTGATCCGACCACCATGAATCCTGGGGACACTGCGGCGACACAGCGATGAAGGGGAAGTCCTCCTGTTGCTCCACCATCTTCGGGATGCTGTGTTTCTTCACCAGGCTCAGATCGTCACCTCGTTCTCCCGCCCCATGAAGGAAGAGAATCAAGGGCCAATTCTCCTCTGGGTTTGCCCCATAGCCTTTGGGCAGGAACAGGAGATAGTTCAGATACACCGTTTTCGTGATCCGCGTTTCAAAGACGTATGCTCGTTGACCCATTGTCGCCTTCTCTACTACTGTGGGGCGATCAGGGCTTCGAAGCGCTCAATGTCGGCTCGGACGACGTCCAGACTGGAGCGCCAGAAGTCCGGAGTTTGAATGTCGATGCCGAAGCGGGCGGCTAGCTCCGCCCCATTGCCCATCCCTGTCGAGGAAAGCAGGTCGTCGTAACCGGCCTTGAACCCCTGGGGGTCGTCCTGATAACGCGCGTATAGCCCCAATCCAAAGAGCAGCCCGAACATGTAGGGGTAGTTGTAGAAGGAGCGGCCTGTGCTATAGTAGTGGGATTTCACGGCCCACATGTAAGGGTGATACGTGTCGGGATCCAGCCCATCGCCGTAGGTCTGGCCCTGTGCATCCCACAGTAGCTTCTTCAGTTCTGCTGCCGATAGCTCTCTCTGCTTCCGCTTCTCGAAGACGTTCTGCTCAAACAGGAAGCGGCTGGTGATATCCACCACCACCTGGCAGGCGTTTTGCAGAGAGGCTTCCAAGATGCTGATCTGTTCTGGAATAGCGGCCCTTTCCATGGCTGCCTGACGGACGATGGTCTGGCAGAAGATGCTGGCGGTCTCGGCCAGGGTCATAGGGGTTTGCCGTTGCAGCACCGTGCGCGATGCCAGGTTCAGATTGTGGTAAGCGTGCCCAAGCTCGTGAGCCAGTGTGCTCATGCCGTTGTAGGCGGCCTTGTAGTTGGCGAGAATGCGCGATTCGTCTTCCCGCAACCACATGCAGAAGGCCCCATCCACCTTGCCCGGACGGGGCTCGGCGTCTATCCAGCGTTCGCCGAAGGCCCGCTCGGCCAGGCCCCTCAGCTTCGGCGAGAAGGTGCCGAATTGCCTGATGATAAACTGATCTGCCTCTTCAAATGACCACGCCTTGGCGCTCTTGCCCACCGGGGCGAAGATATCGTACCAGGCCAGGACAGGCAGACCCAGCGCTCGTGCCTTAGCCCGCAGATAGCGCCGGAAGTCAGGAAACGACTCGTGCGCTGCTTCCATCATCGCGTCCAGTGTCTGGCGGTCAATGTTGTTCTGGAACAGGGCGGCATCCAGGGGGGAATCCCACGCCCGCCGTTCGGCCAGCGCGTTCACTTGGCCCTTGATGCTGTTGATGGCGGCGGCGATGGGCACCTCCGCGCTGCGCCAGGTGGCCACCTCCGCCTCGTAGGCGCGACGCCGGACCTCGCGGTCGGGATCGTAGGCCAGGTTGCGTACCGCGCTCATCGGCATCTCTTGCACCTCGCCGTTCAGTTCGAGGGTGACCATCAGTTGCGAGGTGAAGTCGCTGTGCAGCTTGGCCCAGGCGGTGCCGCCGGACAGGTTCAGTTCTGCCGCCAGTGCTTCCTCCGCCGGTGTCATCAGGTGGGTGGCCTCCTCCTTGGCTTTGCGCAGCATGAAACCATGTTCGCGGGCCACGGCGGAGCGCTTGATGAGTTCCCCGATGTCGAGGGAACCGATCCAGGCGGTGAAACGAGTGTCCAGCAGGGAGAGCTTCACCGTATGCTGCTGAAGCTCGCTGCGCTTGGCCTGGGCGAGCTCGTTCCGTGTGTCGGTGGTGACGAAGCTGGCGATGTACGCGCCCAGGGTGTGGGTTTCTTCCAGCACGGTGTTGAACCGCTGCAACACCGTTTCGAGACTCTGCACCGTCGCCTCGTCGAGCGGAGTTGGTTCCCGCAGGCCGATGCTGTGCTCGTCGAACAGGGCCACCAGTTGCTCAATGGCTTGGATGGCCGATTGAAAGCCTGTCTCGAATTCTACCGATTCGAGGCTGGGATAGACCACCGTCATGTCCCAGTGGGGCAGTGTGCTTCTGGTTTCACTCATTGGTTTTCCTCCGATTGCTCTTGGTGTTGGTGATGAGGCCATTCTACCACAAATCCTGCGGGCAGACCAGCATCGTGTAGTGCATTATGGTATCATTCTATAGTTGAGGGTCTGGCCTATGCAGTGGACATAATTTCCTGGGTTCGTCAGGATCGGGAGAAACGGATGTGGATGACGTCGCCGTCTTGCACCACGTAGTCTCGTCCTTCCAGGTGGACCAGCCCATCTCCCCGCGCCGCCACCAGTCCGCCTGCTTCCAACAGGGTGTCCCAGGGGATCACCTCAGCGCGGATGAAGCCGCGCTGCATGTCGGTGTGAATGATTCCCGCTGCCTCCCGGACGGAGCGTCCCCGCACCAGAGGCCAAGCCCTCGTCTCTTTCTGCCCAGTGACAGTGAAGAAGGTGATCAGGTTCAGCAGGCGGTACCCCGCGGCGATCAGGCGATTGAGGCCCGGTTCTGTCAAGCCTAGCTCGGAGCGGTAGGCATCCGCTTCCTCCGCCGGCCACTCGGCCAGCTCGGCCTCCAGTTCGGCGCAGATGACCACCGCCTCTGTGTCCTCAGCCGCCGCCCGCTGCCTCACCGCTTCTACCAGAGGGCCGCCGTCTGGCAAGTCCTCCTCCCCGACGTTAGCGACGTAGAGGCACGGTCTGGCCGTCAGCAGGTTCAGGGTGCGCAGCATCTCGCCTTCTTTGTCGCTCAGAACCATCTCCCGCACGCGGTGGCCGTCGTTCAGATGCTGCCCCAGCCGCTCCAACAACTCCATCTCGGCCTTGAATTCCCGTGGCTGAGCTTTGGCCTTGGCTCGGACCTTCTCCGCGCGCCGCTCCACGGTCGCCAGGTCCGCCAGGATGAGCTCCAGCTCCACCGTCTCGATGTCGTTCAGGGGATCGAGTTCCGTCGTCACGTGGGCGACGTCAGCGTCCTCAAAGACGCGCACCACCATGGCCACGGCGTTCACGTTGCGGATGTGGCCCAGGAATTGGTTGCCCAGTCCTGCCCCTTGGCTGGCACCCTTCACCAGGCCGGCGATGTCCACGAATTCCACCGAGGCGGGCACGGTTCGCTCCGGCTGGATCAGTGCGGCCAGCCGTTCCAGGCGGCCGTCGGGTACTGTGGCCACGCCAACGTTGGGCTCGATGGTGGTGAAAGGATAACTGGCCACCGCTGCCTGGGCGCGGGTCATGGCATTGAAAAGCGTGGATTTGCCCACGTTGGGCAAGCCTACGATGCCGATTTGCAGGCTCATGACCATTCACCTTCCTTAATCCTGTTCCTGGCATTGCCCACGAGGTCAAAGCCGCGTTTTGGCAATTGGGTGAAGTTGGGGTATAATGTTGACGTTCCCAAGACGGGGCGTAGCGCAGTTCGGATAGCGCGCACGGTTCGGGTCCGTGAGGTCGGCGGTTCAAATCCGCCCGCCCCGACCAGGGGATGTCAAGGGGTGAAGCTAGGATGCTTCACCCCTTTCTTTGTTGGCCCTCTACCGCTGTCTGATCATCAGGGGCAGGTAGGCAGGATATAAGCTCGGTGTCTCCGTTGGCGTCGCCGTCGGCGTGGTCGTTGGCGTATCGGTTGGCGTCGTGGTGGCAGTGGCCGTCGGCGTATCGGTCGGCGTGGCCGTAGCCGTTGCCGTCGGCGTCACGGTCGCCGTCGGGGTTGATGTAGGCGTGGCTGTCGGTGTGGGCGTCGGTGTTGACGTTGGCGTGGGCGTTGGATCTGGCTGCCGCAGATGGTACCGCACCCTCATCCAGGGCCGCCAGTTCTCCTCCCAGTGCTCGGCAGCGCCCAGCTTGTACTCCACCCAGGCGCCCGGCTCGGTTTTCAGAATCAGGCCCTCGTTGTCCTCGGGATTGGCGTGCCACACCTGCGCCATGCTGGTGACGTCAAACTCGTATGCGCCCAGGCCGTCGAACTCCACCGTGTCGCTGGGCGTGTCCAGACGGTCAGCCTCAGGGTCGGCTTCGGTGTCGTTGGCGCCCGGTTCGCCCCAAGGTTCGCCTGCCATGCGCTCATTCCAGGTCACCTCACCGGGGTTCCAGTCACGCAGCAGGCGGTAGCTATTCACCGTTACGGGAATGTCATGGTTGCTCGAAACGGCGAACACGCCCAGAGTCGCCTCGTCAACGATCAGGTTGCTGTCCAGCGCAGTCAGGTCGAAGTGTAGCAGGGCCGACATCACGTCCCTGGACCGCAGGTGAAGCAGCTTGGCCTCGGCGCCGCGGTTGTAGTTGTGGGGCCGATCCCAGTAGCTGATGTACGTGTCATGGGTGGTGGTGTAATTGTTGGCCTTGTGTTGGAAGGTGAGCGTCTGGCCCAGCAGGCGCAGATGACCATATTCGGCGGAGCTGTAGTGGGTATACTCGCCGTCCCGCACCAGGAAGCTATCGAAGGGGCCGCCATCGTCGTCGTCCCTCAGGCCCAGTGCCAGACCGATGGTGCGATCGTGTTGCAGAGGAATGGTGTCCAGCTCTGAGAATGGAATGGCAACCTCCACCGTGTAGCCTTCTGGGGTGATTTGCACGGCGGCCTGAATCGCTGAGGTGGGCACACCGAAGTCGGTCACCCGCCCATCCCAGCCGATGGCGTACTCGTGGTCGTCCTCACCGCCAGGGGTGAAGTCGAAAGCGCCGTCAATGCCCAGCACCACGCAGTCATCGTCAGCCAGCGTGCCGCTATCGGCCACCAGGGTATCGTCACGCACTCTCAGCGCCAGGTAGAGATTGCTGGCATCCCACAGGGAGCGCAGATCGGCGCTGAGGTCATCGGCATCGCCGGGTATGGTGGGGCCGAATATGCCCTCGGCCGTCTCGGCATCCAGGCTGAGGCCAGTCTCGGTCACCCAATCCCACAGCTTGCCATCCATGGTCAGCGACGTGTCCGTCTGGTAGCTCCAGGTGGTGGATGGTTCACCGCTGTAGTGCAGGATCACTCCCGATTCGCCGACGACCCAACCTTTGTGGTCTACGAAGATGATGCCGCCACCGCCGCCATCGCCTTCCCCCAGCATATTGTTCTCTACCTCGTGCGTGGCTTTCAGGGGCCAGCCAGCGCCGAGGTGCTCCTCGGTACCGGATGGCTGAATTGTCCAGTTGTCGCCGCCGTCGGTGGTGTGCAGGATGATACCATTGGCGCCCACGGCCCAGCCGGTGTTCTCGTCTATGAAAGACACGCCACGCAAGGCCTGCACGGCCTTGTCTCCCCAATCTTCCGTGCCATTGAGTTGGTGCTCCCAGGTCTCGCCGTAGTCTGCGCTCCTCCAGATGGTACCGCCCCAGTCCAGGCTCTCTCCTCGACTCCCCACCATGTATCCCACCGGCGATCCGGGCAGGAAGTAGACATCGCGGATCATATCCGTCGTAGGTTGGACACTCCACTCCCAGTCCCCATAGGGCTGGTCCCGGGTGGCTCGGGCGCACTTGTAGGTCTGAATGAACACCCATCCGTGTTTGCGGTCGGCGTCCCAGTGCATGGCGCCCGCGGGGCCGTTCATGCCTGGAACATCGATGAGTTGCCAGGTCTCACCACCGTCCGTCGTGTGGCCCACTTCATAGTCGGTTTGCCTGCCCGGGTTCTGGCTTATCCAGCCCTCGCTCGCATCGTAGAACTGTATGCGGTAGGCATAGGGTTGGCCAGGATCGACCTGGTGCAGTTGCCAGTTCTCACCGCCGTCGGTGGTCTTCCAAGCATGACTCATGCGGCCAAAGGTCCAGACGGTGTTCTCATCCACCATGTCCACATCATTCAGCCAACCCGTTCCAGCCAACTCGCCATCTGGCCGCCTGATCTCCACGCCGGCCCAGCTTTGTCCACCGTCCCTCGTGTGCAGAAGGGCTGCCCGAGTGTCCGCCCTCTCACCCACCACCCAGCCGGTCTGGGCATCATCAAGGAAATCTACGCCGCGCAGAGCGAGCAGCGGGCCGCCGCCGCGCAGCGCCCACGCCGCGCCACCATCGTCGCTGAAGCGCATGTCCCGCATGGCACCCACAGCCATCACGTGAGCAGCGTCCAGAGCAGAGACGCTGTTCAGTGCCTCTGCCGTCCCCCCGTCCTGTTCGTTCCAGTTGCCACCGCTGTTGCCGGTGTGCAGAATGGTGCCGACG
>CBDURC010000067.1:0-13470 GCA_965369635.1 uncultured Anaerolineales bacterium | reverse complement strand
TGGCGGCGCGGGCCGCGCTCGACGTCGACTTCGTCCACGATGCCGGTGATGGCCAGGTCTACGGGCACGAAGACCTCCGGCAGCGCCTGTGCCCCTTCCCGGCTGGCCACCATGAAGACCAACTCGCCGGGGGCGGCCTGTGCCGTGGCGTCGGCTGCGACGACGGGACGACCCTTGGGATTCAAGTCCCTGTCCAACGGTTGCACGACGAGGAACTTGATCCCTTCAAGACCTTCGTATTTGCGGGTGGCGACCACCGTGCCGATCACGCGCGCGAACTTCATAATTTGCCAACCACCCTGGCCTGAAAGCGGGTGACATCGGAAACGTTCTCCCACATCTCCGGGTGGAGTTGCGGGATGACGACCTGACGCACCAACAGATCGGGCCGCTCCAGCACGCCCACGCCGATCTCGACTGCGGCCTCCACATCGGCGACTAGCCCAGAGAAGAGCACGATGCCTTTGCCCCCCAGCCCGTCGGCCAACCGCACCTCGGTCAGTCGCACCTCAGCGCCCTTGATGCCGGCATCGGCAGCGTGGATGGCGGCCGCAACCGTGGTTGTTTCAACGATGCCCAGGGCGTCCGTTGCCTGCGGCACCCGTCCCCCACCGATGGCCTCTACCACTTCCGGATGCACCTGGGGCAGGTAGACGAAATCCACGGCCGCCGCGCCGCCCACCTCGCGCCCGGCCGCCAGTGATTCCTCAACGTCAGCCACCTGCCCCCCGATGAGCACCAGGTACTTGCCGGGCTGCACTGTGCCCGCCCTGATCACGTCAATGGGGGCGCGCTTGACCATGGCATCGGCGGCCTCGATACCGGCTGCGATGCTGCTGAATTCGAGGAGGGCGAGGGCTGGGTCAATCATGGGAACTAGAGATCAGGGATCAGAGAATGGTGATTGGATATTGGGAGTTAGACAATCCGGAAGGAATCCTTCAGCACGCAGCGGCGGATGCGGCTGAAGCTGATGGGGTTGGTAATCCCCTCACCGGTGGGACTGGCGATGGTGAACGAGCAGAAGCCTTCGCCGCCGTAGCCGACGCCGGCAAGCGAGGGGCCGTTCTTCACAAAGATACTGCAGTCTATCTCCCGCGCCATGCGGCTCAGGTGATCGAGGTTCTTGGAGTGCATCACCGCCGTGTGCCGGAAGCCGTGCTCAGCTATCTTGGCCAGGTCAATGCCCTCATCGGCGTCGCCCACGCGGACCAGGGGGATGATCGGCATCATTTGCTCTGAGAGCACCAGCGGGTGGTCTCGCTCCACTTCCACCAGCACCAGGCGGACCTCATCCCCGACATTCACGCCGATCTCCTTGAGCAACACGTTGGCGTTCTTGCCGATGAAAGCTTTGTTCATCGTGCCGTGCTGCCCCGCTGGCGGAACCTGGGTGAAGATGGACTTCATCAGCCGGTTGAGTTGCCAGGAGTTGATCTCGTAGGCTCCATGACTGCACATGACACGCTTCAGGTCGTCGGCAATGGCAGCAACGGCGAAGACTTCCTTCTCGTCAACACAAATGATGTTGTTGTCAAAAGCGGCACCGCGCACGATGTCGCGTCCGGCCTGCTCCAGATCGGCCGTCTCATCCACTACCACCGGCGGATTGCCCGGGCCGGCACAGACTGCCCGCTTGCCACTCTGCATCGCTTCCCGCACCACAGCCGCTCCGCCGGTGACGGTCAGCAACTGCACGTCGGGGTGGCGCATGATCTTCTGGGCGGTCTTTATGGTGGGCTCGGCCACGGCGCATACCAGGTGAGGCGGCCCACCCGCCTCGACGATGGCCTCGTTAACCAACTGTACCGCACGGTTGGAGCAGGCACGCGCTCCAGGGTGCGCATTGAAGACAATGGCGTTGCCCGCTGCCACCATCCCGATCGAGTTGCAGATCACGGTGGACGTGGGGTTTGTGCTGGGGATGATCGCGCCGATCACACCGTAGGGCGCGTATTCGATCAGCGTCAGACCGTCATCACCGCTCCATGCAGTCGGGGCCAGTATCTCTGTCCCCGGTGTCCTGTTGGCGTTGAGCAGGTTCTTCTCGATTTTGTCCTCGTAGCGGCCCATTCCCGTCTCTTGCCAGGCTTCGTAGGCCAGGAGTTGCGCGTTCTCGCGCATCACGCGGCGGGTGTGGGCAATCATCTGCTCGCGCACCGCAAGCGGCATACGGCCCAGTTCCAGGTAGGCGCGACGTGCTGCCGCCACGGCGCTATCTACGTCGGGGAACAGGTTGTCACCGTGGCGCAACGCAGAGGCGGGCGGGGGAGGTTGCCCGGCGTCCGGTGGCTCCACCGGAGGGCCGTGGCGTACCCGTTCCCCCTGGCGCAGTTCGGCCATCACCCGCTGAACGATAGCGTCAATACGAGCATCATCAATCATCAGCCAACTTCAGCCTTAGCCTTGTCATACTTCACGATGCCGTTCACCTCCAGCATGTCCACAATGGCCATGATGACGGCATCGCATGGACGTCTGTCTGTCAACTTCGTCTGGCGAGCAGAGCTGCCGGTGGCGTAGAGCACCACCTCGCCCAGCCCAGCGCCAACAGCGTCCGCCGCCACGCGATAGGCCCCTGTCTCCTGGCCCTCAATGTCGATCTGTTTGAGCACCAGGAACTTGAGCCCCTCCAAGGTGGTCTCCTTGCGCGTGGCGACCAGCGTGCCCACGACTTTTCCTAGTAGCATTTGGAACTCCGTGAACGTGAAACCTGAAACGGCATTGTGCTACCTTGTCACATTGTCGCTTACTTGCCCTCGGCGGGTGGGCGTCCCAGGGGTAGTGTGCGGTCCACGTTGGTGTGCGGGCGCGGGATGATGTGGATGGCGACGACTTCGCCTACCCTCTCAGCTCCACGCGCGCCAGCCTCGATGGCTGCCTTGACGGCCGCCACGTCGCCGCGCACGATGGCAGTCACGTGACCGCCACCCGTCTTCTCGTAGCTCACCAGCTCGACCTTGGCCGCCTTGACCATCGCGTCGGCTGCCTCGACCATAGCGGGAAAGCTCTTCGTTTCGATCATACCGAGTGCCTCAGTCATAGTATGTATCCTCCTGACCTGGGAAACTAGCAGATCGGCAGATTGGGAACTGGTATATTCGGGATCAATCTGCCAGTGTACCAATCTATCAATGTACCAATGTACCACTCCACCAACACTAGTCGCGGCGCTTCGTCTCGATCTCGCGCCCGCTGATGCCCTCAATGGCAGCGACGGCCGCACCGTAGCCAGCCATAATATCACGTTCTTCGCCACCCAGATAGACGCGCCCAAAGCTGCCGAAGGCACGAACCTCCAGGATGTTGATGTGGGCGGCCTTCTCGGCCTCGTTGGCCGCCAGAGCAGCGTAGCCCGCCGGTTCCACCTCCAGCACGTACAGCGTCTGACCGGCCAGCAGCATGTGCCCGTGGCGCATGCGGTTGATGAGTTGCACCTGGTGGGCATCCACGTGGCGAATGATCTGGCTGGAAATAACCCTGGGCTTGATGCGATCTGATTCCTCCAGGCCCAGTGCCTGCAGGATTGCCGCGCCGGCCGCCCGAACCTCAGCCTGATCCTGGTGATGCACCTCCAGCAAGCCAAACAGTCGCTCGACAATCTGCATGCCTGGGCGGACCCGAGTGGATTTCAGCGCGATGTCGGTGATGCGATTGATCTCGATGCCGGGTGAGATCTCTACCCACAGCGAGGTATCATAGGGCAGGGGCAGGAAGCCCCGCGCCACCGTGCCCAGGAATCCCGCGTGCTGTGGCTGTAGACTATCCAGGAAGACATAAGTACGCAACTGCACAGTCATGCCCGTTCTCCTTTATGAAGCGTCCAATCGGCCCTCGAATTCATGATCCGGCTTCCTGCAGGATCTTCACGCTAGCGCTGGCGCCGATCCGGGTAGCCCCTGCTGCGACCATCTTCTGTGCATCCTCGTAGGTACGAATGCCGCCCGCCGCTTTCACGCCCATGGCAGGACCGACTACGCGCCGCATGAGGGCGACGTCCTCGGCAGTGGCACCGCCCGGCCCGAACCCCGTGGAGGTCTTGACGAAGTCAGCACCAGCCACCTTGGCAAGCTGGCACGCAATGACCTTCTCCTCATCGGTCAGCAGGGCTGCCTCGATGATCACCTTGAGGATGGCATTGCCAGCGTGACAGGTCCGGGCCACGGAGGCGATGTCGCGCTCCACCCGTTCGTAGTCCCGGGATTTGAGCGCGCCGACGTTGATTACCATGTCAACCTCTGCCGCACCTTCGCGAATGGCCTGTTGGGCCTCGAAGACCTTGACCTCGGTAGGTGTGGCGCCCAGTGGAAATCCGACAACAGTACAAACCGGAACGGCGCTGCCTTGCAGGAGTTCGCTGCACAGCTTCACGTTGGCGGGATTCACACACACTGAAGCGAAGCTATGCTTGCGCGCCTCATAGCACAATTGCGCGATTTGGTCCTGTGTGGCATCGGGCTTGAGCACCGTGTGATCGATCATGTGGGCGATAGAGCCGTCAGTCGGCATAATGCCCAACGTGCTGGCGATGCGGTCAGCTCCAGCTATGACGACTGGCTGCACTCGCTCCACGTAGTTGTGTGCTGAGAGAGACTGAGCAGCGCCGCCATCAACTCCCATCTCTGCCTCTCCCTGTATCAAGAGGAGGACCTGATGGGTGATCTGCTCAATGATGCGCTCGATCGTTGCTTCGTCCAGCTTCATCTGCTATTCCCCGACGCGGTCTTTCAAGAAACGTCGCTCGATCTGCATGATCATGCTAACCCGGCGCGCGTGACGCCCTCCACCGGATGGCGTCTCCAGCCAGCTTTTGACGATTTGCTGGGCCAGGCTGGGGCCGATCAGTCCAGCGCCCAGCGTCAGAACATTGGCGTCGTTATGCTCGCGGCTGTTGACGGCAGTAGCCTGATCGTAGCACATGGCTGCGCGCACGCCAGGCACCTTGTTGGCAGCCATGCATGAACCGATGCCCGCACCGTCCACGACGATGCCACGCCAGGCGCGGCCCTGGGCCACCAGTCGGGCCACCGCGAAAGCGAAGTCCGGATAGTCCACCGAGGCGGTGCTGTCGGTTCCGCAATCCACGACGGCGTACCCCAGCTCACTCAGATGGCGCTTCAGCGCTTCCTTCAACTCATACCCGCTGTGGTCGGCCCCTACAGCTACGGTCTGTTGACCAGGTCGGCTGGGATCACTAAGCGGTGCACTGCCCGGCGTCAGCGGCGGTGTTGCACCTGCCTTTTCCAGGGTGACTCGCCGTTCCAGGGCTATCTGCCGAGCGAGGGGGGTGATGAGCGCGCCCTGGGGGACGGAGAGCCGCCCTCCAGTGGGCACATCGCGGACATCGGTCTCTGTCACCAAGGGCCGGACAGTGACCGGTCGCGAACTCTGTGGCATGCCCAGCGTGCGGTAGACCACGCGCCGCACCATCTGGCGAACTGCTTCGTTATCCATCCAGCACCTTGGTTGTCCTCATCACCAACCACTCGAATTGCGGCGACCACGTAACTGCTCAGCCAGGCAAGGATTGGACCGCGACGAACACGGACTCCATCGGTGTGCACAGAGGTATGCACAGATACTCTCTGAGAAGCCAGTGATAATCCGTCCAATCCGCGGAAATCCGCGTTCGGGTTTCATTCCCTTGGGCAGCAGCCTGAGCAGTCACAACCGAATTATACCATGACGAGACACCAAGCACAAACTCAGATAGGAGGCGTCTTGTTGCTGCTCTCTGTCGGCACAGCCTCACTGACCTCAGCGCAAACGCGGATGACCGTGAGTATCGACAGTCCCAATGGCATGACCTACAATCCCGACGCCAGTTTCCTCCGCGCCGCAAAGCGCGATGCGGACAGCGTGACCTGTGCCTATATGGGATTGCTGCCGGTGCGCTGGACGGTGGCCGCGAGTCATCTACCTAACGGCGTCGCCTACAACCCGGCTAGTGGCCATCTCTAAGTCGCCAAGTATGGCAGCGACGACGTCACCGTGCTCGATGGCAGCGGTGGCGCAGAGCTGGCCACGATCCCAGCAGGGGGTCAGCCAGTGATGGTGGCCGTGAATCCGAGCTCGAACAAGGTCTACGTGACGCTGCACGGTGAAGGTCGCCTGGCAGTCATCGACGGCGTCAGCGACACTGTGCTCACGTTCGTTGACCTAGACGCCCGCGGGTCCTACGGCGTTGCCGCAGACGAGCCGCGTAATCTGGTCTCCGCGCCCCCCCTGCCCCGCCCCCTCGTGGGGGGGGGGGGGGGGGGGGGCCCAAACGGACAGCTTCCTCGGCTGGCTGGACGTGAGGCGGAACGATGGCCCGCCGGTGTCGCTGCGTATGATCGGCGTCAACCCCAACCAGGGGGCCTCCGGTCACGTCTAGGTCACCAACTCCGCCGATGACGTGTACGGCGTTGACCGCTTGATGGTCTTCTCCAAGGGCTGGCCGGAGGGATTCGCCCCTCCGTACGCGCTAGACCTGGGGGCGTTCCCCCGCGAGGGGATATCGCCGTGAATCTGGCAAGCGACCATCTCTACGTCTCCGCCCGCGGCGATGATCAGGTGGCCGTCGTCTGTGACGGCGAGCCGGCCTGTCTGCCGAACTTCGCTGCGGCCAGGTACAGCATCGAGGTCAAGAGAGCGGTGTCACCGGGTGGTTGAACGCATAGACAGATAAGCACGCGCTAGGCTGCTGCTCCGAAGTCTCCGGAGCAGCAGCCTGTTGTTTGCGGCGCATGCCAGGCCGACCTCGATCTCCCTGTCTCCCGGTCTCCTTGTCACCTTGTCCGGTCATACACCCGACGGTCACTACCGGCCAGCGGCGGAGATCAGCGGCAGAAAGAGGCGCGGCGGGAACTCCACCAGCAAGGCCAGGTTGTTACCCTCGTCAAGCTCTGCAATGGCCCGCTCGGGGTCGGCTATGGCGTAGACGTCTGCCCACCCTGGTACGGAGATGTCCGCCGTCAGGACGACCTCCCCGCCAGCCTCCAGAGCTGGAACCACCGTTTCGTACAACACGTGGCTGGTATTGGCGAAGGGGTTCCCCTGCACCACCCGCACCCTTACGTCCCGCGCCTCGGCCACGCCCTGATTGCTCAGCACCAGGGTGATCGGCAGCGGGTCGGTCGGTCGGTCATCGTTTTCCATCTCGACGTAGGACCCACCCAGCGTCAGATCGGGCAGCACGTCCGCCGCGGCGAGGTCGCTGTTGTTCGTCTCGTCGCTCTCGGCGATGGCGTCGGCGGGATCCACCACCGCGTAGACCAGGTGCTCGCCAGCGTCGGCGGGCGAAACGGTCCAGGTCATCCCCACCTCCGCGCTGCCGCCGCCGGCGATCTCGCTCACCGTGGCCGCGCCCAGCAGCGTGCCGGTGATGGCGTCGCGATGCCACTCCACCCTCACGTCCAAAGCGGGAACCGTGCCGCTGTTGGCCACGGTGGCTGTGATCCAGACCGTCTGCGGGGGCAGGTGATCAACATACAGGTCGCTGACCAGCAGGTCCGGAAGGACAGTCGCAGTGTAGGCCACGTTGTTCCCCTCGTCACTCTCCGCGATCTCCTGGAGTGGGTCCACGGCAACGAAGATATCGTGGCTCGTGGGTGTGTCGGGCACCGTCCATTCCACGGATACCGTGTCTGTTATGCCGGCCCGCAGGGGCGAGACCAGGAGCTGGGTCTCGGCGATCTGAACACCACCGAGCCCAGGGTCGCCATCGTAGAAGCGCGCTTTCCCACCCGTCACCGCCAGGTCGCCGGTGTTGTGCACCGTGGCGCTGATGACCACCGTCTGCCCAGGCGCCGGATTAGGCACGGAGAAGCCGATATCCTCGGCGCTGATCGCCAGATCCTGATCGATCGTGTGCCGCAGGAGGTACAGGTCACTACGTCCGGGCACAGGCACACCCTCCACCGTGATGGTTTCGCCCTCGATCTCCACCTCTTTGTCCTCGAAGAGGGTCTCCACCTTGGTGTAGGCAATCCACAGCGTGCCATCTGACGCAAATACCGGGGTCAGATAATCCTCAACCGGCTGGTCGTCGGTCAAGCGGTCCGCCTGCCCCCACAGGCCGCTCGCTTGGTCGTAAATGGTGTAGTAAACATCGGCGCCGCCGCCCTCGGGGAGAGCCTGGTAGACGAGGGCCAGGTTGTCGCCTGTATCGATCGTCAGCCTATAACTAGCCAGGAGCGCGTCACCATCCGGCCACAGTGGGGACGGCGTGCCGGCCCATCCCCCGGCCAGGTAGTAGAGTTGGTCATCTTTCAGCCACACCACGTTTGCCTGTCCTGCCCCGTTGTAAACAACCTGTGGAGCGAGATCGTCCACCTCGTCGTCCGTTAGCCGGGTCAGCGCGCTCCACGTGGCGCCATTCCACTCGGTGTAGAACAACTCGCTGTCAGCGCCGGTGGCGGGGTCGCCATCTGCGTCGCGGCTGAGGACGATGACGGCCTGGGGGCCGTAATAGGCCAGGCTGGCGTCCAGCGTTCCGGTCACCGTGGCTACGGCGGTGGCCGGCGCGCTCCAGGCAGCCCCGTCCCAGATGGCATAGTACAGGCTGTCCGGGTTGTCGTCGTCGCCAACCAGTGTCTGGCCGCTGTTCGAGAACCAGATGGCCATCACCTTCCCATCCTGGTCGCGGGCCAATTGGGGTGCGTAGTCCATGGCGTTGTTGCTGGTGAGCAGGGCCGGTGCGCTCCAACCGCTGCCGTCCCATTCACTAAAGGCGATCTCCAGGCTCTGGGTGAAGGTGATGTCCAGGGTAGGTGTGATCGGGTGCACCAGGTTCGACCGTTCCCAGACGGCGACGGCGTGGCCACTGCCATCGAAGGTGACCTGTGGTGCGAAATCCTCCTTGTTGTCATTCGTGATGCCGGCCGGAGCGCTCCAGCTCGTGCCGTTCCAGAAGGTGAAGTAGATCTCCTCGCCCTGGCCGTTCGGCTTGGCCGGGTCGTCGTGGACCCAGGTCAGCATTTGCTGGCCGTTGTCTCGCACATCCAGGTCCGGTTCGGCCAGCGGGAAGACGTTGTGGACGATTTCGGTTTCCTCGGTCGTCTGCGGCCGCGCCATGCGTTGGCTCAGACGCTGTGCAGACCGATTGGCAGTGAAGGCGGCGTAGTTCTCCGTGACGTAGGCCCGTGACATGAGTTGCCAGTTCGCCTGGCTAAGGGCGGCGGCCTGGGCCAGCGAGGACTTGCAGCTGCCTGGCGGATACCAGCAGTTGATGCCACGCTGGAACCGCGTCTCGAACTTCCAGATGATGACTTTCAGGCCGAAATAGAGCTTCATACCCATCTCTTTGAGGTAAGAGGGATTGGCCGGGGCCTGGAAAGTAAGTCGTGGTATGCCGCCCCCGTAGAGCGCGGCCTTAAGCTTATCCTTCCACAGTTCCAAGGAGATGCCAACCTCGATTTTGACAGCGCCGGTCACTTCACCGTGATCGAACTGAAGCGCCTCCTTGATCGACTTCCAAAAGAGGGTCCCAAACACCTGGGGCTCGAATGCCGTTTCTAACTTGAGTGCCTCGTTTAACTTTCTAAACAACCAACCCACGAAGAACCAGTTCTCTGCTGCTTTGAGTCCAGGGTAAAGGTCGGTGGGCCCCATCTTGTCTTTGATCGCCCCCTTGATCCCAAACGAGAAGGTGGCTTCTGTAACCCTGAGTCCCTTGCCAGGACTTAGCTGGGTTTTTTCCTGGCCGGATAGGAATCCCACTACCTCCCTCTTTCGACCTTCCTTGCTGCTGCTGCCTGCGAAGAAGCCCGTCTGGCCGTACAGTTTGCTGGAACCGCTGCCGTCGGATTTCGCCTTAAAGCGCCCCCTTATTTGAGTCTTTTTGATTCCCCAGTCTCCCCCCACTACGGGCAGCTTACTCGGGAGATGGACTGTAGCCTCAAACTCTGGGGAAGGAAACCGTATCTCGCTATGGTACACGACGTATCTGGCCAGCGGGGTCAGCGCCCACAGCCCAAACAGTTCCGATTGCGCCCAGAGGGGAAGCGGAAAGACCATGGGATGCAGAATAGCGGGATTAGAGGCCCTACTATTTCCATTGACGGCTATCGCCTTCAGTATGTTGCGACCACCGCGATTATCCGCCCGGAAATCATAACCCATGTTGTAGCAGACTCTGTAGGGCGCTGCCGATACACGTTGGTGTTTCTCATTCATCCAGAAGTCTACGTAGCCGGGCGGGCCGTTCCAATCTACGACGGCGTTGTAGCAATTGTCCAGCGAAATACCATGCAAGAAGTACTTTTCTCACTGGCTGGTTAAGCGAACGGTAGGGAGAGGCTCAAACCAGCCCTGGTTCACGGCATTGCCCTCTTTAGGACACTGAAGCACCCGGCCTGGAGCCCAGTGATCGAACTCCCAATCTCCACATCGCTCCGGCGCAGTGAAGGCCACCGGCTCCGTGCCGCACTCACACGGTTTCGCTATCGGCTTGACCCAGCATGCGGACCTGGCCTCTGGTGGCATGACGATTCCCGAGACACTACATTCCGGTGTAGGCGTCACCGTAACGGTAGGCGTCGGCTCCACGGTGGGGGTACGCGTCGGAGCCTTCCTCGGCACTGTCCTCTGAATCTCGCCACCGTGAGACTTCAGTGCCTTGAGAATAGTCCGCACGACGGGAAGCTGCAAAAGGCGCTGGGAGCCACTCTCCTGGAAGATGGCGATGGCCCGCGCAGTCGGTGCCTCGTGCTTGGCTATCAGGCCGATCTGCGACTCGGCCACATTCAGCCACCACACGCCGTCACCGCCAACGGCCAGGACGGCATCTTCCCCGCGCACCTCGATGTCGTTGATGACCCCGTCCACAGCGAAGGTGTCCAGCACGACCGGGTTCGCCGGGTCGGATACGTCCAGCATCTGGAACCATCCCTCGATGTCCGGCCATTCCCCTGCACTGCTGCCCACGTAGGCCCGATCACCAGCCACGTAGACGGCGTCGGTGGTGGCGCCCGTCGGCGGATCGGCGTGGCCCAGCTCCACCGGGTTGGCCGGATCGCTCACGTCCAGCAACCGCAGGCCGGCTTCGCCATCGGCCACGTAGGCGATGCTATCGCCGACGAAGGCGCGGCGAGCATCACCCGGCGTGTCGTAGGCCCCCACCTCCGTAGGGCTGACCGCGTCGCTCACGTCTACGATGCGCAGCCAGCCGTCGGTGCGCGGCCACGTGGCGCCGCTGACCATGGGCACGTAGGCGTAGCTGCCGGCCACAAAGACGTCGTTGACCTCGGCGTCGTCGGGGGCGAGGTACTGGCCGGCCAGGGTGGGGTTCAATGGGTCGGCCACGTTGACGATCTCCAGGCCGTCCAACCAGGCCCACTCGGCCACGTAGGCCAGAGACCCCGAGACGTACAGGTGACGGCCCAAGCCTTGGAGAGTGAAAGCGGCCGGGAAGTTGGGGTCCGCCGGGTTGCTCACGTCCACCGTCCAGAGCCGCTCCATGTCAACGAGGTAGGCGTAGAGGTTATCACCCGCGGCCCCTTTCCCTGACAGGGGGAGGGAAGCGGTGGCCGTGTCGGGGACGAAGACATCCATGATTATGCCTGGCTGGTCGTAGGTGCCCACGATGTCGGGGCTGGCCGGGTCACTCACGTCCAGGATGCGCAACCCCTTGTTGGCGTCGGCCAGGTAGGCGTGACTGCCGGACAGCGCCACTCTGGAAGCATCCCACGCCGCGTCGGAAGTGGCGATCAGGGTGGGGCTGGCCGGGTTGGTCACATTGATGATCTGCAGGCCTTCCTCCCTGTCAGCCACGTATGCGATGGCGCCCACCACCTGGACGTCCTCAGCGCCGCCGGGCGTATCGTAGGAGCCGAGCAGGGCCGGGCTGGCCGGGTTGCTCACGTCCAGGATCAGCAGGCCGCCTTCCCAGCCGTCGGCCACGTAGGCGGTGCTGCCCGCTACGTAGACGCCGTAGGCATCTCCCGGCGTGTCATAGGCTCCCACTTCGTGAGGGTTTGTCGGGTCCGATACATCCACCACCCGCAGCCAGCCATCGGTCCAGTCAGTGGTCACGTAGGCGTAGTTGCCTGCAACCCAGACGTCCCTGGCCCGCTCTGGCGTGTGGTAGCTGCCAACCAGCGTGGGGTTGCTAGGCTCGGAGACGTTGATGATCTGCAGCCCGCCATCCGAGTCCGCCACGTAGGCCAGGGTGCCGACGACGTAGACCCCCGTGGCGGAACCCGGCGTATCGTAGCCGCCGATCAGGGTGGGGCTGATGGGATTGGAGGTGTCTACTATCGTCAGGCCGTCCCCTATGTTGGCCAGGTAGGCGATGTCACCTTCCAGGGCGATGTCGTCCACCTCGTCGAACAGGAGCAGGCGGCCAACCGGCGCGGGCAGACTCCTATCTGAGACGTCCATGATGGTGAGGGCGCTTCCTTCGCCCAGGTAGGCGTAGTTGCCTCCGGGGGGCACGGCCAGGGAGAACATCCCTCCGCCGAAGTGGCTCACCAGCTCGATGGTTCCACCGTCTTGGGTGTGCGGAACTGCTGCTGGGGCGGCAGTGCTATCGCCCAAGAAGGCCATTCCTGTGAGCGCGGCCAAGGCCAGGACCAGCACGGCCAAGAGCCAGAAACGCTGTCTGGTGATTGTAGTAGACATCCTATCCTCCTTGCTCTTGGGTTGAGGGCAGATCACGCTCAGGCGAGGGTTGAAAAAGGCTACACTATTGCGTCTCTTCCCCGGAGAGGGAACGAGAGCCATAGGCGTCAGGGTGTGAAGGATGCAATGGTGGTAGCTTTTGTCTGCTAAATTGTACCACAAATCTCGACGCAAGTCAACGTCGAAACTGAGCATCATCCGTTTATCCGTTGGCTATCCGCTGACGCCGCCGATGCGTGCCCAGGCCGTGCGCAGTGCATTACCTGTCAGTCCCGCGCCCAGGAGGACCATCAGCGCGATGCGCGCCTTTTGGCCGTTCAGGTAGCTGGCGGGCAGGCAGCCAGCCGCCCGTAGGTCCCGCTGCGCGCCAACGTAGCCATAGCCATCCCCCACGCGGCCAGCCGGACAGCGGGAAGCCACGACGATGGCCACTCCGGCCTCGATCGCTTCGCGGATGGGCGGCAGCCACCAGGGAGGCATACGCCCGCCGCCCAACCCTTCCAGCACGACGCCTCGAACGCCGCGGGCCACCGCCGCGCGCAGGCCGTCTGGCTCTGTCCCCACCGCTAGCTTGATCAACAACACGCTCTGCTCCAGTTCTGGGCAGGCGATGGTGCGCCGCGCTAGCCGCCAGGCGATGTGCAGCCCGTCGGCGTCGAACCGGCCCAGCGGTCCCCAGCCGGGCGAGCGGAAGGTGTTGGTGGCCTGCGTGTGCGTCTTGGTCACGTAGCGGGCAGCGTGCACCGTGTCGTTGAACACCACCAGCGTTCCGAGGTCGAGGGTAGCGTCAGAAGCCGCCACAAGCACCGCGGCCGCCAGATTGGCGAAGCCCTCGTACCCCAGCTCAGACGCGGTGCGCATGGCTCC
>CBDURC010000066.1:0-13655 GCA_965369635.1 uncultured Anaerolineales bacterium | reverse complement strand
TCATTCTCGATTTCGGTTCTCAATACAGCCAGCTCATCGCCCGGCGGGTGCGGGAAGCGCAGGTCTACTGCGAGTTGATCCCCTGGGATGCGCCGGACGAGCGAGTGCTATCGCTGTCGCCTCGCGGTTTCATCCTTTCCGGCGGCCCCGCCAGCGTCTACGAGCCCGGCGCGCCAACCCTGCCCGCCTACGTGCTGCAAAGCGGTATGCCGGTCCTGGGCATCTGCTACGGCATGCAGCTTCTGGCGCAGGCCCTGGGAGGCCGCATTGCTCCGGCTATCGAACGAGAATACGGCCTGGCCAAACTCACGTTGACCAGTGTCGAGAATCCCCTGCTGCCTGCCCTCGTCCCTCGTTTCTCGTCCCCCATTCCTCCCTCGCCTCTCTCCGTGTGGATGAGCCACGGCGACCGCGTGGAAACGCTGCCGCCAGGCTGGCAGGTGCTGGCCGCCAGCGACAACTCCCCTGTAGCCGCCATGGGTGACCTGACCTACGGCCGCTATGGCTTGCAGTTCCATCCCGAGGTCGTCCACACGGTTGGCGGCAAGGAGATCATCCGTCACTTCCTGTACGACGTCTGCGGCTGCCACGGCGATTGGACGCCTGTCTCCTTCATTGAGCAGAGCATGGCCACCATCCGCCGCCAGGTGGGCAATGGGCACGTGCTCTGCGGGCTGTCGGGCGGGGTAGACTCGGCGGTGACAGCGGCGCTGGTGCACCGTGCTGTGGGCGACCGGTTGACCTGCGTCTTCGTGGACACGGGGCTGCTGCGCCGCGGTGAGCCAGAGCAGGTAGTGGAGACCTTCGAGCGGGCGCAGTCCATGCGGTTGGTGGCGGTCAACGCCAGCGAGGAGTTCCTGGACGACCTGGACGGCGTGACCGATCCCGAGGAGAAGCGCAAGCGCATCGGCGAACGGTTCGTGCGCGTCTTCGAGCGGGAGGCGGCGCGGCTGGCCGCCGACTGGCCCGCCGACTGGGATGAGATTGGCTTCCTGGCTCAGGGCACGCTCTACCCCGACGTCATCGAGAGCGCCAGCCGCGATGAGCACGGTGCAGCGCGCACCATCAAGACACACCACAACGTGGGCGGACTGCCGGAGGAGATGGGGTTTGAGTTGGTGGAGCCTCTGCGATTGCTGTTCAAGGACGAGGCGCGGGCGGTGGGCGAGGCCCTTAGACTGCCGGAGGAGATCGTCTGGCGGCATCCCTTCCCCGGGCCGGGGCTGGCCATCCGCGTCATCGGCGAGGTGACCTGGGAGCGACTGGAGACGCTGCGTGCCGCCGACGCTATCCTGCTGGAGGAACTGCGGGCTGCGGGACTGTACCGCCAGACGGCGCAGGTCTTCGCCGTGCTGTTGCCGGTGCGCAGCGTGGGGGTGATGGGAGATGGGCGGACCTATGCCCACGTCGTGGCCTTGCGGGCGGTGACCAGCGAGGACTTCATGACCGCCGACTGGGCGCGGCTGCCCTACGATCTGCTGGCCCGCATCTCCAATCGCATTGTCAACGAAGTGCCAGACGTGAACCGCGTGGTGTACGACATCTCCTCCAAGCCGCCGGCGACGATCGAGTGGGAATAGCTGCCGCCGCGGCTTGTTGTTATGGCGCCCCTGTGGTAAAATGCCCCAAGGGAATGATCAGAACCATAAGATCGATGGCCCGGGTATTCGAATGGGCGTCCATGTGATGAGCCTGACCGAGGCGAAGAAGTCTCTGGGTGAGGTAGTCAGTCGAGCTGCCTACGGCAGCCAGCGCATCGTGCTGCTTTCGAGAGGCAAACCCAAAGCAGCGCTGATAAGCCTTGCCGACCTCGAGCGGCTGGAACGATCTGACCCAGAGCGACAGGAGCGCCGGGTTCGGCGGCGAGAGGCGTTGGCTATGGCCGACTCGCTGCGGGCGGAAATCCTGGCCCGCAGAGGTGGTGAGCCTCTGCCTGATTCCGTTGAAGACCTGCGCCGTTTGCGAGAGGAGCGGCTTCATGAACTCGTCCCCGATCTGCGTTGACGCCAACCTGGCCCTGCTAGTGCTGGCCGAGCCGGACAGTGCGCGGGCGCGCCAACTTTGGGCGGCGTGGGACGAACAGGATGCTCATGTCATAGCGCCTTCGCTTTGGGGCTACGAAGTGACATCGCTCATCCGCAACAGAGTTCATCGTCGCAAGCTCATGCCGGACGAGGGAGAGCGGGCATTTGCCGCGATCCGCAGGTTAGGAGTGGATCTACTGACCTTGCCGGACTTGCACGAAAGGGCTTGGGAACTGGCTAAGCGCTTTGACCGTCCCGCGGCCTACGATGCTCACTACCTGGCCCTGGCCGAGGCCTTGGCTTGTGAGTTCTGGACCGCCGATGAGCATCTGTACAATGCTAATGAAGAATCAGTTGCCGTGGATACGGTGGCTGGGCGACTTCCGCCCCGTTGCTGAGTAGTCAATCGAGAGCGATGCGCAACTTCGCACGTTTGCTTCTTCTCATCTTGATTTTCGCCGTCATGGCGCTGGGACCCCGGGCCTGGAACTACGCACAAACCCAGGGACCTGTGCCTGGCTGGGTCACGCTGGCCGGGCAGCCGCCAGCGGGCTCGAACCTCGATGAAATCGCTGAGGCAATCCGCGCCCCCTACTACACGGAGCCGGTGTGGGTCTATTACGGCGAAGAGCGACTGCTGTTGCGCCCAGAGGAGGTGGGCTTCTCGGTAGACGCGGAGGCCATGCTGGCGGAGGCAGAGGCGCAGCGGGAAGGGCTGGGTTTCTGGCGTGGCTTCGTGGACGAGATCCTGCACCAAACCCCCGAACCCCTGGACATCCCCCTGCGTTACGACGTGGACGAAACCGCCGTCGGCGACTGGCTGAGCGACGTGGCGGCGCGCTACGACCGTCCCCCCACTTCGGCGGTGGTGGCGCCAATCCGGGAAGAAAAACCCTTCACTACCACCGTTGTCTTCCGCCCTGGCCAGCCTGGCCTGCGGCTTGACCGAGATGCCTCGGCGCCCCGTCTGTTGGAAGCGCTCGCTTCGGCCAATCCGGAGGGACGGCAGGCCTGGCTGGTGCTGGCCGAAGCGCCGCCGCCCCCGCCCGATGTCACCCTGCTGGAGGAAGTGCTGCAGGAGCGGATGGAGCGGACCCCCCTCCTGTCCGGCGTCTTCGTTCGCCACGTGGCCAGTGGGCAGGAGGTGAACATCCGCGGCGACGTGGCCTACTCAGGTATGAGCGTGTTGAAGATTCCCATCTTCATTGCTGTGTACCGGACGCTGGATAGCCCGGCGGATGGCGAAACCGCGGTAGCATTGACCAGCACAATGACGCTGCCCGGGGTCAGCAATGCCTACGCCAACTGGTTGCTCACCCAGATCGGCGACGGCAGCGCGCAGGATGGGGCACAGCAGGTTACCAGGTTCATGCGACGGCTGGGCCTGACCAACAGCTACATGGCCGCGCCCTACGACGCCGACGTACCCATACCACACGTCGTCACCGCCGCCAACAGCCGCAGCGATCTGACCGCCGATCCCGACCCCTACATGCAGACCACCCCCAAGGAAATGGGGCTGCTGCTGGAGATGCTGGTCAGGTGTGCTGAGGGAAAGGGAGCGCTGCTGGCCGCTTACCCCGACGGGATTCTGCCTGAGGAATGCCGGGAGGTCATCGCACTGTTGGAGATGAACCCCATCTCCACGTTCATCAAAGCCGGGCTGCCCGAAGGGACGCGCCTGGCTCACAAGCACGGCTTCTCCAACGAGAACCAGAGCGACGCGGGCATCATCTGGGGGCCGGGAGGTCCCTACGTCCTCAGCATCTCCGTCTACCAGCCGCATTGGGTGGAGTACCGCTACAGTCACCCCCTCATGGCGGACATCGCCAAGGCCACCTGGGACTTCTTCGCCCTGTGGGCCTCCACACGCGCCGAGTAGCGCCTGATCAACTCACCACCAGCGGCACGAAAACCCGCGGCCCCATCCCCGCCCATCCGGCGCAGAAGCGCACGAGATCCACGTGGAAGAGGGTTGTCTCCTCGTCGTCGTTGTTATCGGCATAGAAGTGGAGTTGCACTGTTCCCTCGTACCGCAGCCTCTCCAGATCGTCCGTCGTCAGCCGGTAGAGGTACTCGTCCCAGGGCAGACCAGGCGCGCCGTCGCTGGTATTCCCCGCCCGCAGCAGCGAGATCAGCGGTTTGCCATTCAGGTTGCGGAAACTGACTTTCAGATGGTCGTCGAAGGGGTCGTTGGGGTCGCTGCCGAAGCCGCCATCGTCGCTGTGGATGCGGATGGCGAAGAAGAGGGTGGCTGCAGTGACGTCGGAGGGTATGGTTAGCTGTTGCCAGGCCTCCGCCGTGCTGCCGTATGCCCCCGCCAGCCGCAGCGAGCGCTCTCCGGAGTAGGCCACGCCCTCGTCCAGCACTGCCTCGCCCGTGAACTGCCAGCCCCGCCCCAAGCCCCGCCCCAAGCGGGGCAAGCGCGGCCAGTCCGTCAGCGCTGTCTCCTCAAAATCGCCATTGGACACCAGTTCCTGACAGTACGGAGGCCAGAGTGGCCGTGGCAATGGAGGCGGCGGGGGCGTGGGAACGGGCGGCGTCGGCAAGGGCGTCGCCTCCATTGCACGGCGGCCGTTGATCCGCCCGTGACCGTAGTAACGGTCCCAGCCCGCCTCGCCGAGGTCATCGGCGCTGTTTTCCAGGATCTGGCGCACCTCACCGTTGGTCAGCGTGGGGTTGCGGGAGCGGATCAGCGCTGCCAGCCCCGCCACGTGCGGTGAAGCCATGCTGGTGCCGCTCATGCGGCCGTAGCTGTTGCCCCTACGGCAGGACATAACCGATGAACCGGGCGCGGCCAGATCCACGAAATCGCCGTAGCTGGAGAAGCTCGAACGCGTGTCGCTGGCGGTCACCGACGAAACGGCGAGGACGTTGTCGTGGGCGGCAGGATAGTGGACGGCGTCGTTGCTGTTGTTGCCCGCCGCGGCCACAACCACCACTCCATGCTCCCAGGCGTAGTTGACCGCGGCCTCCTCGCCGCGAGAGTAACTCACTGCCCCCAGGCTCATGTTGATGATCAAAGCGCCGTTGTCGGTGGCGTAGATGATGGCTTCGATGAGATCGGCGTAGGTGCCGAAGCCGTGGGGATGAAAGATGCCCAGAGGCATGATGGTCGCCTGGCCGGCCATGCCCGCAACCCCCAGGCCGTTGTTGATGCGTGCCGCAGCGATGCCTGACACGTGCGTGCCGTGACCATGCATGTCCTGAGGCCAGTTGTCCTCTTCGATGAAATCCCAACCGTGCACATCGTCCACGTAGCCATTGTGGTCGTCGTCGAGGCCGTTGCCGGGCACTTCGTCCGGGTTGGTCCAGATGCCCTCCGCCAGGTCGCTGTGAGCGAAGTCAATGCCAGTGTCAATGACAGCGATGACCACCGACGGCTCGCCGAGGGAGAGGTCCCAGGCCGCTTCCATCTCCATGTTCAGCATATGGTAGCTCTGGGAGCTGGCGTAGTAGGGATCGTCAGGGGTGAAGTCCAGTTCCAGCAAGTAGTTCGGCTCGGCCCATTCCACCAGCGAATGGGCCTGCAAGCGGCTCAACGCCGTTTCCAGTTGCTTCTCCGGCAACCGCAGCAGCTCCATGTCCAAGGCGGGGAACTCCTCAACCACTGTGGCCTGCAGGGAGGCCAACAGCGATTGCGCAGCTTGCCGCTTTTCGTGGCCTTTGCCAGGCACTCGCCACTTGACCAGCAATTCGCCAGCGAAAAGGGGCGCCCGTAGATCGGGCAAGGGCGGCGCGGCGCGCGTAGGCAGGGCTGCGGCCAGCCCCGCCCCAAGCCCCGCCCCAAGCGGGGCAAGCGGGGCCAGCAGGATCATGGCCAACAGCAGCGCCAGCCCCGCCCCAAGCGGGGCCAGAGTGCTCGCCGGGTATCCCCATCGCCTCGTAGAAGAGCCTGTTTCTTGCATCGGTTACTCAGTGGTTGTCAGCCATCCATCATCTATGCAGACCTCTTCAGATCATAGAGGTTACGCCCAACTCGGACAAGCCCCACCCCAAGCGGGGCAAGCCGGAACCAACCAAGCCCACCACAGATTGCACAGATTTCACCCGCTTCCCAACCCTTCGTCAGAATGGCCCTGTCTTGCCCTGTTTGTGGGGCGTCGAGATTCTCGATTGTTGAAGGTAACTGCTCAGCCGGGCAAAAATCGCACGCTGATGAGCAGGGACTCCACGAATATGTACAGATGGATTTTGGGTAGTCTACCTCAATTGTGTTGATGCGAGTATCAACGCCGGACTATGCCCGGACTAGGCTATTATGAGGTGGAGTGCGTCGTCTCCGACGATGTGGCAAAGTCGGAGACTTTGCACTCCGTTGGCAGCAAGGGAGAAGCATCAACAAAACATGTCTGGGCACAGCAATCCTACGGCCTCACCAATGGCAACTGGGCGAAGTCGTCGGGCGACAGGGCGTCGAACTTGCTGGCATCTACCGCCCGAGGCGTGAAGCCGTTCAGGGCCTCCTCCTGGCTGATAGAAAAGTCAGCCGGATAGGCCACATCAATGATGCGGGGATGGATGTTGCTCTCGGGTGGAGCGCCGCCTAGACGCCATTGGGCCGCATCTTCGTTGACGTCACGGATGCGCCAGACACCGCTGCTGGGGTAGCCCTCCTGACTCATGACCATGGCCACATAACCCCACGAGGCCGAGTCGAGCGCGTCCACGCTCACGCCCAGGCTCTCGGCAAAGACCTTCTTGGCCACCCGAATGGTGATCTTGCTCTGGCCCGGGTCGCTGATAATACTCAGCGTGCTGATGTCGCCGATCTGCGCTGGCTCCGGGGAGTCGACCGTCGGTGGGCCGTAGAGTCCTGGGGTCCAGCCCTCGGCCCAGATGGCGAACTCCCAGCCGCTGCCTTCGGGCAGGGCAGCGTTACGCCCCGGCAGCAGCTTGCGCTCACCGCCCTCGGCGGCGTCAACGTAGACGTCCAGGGCATGGATGCCCATGCCATTGGGCGCGCCCCAGTCGTTGTTGAGCCTGCCCCCAAAGGTGAAGCGGAAGATCAAGTTGTTGTCATCCTCGGCCACGGCGAACTCGGTCAGGTCGTAGGCTCTCGCTGCGAACACACTGTCCTTGGGGTAGACGTAGCTACCTGGACCGTGATCGTCCTGTTCCGGGTCAGCGATGGTGAGGATGGGCGTGGTCAGGCCCAGGTCGGGTACAATCAACTGACCGGGGCCGCCGCCTGGCGCCACCTGGATGTCCCGCTGTTCGCCTTCGCTGATCACAACCCGGACTTTGAAGGTGTCCCCGGCATCAGGCTTGCCGAAGTCGGCGTAGGGAACGGCCAGTTCCAGCGTCCTGCCGGACAGAGCCACCTGCACCTCCACCGCGGTTTCGCTGTAAGCGGACGCGTCGTCCACCGCGTAGAAGACGGCATCGGCACCGTCACCCATGACCGTCATCTCCACCAGCACGTTAGCCCCGAAGCCCAGCAATGTCTCACCAGCACCGATGCGACTGAAGGGCTGCTCCGGTCCGCCGCCGGGCCGCGTCAGATAGAAACCGATGCGGGTCTCGTCGCTCACGTCGGCCCAGGATCGGCGAGCATCCAACCGGAGGTAGACATTCTCCTTGTCAAAGCCGTACCAGAGCTGGCTGACGATCTGCTCCGGACCAGCCTGCACGCCGCCTTCCTCGGTGTAATAGCCGCCGCCCTGCCACTCATCCTCTCCAGCCAGGCCGTCAATGGTGGGTGTGATCAGCGCCGAAGCCCCGGCCACGGGGGGCACGGCCGTCTGCGGGATAACCGGCACCTTGAGAAACGTGGGCACTTCCGCGTCCATCAGCTCGTAGACTCGCTGCAAGGTCAGACGGAATTGCAGATCGAAGCTGCCATCGTCGCCGCTGTTCTGGTCGGCGCCGTACCACCAGAACCAGTCACTCCCCTCGGCGGTGTAGATGGCGTCCATCACCGCGGCCAGGGTTTCCTCGTCTAGCTTCTTCTTGCGCTTCTCCACGAATTCCCGCACCCGGACCAGGTAATCCCAGGCGCGGTTCTCCTCGTCTTCGCCGATCCAGGTCAAGTAGTCGGGACTGACCCAACTCCCGGCCCACAGCGGATCAATCGCTGGCTGCTCGGGGAAGCGAGCGATGTACGCACTGGGCGTGATGGTGCGGATAGTGCCTTTGATCTGCTCTTCTTGCAGCAGGCGGTACATGTTGTGCAGGAACTCCTTGCCATCGTTGGGATAGTGCTCCCAGGCGTTCTCGCCATCCAGGATCACGCTGACCAGATGGGGGCCACTGGCACCGCTTTCCTCGAGCCTGGCGCGGATGTCCAAGATGCGCCGTACGAAGTCCTGGGCTGCAGCCAGCCCCTCACTGCCGCTGTAGGTGAAACCCACCTTGTCGCTGATGACCTTGTCGCGGAAGATGATGTGCAGTTCAGGATCCTGCTGGCGATCTTGCACGATGTGGGGGCGATAGAGAAGATCAGGATCCTGCACGATTTCGCTGGCATCACGGGCAAAGCTTCTCCTGCCCAGGCTGCGGGCTAGCACCTCTTCATCGCTGGCCATCCACTGGATACCGCCCCGGCTGACCAGCCCCACGATCTCCTCAGCCACAGCACCCTCGGCCGGCCACATGCCCATAGGCGGACGTCCGAAGATCTCGGTGTAGAAGTCTACCCCTGCCTGGAACTGGTTGACGGCATCGCGAGGGTAGCTGAAGCGCGGCGGCAACCCGATGTCGGACACGGCCACGCGGGCCAGGGTAGTATCCACCAGCAACGGCAGGATGGGGTGGAAGAAGGGCGTCATGGTGACCTCAATGCGCCCCTCGTCTTGGAGCTTGCGATGCAGGGGAACGACCTCGGCGATCAGGCGGTCGTGCTCGGCCAAAACGGTGACCTTGTCCTCTTCGGCGAAAGCCCGCACCTTGGCCACCAGGCTGGACAGCGGTTCGGTAGCCAGGAAGTCGGGATCGGTCCAGCCCAGGTTGAACAGCACCTGAAGGTCGAGCCAGGTTTGCGCGTCCCAGTTGGCGCTGTGGTCCCGATCATCGGCTATCTCCTGGTAGCGGGGGAATCGGGCGATGATCCTGGGGTTGATGTCGAAGAAGCGGCTGCGAATGAACTCCTTCTGCTGGTCGGTGAGTTGGGCTGCCGAAACTTCCGTATGCACTCCGTAGAGGTCCTTTGCACCACCTTCCAGGTCCATCAACTGGCGCAGCAGTGAGGGCGTGAGGTTGAAGGTGGCCTGGATATCGGTGTACTGCTCCAGGATGGCCGCCATATCCACGTAGTCCTTGGCCGCGTGCAGACGCACCCACGGTTTCTGGTAGATGCCTGTCTCCGGGTCCTTGAAGTAGAGCGGCTGGTGCTGATGCCAGATGATGCTCAGGTAGAGCGGTTCACCCGTTTCCGCGGCCGGCTCCGGCGCGACTGTCGCTGGTTCACGCGTGGGAGGCAGTGGGGTCGGCGTGTTTGCAGGCACGCTCGTCGGTGTCAGTGGTACGGGCGTGGGGGTCGGCTGTGGTTGAATGCAAGCGGCCAACAGAGCGGTCACCAGCACAACCATGAGCGGAATGGACCAGTGTCTTGTCATCATCTGTCTCCTCCTATCGAAGTCAAGGGATGGGGGAACAAGGCAATCAGGAAACGGGGCAACGAGGCAACAAGGTCCCCACCTTGCCCCCTTGTTCCACTTGTTGACTCGTTGTCTCGTCTCCTCGTCTCCCCCTCTCCCCGTCTCCTTGTCTACTTGTCTACTTCCCTCTGCTTCTTCTGCCCGCTGTTCCGCTGACAGTTACGGCCACTGAAGTGGCTACTACGACCAATCGAGCGCGCTAGCCTTCTATCGTGCCCATCAGCAGCCCGCGCATCAGGTAGCGCCGCAGCAGCAGGAAAGCCAGGACCACCGGCAGGCTCATCAGCAGGGCCAGGGCAGCCAGAAAGCTCCAAGCCTGGCCGTGCCCTAGCATGCCCGACACGGCCATGGCCAGGGTGACATTCTCGCCCCGCTCCACAAACAGCCAGCCGATAGCGAATTCAGTGTACCCGATCAGGAAAGCCATAAGCGCAGCGACCGCAATGGAAGGCAGAGCCAACGGCAGCGTCACTCGCCAGAAGGCGATCGAGGGCGTGGCCCCTTCCAGGAAGGCCGCTTCTTCCAGTTCCTGGGGCACTGCCTGGAAGGCAGCACGCATGTTCCAGATGCAAAAGGGCATGGAGAACGCGGTGTAGACGATCATCAGCCCCAGAAGCGAGGCACGAATGCCCAAGATAGTCAGCAACACGTACAGGGGCGTCATGAGCGCCACCTGGGGCAACAGAGTGCCCAACAACAGGCCAAACAGGCCCACCTGACGACCAGGGAAGCGGAAACGGGCAAAGGCGTAGGCCATACTGGCCCCGAAAACCACTGATGTTGCAGCGGCACCGCCAGCGACGACCAGGCTGTTCTTCAGCAGGCCGAGGAAAGAGAGCGACTGCGATGGGCTTTTCCACACCTTCTGAAAGGCCGCAAAGGAGAACTCTTCCGGCCAGAGCCGAAAGGTCACCGGTGCGCCTTTGAGCGCTTCATCGAAAGCCAGACGGGCTATGCCCCAGACGGGCACGAGCACAAAGAGCGCCACCAAGGCCAGCGCGAACTGATAGGCCAGTTGCTCACGGAGGCTAAGCTTACGCATAGGTCGCGCCCTCGCCTGCCTTGCTCCAGCGGTTGAACCACAGGAGAAGTGTGACCAGCAGAATCACGGTGAACAGGTTGATCACGGCCGAGGTCGCATACTTCCCGGCAGAATCAAAGATGAAATACGAAAGGCTGGCAAGGGTCGTCACCGGCCAGACCGTTTGCAGCACGTAGAACAGGTAGAATTGGTTGAAAGCCGAGATGCCACGGATGATGAGCGCGGGGGCCAGCAGCGGCAGCAGCAGCGGCCAGGTGAGCGCACGGAAGCATTGCCAGACGCTGGCGCCGTCTATGGCCGCGGCGTCATACACTTCGGAGGGGATCATCTTGAGTCCGGCCGAAGCCGCCAGCATAATCAACGGGAAGCCCAGCCAGGTGCCGGCAAGCAGGAGCACGATCAGGGCCAGATTGGGGTTCTGCTGCCAGAGCGACAGTGTCTGCGCCAGCGGATGGCCGGGTGTCTGAGAGAATGAGGCCCTGGTCCCCAGGAAGAACCAGCCGTAGGTGGGGTCGGCTATCAGCATCCAGATCAGTGCGCCCACGAACTCCGGGATGGCCCAAGGCAGGATGAAGATGGTTTGCCACCATCCCTTGAACCGCACCCCGCGCCGGTGCAACATCAGCGCCACGGCCACCCCCAATGCAGCCTGCAAGCTGACCGAGAGCACCGTCCACAGGACTTCAAACACCAGCAGGTCTGCGCCCGCGCCGGTGAAGAACTGCAGCAACGGGCCTATCCCAGCGTAGTGCACCTTTCTTGAGGTCGAACGACCGAAAGAGAAGATGTCAACGTCTACGGGTTCTACCTGCGCGGTCAGGCCATCCCGCACTTCACGCCAGATACCGCCATTGATGCCATCCTTGATGGAGACGGTATTGAAGTCGGTCAGGGCCATTCCCGCCTGGTAGAGCAGCGGGTAGAAGGCAATCAGCAGCAAGACGATCACCCCTGGCAACAGCCACGGCAGAGCCCTCCAGACGCTTCGCGACATCAATCGGGCGCGAAGCCGGTCGCTCCGCAGCCTCTCAGTGCGCAAGCCCCGCCCCAAGCCCCGCCCCAAGCGGGGCAAGCGGGGCAAGCGCCGCGCCCAGCGCACCAGGGGCTCCCAAATCCTGGCCCTGAACCCCTCCGCGGCCGCCAGGGAGACAGGCACGGTCAGCACCAGGATGTACTGCGGCCACTTGGTCGGCCAGACGAACAGGAAGCCCAGCCCAACGGCCAGCCAGATCACATAGAGCCGATTCCTCTGCCACAGTTGCTTCAGCCCCAGGATGGCCAGCAAAGTCATCAAGCCATCGAGGGACACGACGAACACGCCAGAATGCCAGGGCACCGATTGAGCTAGCCAAACCAATGGCTGCCAGGTGGGCAGACCAGCCCGCTGCACGGCGTCGCCCTGAGTGTACTGGCCGTGAAAGAAGACGGACTCGCGCAGTCGTTCGACTGGCGCAGGCCACAGGTAGGGATCCGTGGCCAGGAACACCCCCAATGCCAGGATGCCCCAGATCACCACCGGCTCCAGCCAGCGCAGCCAAGCCCCGCCCCAAGCGGGGCAAGCTGCGCCCCTACCGTTGCGGGGAAAGGTCTGCCACAGCCAGTGGATGACGATGGCTACGCCAACGAGACAGAAGATGTACTTGCCGGAGGCCGTCAGACCCAAGGCGACCGCCGACAGGAGCAGCCAGCCGTTCCACCTGCGCTGGGAGCGATCGTAGGCCAGGACCGCCACCACGCTGGTTAGCGCTGGCAGCGCTTCCAGCATCACCTGACTCGTGTACTTGATGGTAAAGGTGTGAATGGCCAGGAACAGGCCAGCCAGAGGGCTGACCAGCGCCAGCGCCAATACTTCCAACGCGCCAGACACTGCCGCTGTGGTGCGGGCCGCTTTCAGATGAGGTTCTGGCAGCCTGCTGGCAGGCCTGGACGTGGTGGGGCGGTCGGGAATCTCGTCCACCTGAGGCAGCCGGGCCAGCGACAGGCCGTAGACCATCTTGGCCAGAGGTGGATGCTCCGGGCGGTAGTTGAGTTGCGTGAATGCCGCCCAATCACCATCCTGGATGGCCTGGGCGTACTGCTGGCCAGCCCGGAGATAGTCGTCCTCGTCGAAATCTATGGGCAGCAGATCCACCGCCCTGAGCCGCACCGCCAGCCCGATCAGTACCACTACGATGATGACAGCAAAACGGAACCACGGTCTGGCCGTTCGGAACCAGGTGTTCATCGGCGGAACCTCACTTGCACCACGGCTCAGCAATCGTGCCCCCGAAGCTACTGTGGATGATCGCCCAGTGCTTCCAGGGAACGTTTGCTCCCACGCTGTCCAGCAGGATCTCACCCGTGTGGGTCTGCCCACTTCCGGCACAGGCGATGGAGACCGTCGCTTTCAGGTTGGCGCGTCCACCCGGTGTGGTGTATGGCTTGCCCAAGGTAACGTCAGCGACCTCGTACTGCACCCTATAGACTCTCGACAGGCAGATCTCAGAGCAGCCAGCCTCAAGTTCGTAGTAGGCGTGATGCTCCCAGCACTCCTGGGCGACCGGCGCGTCGCCCCGACCCACCGCGTTCACAAAGGTCAGAACGATGGAACGGGGGGAACGGTCAAGACTCCGCGTGCAGGCGTCATACAACAAGGCCTTTGAGCCGAGGGCAGTGAGCAGAATGACCGCTACCGCGGCCCCGACAATCCACCACAGCCGGGCGCGCCGCCTGGCCCGTTCCTGATAGTATGCATCGGACATGTTTCTTCCCCGGACTCCGAAATGAGTTCATGCTGCTTGCGCCGGGCCATAATGGCAGCGCCCCGGACGAGTACGCGGGGCGCTGCTGTCTCTCTCATAGTGTCGATAGTATCGAATGAGGCGACGTCATCCTTTCACCCCGCCCACCGTCAACGGACGAGTACGCGGGGCGCTGCTGGCTCTCTCATAGTGTCGATAGTGTCGATAGTATCGAATGAGGCGACGTCATCCTTTCACCCCGCCCACCGTC
>CBDURC010000065.1:0-13657 GCA_965369635.1 uncultured Anaerolineales bacterium | reverse complement strand
CGCTGCCCGGCTCTACCTCTCTTGCCCCGCGGAAAGCGATGGCCTCGCTTCGACTCGGATCCTGCGCAGTGATGATGGCGGTGTCACCTGGCGTGAGATAGGCCATCAACCCGTGCCGGGAGGGGCGCGAGCACTGACACTGCTGCCCGGCGAACCGCCGGTCCTTCTGCTGGCTACGGACCGTGCCCTGTTTCGCTCGCCTGACGGGGGCGACCACTGGTGGCCGCTGGATGATGCCCGGGAGGTTGCTGGGACAATGGCACTGTTGGCTCACCCTGATCGGGCGGAAACGCTCTTTGCTGCCACGGGACATGGATTCTATATCAGTCGCGATGGAGGAGAGCACTGGGAGGCCAGGAGCGTTGGCCTGCCGCCCAACGGGAAGCTGCGGGTGCTGGCCAGTTCACCGCGGCAGCAGGGCGTGGTCTACGGCGCTTTGCAATGGGAAAATGGGGAAGCTTCGGTATGGTTGGTCTCTGTGCTGCGCAGTGACGACGACGGCCGAAGTTGGCGCACGTTGGTCACTGGGCCGTGGGGAGAGGTGCGAGCCTTGGCCGTGCATCCTCAGCGGCCTGACCATCTCTTCATGGCTACCTCGGTGGGCCTCGTGTGGAGCCGTAATGGCGGCGAGACGTGGGCCGAGGTTTCGCTTGATGATCATCATGTACAGGCTGTGGCCTTCGATCCCACTCATCCGGACACGCTCTATGCAGGGGCCTACGGCAATGGCGTCTATCGCTCGACGGATGGCGGGCGCACCTGGACGGCGAGCGGCTTGGAATCCCTCAACGTCAGCGGTCTAGTCGTGGCCCCGGGAGGTGAGGTCTACGCTGCGGCTAGCAGCTACTTCGAAGGCCGGGGTGGCCTGTACGGTTCGACCGACGGCGGCCAGACCTGGGAACGGCTGACGACCGCCGAAAGGGGACTGGAGACGACATCCATCTGCTGTGTGCAGCTCGATGCACACGACCCGCAGCGACTCTACGTGGCTGCCGCTGATGCTGGGGTGTATCGTTCCACCGACGGGGGCGGAGCCTGGCAGGCCGCGAGCGTCGGACTGCCGACCAGTAGCGACATCCTTTCGCTGCTGCAGACGGAGGGTGGAACCCTCTGGGCCAGCCGCGATGGCGGTGGGGTGTATCGCTCCACCAATGGCGGCAAGCTGTGGCTCAACGTCGGCGCTGGGTTGGGAGAGAACCTGGCGTTGGCACTGGCGGCGGACCCCAGAGAGCCGTCCGGTCTGCTGGCAGCCACCGATACCGCCGGCCTCTGGGTTTTGGGTCGTGACGATGATGATGATGATGATGATGGGGCAAAGCCTTCCGCACCGCCGGAGGCGGTGGACGCTCGCATCGAGATAGTGTGGCCGCATGGCGGCGCGGCTGTGGAGGAGGCGGATCAGGCCAACATTGGCCTGCGGCTCTTCTGGCCGGGCAGCTTGGTGCCGCCTCCGTGTGATTGGACGCCACGCGTGGAGGTGTGGCAGGCAGTGAACACGGAGCCAGCGCAGCGACTGCAATTCGCCGAGCAGCGCAGTGTGGAAAGCAGGCCCTTCCCCCTCTGGGAGCTGAACGATGTGGACGTGTCTGCCGCCCGTGATCCACAGACGAAGCTCTACTTCATGGTGCGGGTGCATGGTGTGAAGACGGCGACCAGCGTCTGGGCGCACGGTGCAGACCCTCGCACCTACTTCCCGCATCAGGATACCCCCACAGGCATCGCTACCACGGAGCCGAGGGCGCTGCAGGCTCGCATCCAGATCGTTTGGCCTCACGATGGCCTGGGCCGCGAACAGCCAGTGGCGCAGGCGGATTGGGCCAACGTCACCGCGGCCTTCTTCGACCAAGGGACGGGGCGCAGCGTGCCCCTGAACTGGGAGCCGGAGGGGCTTACCTTGTACGGAGCGTGGAACCAGTCCATTGGCCGCCCCCTGGCGACCGAAGCGGAGAAGCGGCTGGTGCGCCGCGGGGCGATTTCCTTCCCTGTGTGGGATTTCAGCAACATTGACGTGCGCGCTGCGCGCAATCCGGTGAACAAGCTTTACCTCTGGGTGGAAGTGGATGGGGTGACCACCTATCCCACGATCTGGGCCCATGGAGCCGATGCGCGCACGCATTTCCCTGTGGAAGATGAACCCATCGTGGGCTGCGGCGTGACGCCACCGCTGCCGCTCTTCTCTCTGCCGGCTGAAGGCGCCGGCGGCGGGGTGGCCTACGTGGGTGATGCCGCGGACATCCTGTCGGAGGCACTGGCCGAGGTTGCCCCGGACATCCCCGATGTCAGCAGTGGGGCCGGGCGTGTTGAGGGTGAACCGGCGGAGGCGCTGCGAGCCATCTTCGCTCCAGCAAGCCGCGGCCTGATTCTCCAGCGCCAGGCAGCGGATGGTCAGGAGTACATCTTCGTCGCCGACGGGGTAGGGCCGGTAGCTATGGCCGCACTGGGAGGACGGGTCTACTTGTTCTGGCCAAGCGATGGCGAGCTGTGGCAGCAATGGTGGGCGAGCGACAACGAGGTCTACGAGGCGCTGTACGCGCCACCGCAGGTGGTGCGGGCGGTACGTGGCGAGAAAGGGCTAGAACTGGGCATCGCCAGCGAACAGCTTAGCAACCGCGCCAGCGCGCACTATCACCTGCTGCGGCTGTATTCCGGAGAGGAGAGCGGCAATGCCACTGTGGCCGGCCACTGGGAGCCGGTGTGGAGCTGGCACGATGCACCAGCGGGAAGTTGGAGTGGTCTGGAAGGGCAGGTGGCGTTCGTTGGCGAGGGGTTGGAGCGGCTGCGGCTCACGGGACCGCTGCCAGATGATTTCGAGGGCGCTCCTCTGGTCTTCGCCGAGGTTGGCGTCTACACCAAGCAACGGGTGAGCTCCATTTGGGAGCGGCAAGGGGACACCTACGTACGGGGGACGGCGATACTTCAGCCCACGCCCCTGACGGCGCTGAGCCACTTCATTGTTGCGCTACGGGAAGGAGATCTGGACGCGGCAGCACAGTGGGTGAGTGATCAGTCACTAGTGGAGGAAGCACTGGGACATGGCTGGTCGCTGCCGCGGCCCGAGGGGGACCGCTTAGTTGCCACGGGCGGTTATCTGGAGGCAGAGGGGGAGGCCATCGAGTTCTTCTCCAGCGACGACCGCACGTTCCATTTCCGTGTGCATTTCGAGCAAGATGCCACTAACTGGCGAATTTCGGGGATCGAAGCGTTGCTGTCGCGCTAGAGTTGTGCACTGCCAGGCGTATGCCCATGAAAAACACTGACCGCAATCTGATCATCGTTCTCGTCGCAGGTGTTGTCGCTGTATGCTGCTGTGCGGCTGCCTGTCTGTTGGCAACACTGCTCGTCTCCTGCCAGCCGCCGACGCTATCATGGGATACCTCCACGCCACCTCCTCCCCCCACACTCTCACACTCAACGTCCATCCCTACTGCATCCCCGTCCCCTACCCCTGTACCGTTCAGTCCCCCGCTGCCGACGCCAACGCCCGGCGCGGGCGAGGGGCCGTTTACCCCTACGTCAACGCCCGATGCAGGCGAACGGCCGTTCGACCCTACGCCAACGCCCCGTGCGGGCGAGGGGCCGCTTGTCCCTACGTCAACTCTGACCACCGAGGAGCGGCTGGCGCAGGCCGTGTTGCCCACCCGTGACATGCGCGACCTGGCGCAGCGATTGCGTCCGGGCGTGAACGACATCCCCCTGGTGGTGAATCCCACCCCCCCGTATTATGAGAAGGGTGATGTGGAAACCTTCTGGGTTGGCAATGTGGATACCGAGGAGCACCATCAGATTGAGGCTGTGCTGCAAGTGAAACTGCCGCACGTCTACATGTGGGTGGAGAAGGGAGAGGATGTGGATTTGGAAGACCTGGAGCACTCGGCGCGGCGTTTCGAGGAGCAAACGTATCCCACGAACCGATCCTTCTTCGGCTTCGAATGGTCGCCCGGCGTAGACAACGATGTGCACCTGACCATCCTGAACGCTACGAACCTGGGCGATCACGTGGCCGGCTACTTCTCCTCTGCCGACGAGTTCTCCAACCTGGCCAATTCCTTCTCCAACGAGCGGGAGATGTTCTATATCAACCTGGACAACAACCCGCCAGGTACCTTCTTCTACGACGGCACGCTGGCGCATGAGTTCCAGCACATGATCCACTGGGCCAACGACCGCAACGAGGACACCTGGGTCAATGAAGGGCTTTCCGAGCTGGCCATGGAACTGAATGGCTTCTCCCGCGGTGGAGCAGATCGGGTGTTCAGCGCAACTCCGGACACGCAACTGAATACCTGGACGGACGAGCCAGAGTTGAACACCGCCCACTACGGCAGCGCCTACCTCTTCATGAGTTACTTTCTCGACCGCTTCGGAGAGGAGCTGACCCAGGCGGTGGTCGCCTCGCCCGCCGATGGCCCGGCTGGCTTCGACGAAGCCCTGGCTGCGGCCGGCTACGACCAGCGCTTTGACGACGTCTTCGCCGACTGGTTGATTGCCAACTACCTGGACAGCTTGACGCTGGAGGACGGACGCTACGGCTACCTGCGGGAGAATCCCCGACAGGTGGCGCTGGAGGGGCGCTATCGCAGCTACCCTGTTCGCGAGGAGATGACGGTCTGCCAGTACGGTGCCGACTACTTCGAACTATCCGGGCGAGGTGACGTGGTGATCGACTTCTGCGGCGCTACGGAGGCGCGGCTGGCAGCCACGGACGCTCACAGCGGCCGCTTCACCTGGTGGTCGCACCGAGCCGATGACAGCGACGTCCGCCTGACCCGCGCATTCGACCTCAGCGCGCTGAGCGAAGCCACTCTGGAGTTCTGGCTCTGGTACGATATTGAGGATGGCTACGACTACGGCTACGTTGAGGTGACTGCCGACGGGGGTGCTACATGGCACATCCTGGAGGGCGAGCACAGCCGCGACTACAATCCGGTGGGAAATGCTTTCGGCGTGGGCCTCACGGGGAAGTCTGGCGACCCTGAGACAGCGGCGTGGGTGAGGGAGCAGATGGACCTGACCCCCTACGCCGGGCAAAAGGTGCTGGTGCGCTTCGAATACGTCACCGACGATGCCGTGAACTACCCCGGCTGGTTCCTGGACGACATCACCATTCCTGAACTGGGCTACTTCGACGATGCCGAGGAGGGCGAGGGAGGGTGGATCGCTGAGGGATGGGTGCGGACCAACAACCGCTTGCCGCAGCGTTGGCTGGTGCAGGTCATTGAGCAGGGTCTGATCAGCGCCGACGTCCGGCGCATGTCAGTGGGCGACGATGGATGTGGTCAGCTATCTGTTGACGGCCTCGGGCGGAGGGGGAGAAGGGCGGTGCTGGTGGTCAGCGCGCTGGCGCCTGTAACGACAGAGGAAGCCAGCTACGCGTTTGAGGTGCAGACTCGATAGCTCTCTCGACCGCCGCCGCGCCGCACTCTTCCCTAAGAGGGGAGATGAGGTCCAACCTAACGAGCTCTTCGCCGCGTGACACATTTGCGCCGCGCCTCGGCGTTGTGGGAGCTGTGCCGATCGCTTCATCGAGACTGGCGCAGTGTCGCAGGTGGATTGAGGGCTTGCAGTAACGACTTCAGTCACCTTGGAGGCAGGCAGAGCCACTTCAGTGGCTACTCAATGTCATTGAGTTAAGGTGTAGCATAGAGCCTTGTGCCCGTTTCCTGCCGCCACAAGACGCCCACAAGGGGCTAAACTACGCTTAACTTGATGACATTGAGCGGCTACAACGAACGTCTCGTTCAAGTGCTGAGGTGACATGAAGAATGAAGCCCTGCGAAGCCAATTGGCCAGGCTTTACGGGGCTTTGTGGCTCACCACAGTCAGGCCAATGCAACAAGGTCAGCCATCAAGCAGGTAGGAGGCGAAGACCAGCGTGCCGTTGGCCTCGTGATGCTCTTGCGTCACGCCGCCAGGGTAGCGAGCTTGCAGCTCAGGCAGCACGTCCAGGTGGTTGGGTGTGAGGATGAAGACGCGGTGCGGTCCGGGGCAATCGTCCAACGCCGCGCCGTGCGCATCCTGCGGCAGATCGACCGTGACCCGCGGGTAGGCTAGGAAGGCAATCTCCCGCACGCCGAGATAGAAGGGCTCGCTGATCAGGCAACCGCTGACCTCAGGATCGAGCCCGTAGAGATAGCGGCCAATGCGCGCTCGCGGCCGGGCAGTATCCTCCACCGCGCTGTAGTACAACTGCCAGTTGTGCAGCCCCACGTAGATCACCCCCACGGTAAGCAGCAAAGCGACCAGTGCTGACGCCGTTTCGCCCCACATCTTCTCAATCAACGCCCAGATCCGCTCCACGGCCAGGGCGACCAGCAGCGCCGCCGGCGGCAAGATACCCACCAGCCGCGGCCAGAAGGGCGCGTTGTTGGTCAACATGCTGCCGAAGAGGAGGAATAACAGCAACCAGAAAACGGCCAGCGCGTGGCCCTCCTGCCGCAGACGTCGCAGGGCGACACCTATCCCCAACACGAGCAGCGGTGAGGTGTAAGGATCGAGCATCGGTTTGGCCAGTCCGAACTGCGTGCTGCTGTCAATGGAGTGGTGGAACAGAAGCAGCGAGCGCTTGAGTTGCTCCTTCAGCACAGCGCCCACCGTGTCCACCTGGTACTTGCCCATGAGGTGCTCCATCACCGGCGGGTGGAAGAGGAACACCGAACGGCTACGGTTGACGAAGTTGAAAGAATGGCGGACATAGAAGGGGATCATTGGCCCCAGGCTCAGGAGCAGCGCCAGCCCGAAGAGCACCAGCCCACCCCAGTTGCCCCGCAACAGGTCCCGCCGGAAAAGCAGCGCGTAGACGAGAAAGAGGCCCATGATCATAGGCACGATGCGTGCTGAGTAGTACATCTGGAGACAGGCGGCCAGCAGCAACCCGCTGGCTACCAGGGAAAGCCGTTCCCGCCGTTTCAGGCCCCGCATGAGGAAGTACAGGCTGAAGAGCGCAAAGGGCCACGGGTCCATGTACTCGGCGATGCGGCTGAAGTGGTTGTGCACGTAGGAAATAGCGAGAAAAGCGGCCGCTAGCAATGCCACTCGCTGTGCGCTTTGCCGAACGGCCCGGCGATCGGCCCGGCCGTCGAGCAACTCCCGTGTCAGCAGGTACAGCCCCAGCACCGCCAGCGTCCCTCCGATGACCGACGTCATACGCAGGCCGAAGAGGTTGTTGCCAAACACCGAAAGGCTCAGTGCTGCGGGCATGAAGGCCATGGTGGGGATCTCGGCCCACATAGTGCTGAAGATGTAAGGTTGCTGCCCCGCCAGCAGCTTACGTGCCTCCAGACCATGAGAGGCCATGTCGCCGTGAAAATCGTGGGGAATGGTCTCCAGCAGGTAGAAGCGCACGAGGAAGGCGGCGGCGACCACGAGCAGCACCAGGAGCGTCTCGCCCAGCCAGCGGTAGCCGAGAGCAGGTTTCCAGCGGCGTGGTCGCAGCGGAATCTGCGAGACGAACAGCGAGGTCAAACTGCCCAACCAAAGCCAACGCACTGCGGGGCTCTCGCCGCGTCGGCAGAAGATGATCGAAGCGGTGACACCCAACCCCACGGCTGCCAGCACGAGGAGAAGCCGTGCCATGGGCAGCAGGCGTACTCCCCTAGCCCGCTCCTCCCCCTTCGCCTTTGGCCACTGAAGCGGACGGACGATACGAGCATCCGGTTCATCACGGCTGGGCTTGGGGCGCGCAGGTGCTGCGACCCTCGAGGCGATGGCCCTCACTGGCGGCAGTGCTATCAGGCCAAAGATGACCATCGCCGCAACGTAGAGTCCATAGGCGATGTTGAACTGCACTGGACGCGGCCAACGGCTTACCCACTCGGTGGGGAGCTTGCCATCGAGCAGCAGTTGGGCGCAGTATGCCATCGCCAAGGAAAGAAGCGTCAACAGCAAACTCAGCACGTCTTGTATCAAGTCATCTCTCTCCGGATGATGCTGTAGTAGGGGCAGGTCTGAGACCTGCCCCTACACCAGACCTGCCTCTACATCAGGCCCTGCCCATGCGTCATGGCCCCGACCTGATCTCGTAGCTGAAGAAAGCCAGGTAATCGGTAGGCTCCCGATGCTCACGGCTCATGCCGCCTGGGTAGGCCTGTTGCAACAGCTCCAGCACGCCGGCGTGGTTGGGCGTGACGATGAAGACCGCCGGCTCGGAAAAGGTAGGCAGATCACCTGCTCGCAGTGCTTCTTCCCGCACGTCGGCGACGGGCCGCTCTCCGACCAGGAAGCGGATCTCTCGGTCGTGGCTGAAGAACGGATCCCCAATGATGAATGATTGCGTCCCGGCAGGCAGCGCCGCCAGGTAGCGCCCGATGCGGGTGCGCGGACGGGCGGTGCCGCTGGCGTGGTCGGTGTAGAGCCGCCAGTTGGACACGCCTACAATCAACAGGGCCGTGACGGTTAGCAAGCTGAAGACGACACTGCCTCCCCGGCCGAACACCCCCTCCGCTTCTGCCCACAGTCGGTCTACCGCCAACGCCGCCAGCATTGCCAACGGCAGCAGGATGCTCACGATGTGCGGCCAGGTGGGGGCGTCGTTGGTCAGGACGCTCCCCAGCAGGAGCGTCAGCAGGAACCAGGCGGCGAGCAGGAGATGTCCCATGCGGCGGGGACGGAAGATGACATAGCCGAGACCGAGCGTGAACAAAGCAGCGACCAGCGGAGCGACGAAGGGCTTCGGCAGGCTGAAATGTGTGCTGGCATCGCCGTAGCGGTAGAAGGTCAGCAGCGAGCGCTTCGCCTGCTCGAGCAGCACCTTCACTGCCGAATTGACCCCGTATTTGCCTCTGAGGTGGGTCATGACGTCAGGGTTGAACAGAGAGACGAGGCGGCTGCGTCCGACCAGCGCGGCGGGGTTCTCGACGGCGTAGAGCAGCATGGGACCGAAGGCAAGCATGGTGCCCAGGACAAGCAGCAGGAGGCCAGGCAGCCAGGCGCGGGCCTGCTTTCTATCCACGAGCCAGCGCCAGGCGACGAACAGGGGCACCAGCACCAGCAGGATGCGCGAGGCATAGTACATCTGCAAGCCCAGGCCAAGAAGCACGCCGCAGACAGCGAAGCTGAAATGGCAGCGCCGCTTCAGGCCACGAACCAGGAAGTAGAGGGCAAACACAATCCAGGGCAGAGCGTCCATGAATTGGCCGACGCGGCTGAAGTGGATGTGCACATAGGAGATGGTCAGGAAGCTGGCGGCGAGCAGTGCGACGCGGCGTCCGTACAGCTCTCGAGCTAGCAGGTAGAGCCCCAACACGCTGAGAGTGCCCTCAATCACTGCGGACATGCGCAAGCCGAAGAGGTTGTCACCGAAGAGACGCAGCGTCACGGCCATGGGCGCATAGCCGAGCATGGGGACTTCACCGTAGCCGACCCTCCACAGGGTGCGCTGCGTGCCGTAGATGAGTTCCCGTGCTTGAAAAGCATGAGAGGCCATGTCGCCGTGCATGTCGAAGGGCAGCACCTCCACCCGGTAGAAGCGCAAGGCGAAGGCGACGACGAGGATCAGTGCCAGCAGAGCCAACTCGACGGCTGATGGCCGATGGATGATGGTGGATAGCCGATGGCGGATAGTTGATGGCAGAGGACGCAGGCGAAGTTGGGAGAGGAGAAACAGGACGATACTGGCCAGCCAGCACAATCGCACGGCGATTGTCTCCCCCCGGATGTACCAGAGCGCCAGGCTGGCCACATAGCAGACGGCAGCCAGCAGGAGCAGCGTGGGCAGCCATGTCCGGTGGGCCTTGCTGGGCTGGGGTCGCATTTCCAGCCTTGCCCACTCAGGGCGGATGATGCGGGCGTCCGGTTGTGGCTGGCGAGGAGTAGTGCGGCGTTCGCGCTGAGGACGTCGAACGACAGCGTCCAGGGCCGGTACTGCCAGGCCAAATACCACAAGCGCAGCGAGCAGCAGGCCGCAGCCAAGGCCCAATGATGCCAGCACGGGCCAGCGGACGACCCATCGCATCGGCAGTTTGCCTTCTAGAAGCAGCCGTGCGACCAGCGCCGACGTCAGCGCCAGCAGCATCAACACGAAACGGAAGGGATTCTTGCGCATAGGTTGACCCTCTGATGAGTTGCACTATCCCGAAGCAATGGCTGGATTATACTGGCAGATGTGCTTTCTGTCAACCAAAAGCAACGGGGTTGCAGTGCTACGCGGCACCGCAACCCCATCTTTCACCACGGCGTTGCAGAATGCACCATCTCTGACCATCCAACAAGGTTGGAGACTCTGCACTCCCGCTGCTACTCCTTCACGTACGGCTGGCCATCCGCTGCCGGCGGGACCGTCTTGCCGATCACTCCAGCGAGAGCGATCATGGTCAGGATGTACGGGGCCATATTGATGAACTGATAAGGTATCCCTACCTCCAGTATCTGCAGCTTGAACGCCAGCGCGTCAGCGAAGCCGAACAGCAGCGCGCCCAAGGAAGCGCCAATCGGGTTCCAGTTGCCGAAGATCATGGCCGCCAGGGCGATGAACCCCTTGCCGCCGGTCATCAGATCGTCGAAGCTGCCAACGGTCTCCAGCGAGAACCAGGCCCCGGCCAGGCCAGCGATGCAGCCCCCCAAGATGACGTTGACGTAGCGCACTTTGAACACGTTGATCCCCAGCGTGTCGGCGGCCTTGGGGTGCTCCCCCACGGCACGGGTGCGCAATCCCCAGGGCGTGTGGAACAGTAGAAAATAGACAATGGGCACTAGCAGGAACATGGCGTAGACCATTGGCTGGTATTGGAAGAGGATCGTGCCCAGGATGGGGATATCCCACAGGGGGGTGTTGCGGAAAACGTATGGAAGCAGCCCGGGCGCGCCGAAGGGGTTGTTCAACAGGAAAGCCTTGCGCACGTAGCCGGTGATCCCCACGGCCAGGATGTTGATCACCGTGCCGGAGACGATCTGATCCACCCGGAAGCGGATGGAGAGGACCGCGTGCAAGGCCGCCATCAACGCTGCGCTGAGGATTGCTGCCAGCAGTCCCACCCACGTATTCTGCGAGAACAGGGAGGCGGTCATGCCTAGGCAGGCAGCGGTGAGCATCATGCCCTCAATGCCGATGTTGATCACTGCGCTTCGCTCGCACATCACCCCGCACAGCGCCCCCAGGGCGATGGGCGTGGCCAGCCGCACGCTGCCCTTGATCATACCTACCAGATCCAACCCCCTGCCGGCTGCCGCGCCTATCAGCAGAGCGAGGATGAGCAGCAAGGAGTTGATCCCCAGCAGGACGCTCGCCCCCCGCTCACCCAGATCTCGCACCCAGGACAGTAGGCCGCCCAGAGCGAGAACCGCGCCGATGACCATCAGCGCCGGGCGGGTGGGGACGGGAAGCCGCACAGGCGGCGGTTCGCCAATGATGCCCAGGCCCATCTTGGACACCGCATCCGGCTCGATGCGGGTCATGGCCAGGAAAAGGAGCATCGCTGCCAGGAGCAAGTAGAACGTGCCAAAGGCCCGGCTTCGAGTCCAGAAGCGCTTCCTGACAAGAGTCACGGTTGTTGCTGTCATGGCTTAACCTCCCCAACCCCTGGTGAAGATCACTTCCGCTTGGCGGCGGACCCGAATGCGGTAGATCCAGCGCACGATCTCGTCGGCGGCGATGAACATGATCACCAACCCCTGCACTATGCTGACCAGATCAATGGAGATGCCGGGGGCCCGCACCTGCATCAGCCCTGCTCCATTACGTAACGCCCCCCAAAGGAAGGCAGCGGGAAAGATGGCTATAGGGTTGCTCTTGGCCAGCAGGGCCACGGCGATGGAGTCGAAGCCGAAGCCGGAGGAGAAGGCCGCCTTCAGCGAGTACTCGCTGGGCCGCCCCAACACGATCCCGACCCCCGCCAGCCCGGCCAGCGCGCCGGATACCCCCATAGCCAACACGAAGTTACGGGCCACGCTCATGCCGGCGTAGCGGGCGGCGCTGGGGTTGGCCCCTACGGTGCGGATCTCGAAACCCCACGTGGTCTTGTACAGGAACCAGTAGACGAAGAAGATGGCGGCAATGGCCACGATGAAACCGGCGTGCAGGCTGTACTGGGGGGTTAGCAGCGGGTAGCGGGCTGATTCCAGCACGAAGGGAGAGCGGTCCAAGGTGGCCTCGGGGTCACGAATGACCTTCTTCACCAGGTAGTCCACCGTCTTGACAGCCATGTAGTTCATCATGATGGTGTTGATCACCTCGTGAGCCCCGGTCCACGCCTTCAGCAACCCCGGTATCGCCCCCCAGATTGCCCCGCCCAGCACTCCGGCCAGGATCGCCAGCGGCAGGTGGGCGTAGATGGGCAGACCCTTGACAGTGAAGCCGACCACCGTGGCACAGAGCGCCCCTATGTAGAGTTGCCCCTCAGCCCCGATGTTAAACAGGCCGCACTTGAATCCCAGGGCCACCGCCAGCCCGGCCAGGATATATGGCGTGGTGTAGACCAAGGTGTCTGCCAATGCCCGGGGCGAGCCCAGTGCGCCTTCGAATAGGCCCCGATAGGCTTTCCAGACGAAGGACAACCCCTCAGTAGCCATCTCTCCAAACGGAGGCTTCGGTTCCAGCAGTGACATCTCATAGATCTTGGTGATCCAGATGAACAGCGCGCCCACCAGCAATGCGGTGAAGATGGCCAGGAGGGGGATGATGATCTCCGACCACTGTACCGCTTTGATCCGATCCCAGACGCCAAGGGTCAGGTCCTCTCCCTGCGGGCCGATACCGGTCTTGATGGTACCGGTCTTCAAGCCGGCCGCGATCTCGATCAGGCGATCCCGAATCACTTGGGGTATGGCTGCTGCACGGAAGCCAACCAGGCCCACGCCGTCGTTGGCGGCATCAGAGAGCATCGTACCGCTCTCGAAGTTATCTTCTGCCGCGCTCTTGACGATGCTGTAGACTGCATTGTCTACGCGCTTCACGGCGCTGGCAAGCACACGCTCGGCCCCCTCCACCTTGCCACGGCCAAAGGTGGTCACGTACTCGTCCTGATCCACGCCGATGACCCAGGCCCCCTGTTGGGCCGCGCCCAGGATGCCGCCGGAACCGGTCAGACCGCCGGCTCCGAAGATGACGTCTGCCCCTTGCTTGATCTGCGAAGCGGCGGCCGCCCGCCCCAGCGCCGGATCGGTGAAGGAGTCGATGTAGACGCCCAGCACCTCCGCCCCGGGATTGACGTGCTTGACTCCCTTTTCGAATCCCCGGCGGAACTTGATCACCGGCGGGATTTCCACCCCGGCCACGACGCTCACGGTGTTGTTCTTGGTCATCAGACCGGCCAGCGCGCCCGCCAGGAAGCCGGCCTGATCTTCGGCGAAAACCAGCCCCGTCACGTTGTCGGGAGGGGAGATAGGGTTGTAGTCCACCGTGGCGAAGCGAACCTTCGGATGCTCCTCAGCCATCCGCTCCACCACCTCGCCCAGCATGGAGCCCACGGTAATGATCAGACCACACCCTTCGTCGACGAGCCTGGTCACGTTCTGGCGGAAGTCCCCGCCGTGTGTTGTCTCGACGTAGCAGGTCTCCAGGCCGAACTCGGCCACGGCGCGTTGCATCCCCTCGTAGGCATACTGGTTGAAGGTGCCGTCGTCAATCTTGCCCACGTCGGTGATGAGACCGACCTTTAGAGGACGATTCATTTCCCGTTGCGAATCCACGCTACTTCCTCCTGACGTGATGCGTGATTCGTGAAAC
>CBDURC010000064.1:0-13929 GCA_965369635.1 uncultured Anaerolineales bacterium | reverse complement strand
GCCCACGCCAGCAGCCATCGTTCCAGCCGACGACGCCCTGGTTCTCGGCGATCCAGGCGCTCCGGTGACCATCGTCGAGTTCAGCGACTACCAGTGTCCTTTCTGTGCCCGTTACTTTCTGGAGACCTGGCCTCGACTGAAAGTCGACTTCGTGGACACTGGCCGGGTGCGGTACGTCTTCAAAGACTACCCTCTGACCAGCATTCACCCGCAAGCGCCCAAAGCGCACGAAGCGGCCCGCTGTGCCGGGGAGCAAGGAGCCTACTGGGAGATGCACGATCAGCTCTTCGGCGGGCAGTCCGAATGGGCTAACAGCTCGGACCCCGTTGCCAACTTCAAGGAGTACGCGGCGGAGTTGGGGTTGGACAAAGGTCAATTCGACAGTTGCCTGGATGGCAGACGATTGGGAGACGCAGTGTACGAGGATCTGGCCGAAGGAGATCGCCTTGGTGTTCGGGGCACACCGACTTTCTTCGTTGACGGCTACCCGCTGGTGGGTGCGCAGTCCTTTGAGGCCTTCCAAATGGTCATTGATCTGGCCGAACAGGGGACATTGGGTAACGCCTACCGGCCACGCCAGTAACCGCCCGCCGACAGCGCCTTTCCAACGCCTGCCGGGATTGAACCGGAATGGAACGGTGCTGAAGAAGGAGATGCGATGAAACGGAAGCGAAGTGAAGAAGGAGATGCGATTGAAGGGAAACGAACGCTCATGAGGCCAGCGCTGACCGGCCTGTTGATCCTGATCCTGGCAGCAACTGCTGGCTGTACGACAGTTGCCAGTTCGCCAGGACAAGTCGAGCTGAGCGCAACCGAGTTCGACTTCGGGACCATCCCAAACACCGAACCGGTGAGCCAGGTATTCCAGGTGCGCAACGTGGGCCAGGGATGGCTGGAGATCACCGGCGTGAGCACCTCGTGTGGCTGCACCATGGCTGAAATCGACAGCCAACGCCTGGCCGCAGGCCAGACGACGGATCTGACGGTGACTTACGATCCCCGGACGCACGAGGGAGCCACAGGCGAGTTCATGCGCGTGGTGTACCTACGCTCCAGTGACCCGGATGCCCCCGAAGTCACTTTGGTAATTCGCGTGACCGTGGTCGAACCGGGGAGCGGTTCCGAGGGACCAACGGCGAGCAGCGTCGAGGTGGCCCAGCTCTACAAGATCTTTGTCTGCCCCTGCTGTGGGCAGGACATCGGCTCCTGCACATGCGGTATGGCCGAGGAGCGGCGGGGTCTCGTCGATCAACACCTGGCCCCGCTTGCCCCGCTTGGGGCGGGGCTTGGGGCGGGGCTGGCCTACGGCGCCTCGACAAACCAGGTGCACAGGGTCATGTTCCAGGCCTACGGGGCCGGGGCTGACTTTGACCAGGGGCTGGCGGCTCAGGTGCGAACCGAATTGGCAGAGACGTTGCCGGCTGAGCGACCAGTGCTGGTCGTCGAGCCCCTCATGGCGGACCTGGGGACGATTCCTATCGCTGGTGGGTCGGTCCGGACCACGTTCGTGGTGCGCAATGGTGGGCAAAGCGATCTGACTATCACTGGGCTTCAGACCTCGTGCGGCTGTACAACGGCAGTGATCGAGACCGCTCACGGAACAAGCCCTGTGTTTAGCGCCAATCTCAGCGAGAACGCTGAGAGTTGGTCAACAACTCTGCCCCCGGGCGAGGATGCGTCGCTAGCCGTCACCTTTGATCCGATGGCCCATGGTCCGGAAGCGACGGGGGAGATCCGTCGGGTTATCTCCATTAGCTCCAACGACCCGCTGGACTCCAGGCTGGACATCGCCTTCCAGGTCAAGGTGACCCCAGGAAAGACAAGCATGCCCACAAGGAAGGAGTGAAGAAGGAATGAAGATGAAGTCAACGATACAACGCGCTATCCCTACCCTGCTCTTGCTGTTCTTAGCGCTGGCTGTACACACCATCGGCGTGGCGGCGGACGCGCCGATGCCGGTCACGGTCTATTACAACCGCGCCTGTGCCGATTGCCTGCACTACGTGGACGACACGGTCGTCCCTCTGCTGCGCGACACAGGACACTCCGCTCCAACCTACAGAGACTACATCAACGAGCCAGCCAACCGCAGCGAACTCCTGGCCCGAAGCGATGCACTGGGTGTGCCGCCGCGGCTGCAGTCCCACCTCACAGTCTTCGTCGGTGACCGCATCATCCTCGAAGGCCACGTTCCGGAGCAGGTGGTGGCCGATCTGCTGGCCGCCCCGGGGGATGCCTTCAAGCGCATTCTGGTCTATCAGGACAAGATGAGCGGCGCTACCGAGTACACCGCCTGGGCCTTCCGGGGCGAGCCCCAGACCTACCCTCTTGATGCCCCCATCAGCAAGTACCTGGCTTATGTGGAAGAGCACGGTGACCATCTGGCGCCCGCTTCGGCGACCGAGAGCGAGCGCGCTCTGCTGCCGTTGGTGCTCACCACCGGCTTCCTCGACGGGCTCAATCCGTGCGCCTTCGCTGTGTTGCTTTTCTTCATTGCCTTCCTCTTCACCATCCGGCGCAGTTCCGCCTCCATCTGGGCCATGGGCCTGATCTACATCGCCGCCATCTACCTGGCCTACTTCCTCATCGGCCTAGGGCTGATGCGAGCGGTCCTCTTCGTCAATAACCATCACCTGATGGCCAAGATAGGCTCTTGGCTGGTCATCGCATTGGGCCTCATCAACCTGAAGGACTACTTCTTCCCCCAGTTGCCCGTTCACCTGCGCATTCCTACCATCGCCCACGTGACGATACAGGACTGGCTGAAGCGGGCCACCTTCCCGGCAGCGGCAGTGGGAGGGTTCTTGGTGGGGCTATGCACCTTTCCCTGCTCAGGAGGGATCTACGTAGCCATCGTGGGCTTGCTCGCAGCACAGACCACTTACTGGCAAGGGGTGGGCTACCTGGGGCTCTACAATTTGGCCTTCGTGCTCCCCCTGTTAATCATTCTGGCCGGTGTCGGCAACCGGCGCGTCATGCATCGCATCCGACTGGCGGAGCAGTCGAGCCGACGGTGGGTGCGGCTTGCAACCGGACTGGGGATGGTGGCGGTGGGCGCAATCATACTGATATGGTTAGTATAGAGACAAGGAGGAGAAATGGGCAAGCAAAGGAAGGGGCGCAACGCAAAGGTGACCCGATGGTCCCGAAGCAGTAGCAAGTCCAGACGTCGCCAGCGGTCGTTGAGCGGGGTGGATTCGCTGGTGTGGGTGATGGGGACAGTGGGGATCCTCATCGCACTTGCGGTGGTTCTTAACCTGTGGCAGTCAGGGGCCTTTGCCCGACCGCCGACGCCGTCCCGCAGTGAGGACCCGTCTGATCTGCTACCGCTGGCCGAAGCAAGGCGCCCGCTCCTGGGCGATCATGACATGGCACTCATCCCACAGCAGACGCCCGCGCCACGGCCAGCACCGTCGGATGTACCACTGGCCCGGCTGGAGTTGCCCAGCCTCAGTTACGACTTCGGCCGCAGTCCCAAGAAGCCGGACTTAGCGCATATCTTTGCTGTGCAGAACACCGGTACTGCTGACCTGGAGATCAGCAACCTGGTGACCTCGTGTGGTTGCACCACAGCAGAGCTGTCGAGTAGCCTCATCCCGCCGGGTCAACGCGCTGACCTGACGGTAACCTTCGACCCTGACTTCCACGACACAAGGGGGGAGGTGGTGCGGCTGGTGTGGTTCGCCACTAGCGATCCCACCGAGCCATGGGTCGAGGTGCGCATCACCGCCGACGTGCAGCCATAGACAAGCCCGCCTTGGACCAGTGGGGTTCTCTGCCGACGGACGTCCGGCAGGGAACCCCTTCTCATACCCGCCGAATGGGGGGGGTGGAAACGGGCCAAGTACCTCTTGTCGCTGGGCGGGCACCGTGGTAGAATGGGGCATGAAGTGCGAGGAGGTGTAAAGTGAAACTGGGGCGTCAATTCTGGTTGAGAGATGAAGAGGCCGACGCCTTCTTCGGCTACTACACTCTGCACGTCCTGACCGATGGCCAGGTGACCGCCATGCTCAGCGTCGATGGTTATAGCGGTCAGGTGTGGTATCACACCTGGCATGGGGCCTTCGCGGACATGACTGAGCATGACTGAGCAAGACGCGTTGCCCAGCAATGAGACGTGACGATAGGGGAGCGCTTGCATCCGCGACGGTCGTGGCTGCAAACCGCTCCCACCGGTGAGGTGAGACGAGATTGGCCGACACCAGGTAGGCGACCAGCCCGTGCCAGCTCACCGTGCCCAGCACCTGCAAGAGTTCCTCCACCCCCATCGTGGATTGATCCCCAGGGGCAGGCAGATCAGGATGAGCAGAATGGCGATGGCGATGTTGGTCAGCGGCCCGGCTGAAGACTCTGGGCGTGCAGGTGGCTATGCTGACTGGCGACAACCCGCAGGTGGCGGCCGAGATCGCCCGTCAGTCTGGCATAGACTAAGTGTGGGCTGGGCTGCTGCCGGAGGATAAGGCCGCCCTGGTACATCGGCGGGGCGCCGCCGGTGAGCGGGTGGCCATGGTCGGGGACGGCATCAATGACGCGCCAGCGCTGACCGAGGCGACAGTGGGCATCGCCATGGGCGCAGCCAGGGCCGACGTGGCCATGGAGACAGCCGACATCGCTCTGATGAACGACGATCTGAAGAAGGTGGCCGAGGCCATCGCTCTTGGCCACAGCGTGCTGCCCACCGTGAAGCAAGACATCCTCGTCTTCGCTGTGTTCCTCAACGCTCTGGGTGTCCTGCTTGCCGGCACAGGCGTCGTTCATCCCGTCGGAGCGGCGCTTCTGCACAGCATCGGCTCCATCGCCGTCGTGCTCAACTCGGCAAGGCTCATCTTCCGCCAGCGATTGTAGGGAGAGGAAGGAGATATTGGCCCACCGGAGAGAGATCAAGAAAATCGTGAGGGATCGCTACGGCGAGATCTCCTCCAGCGACGAAGCCTGTTGCCCCAGTTGCTCATGCGCAGCAGATCCCATTGAGCAGCCATGGTCATCGGGTATTCCCGCGCAGAGATCGAAAGCATCCCATCGTCCGCAGTGATGGGCCTGGGATGCGGAAATCCCACGGCTCTCGGGGGGTTGAGAGAGGGCGAAACGGCCCTGGACCTTGGCTCCGGCGGAGGGCTGGACGTCTTCCTTGCCGCGCAAAGGGTGGGAAGGAGCGGATACGTCATCGGTGTGGACATGATGCAGGAAATGGTTGAGCGAGCACGCCGGGCGGCGAGGCTCCACAGATATGAGAACGTGGAGTTCAGGGTGGGGGAGTGAGGTACTTGGGGCCACTTTTCGCACCGTTTTGCAGCCCTTGGCAGCCTGGCAGGACGGCTCTACGGCTAAAACCGACACTCTTGCATTGTACGCAGGAGCGTCGATTCTAGCGAAACCGACCTCTGACAGGCCGACTGGAGCCAAACTCTTGCCAGTTTTCGCGGCCAAAACTGAGTCAGAACAAGCAGTTGGCTAAACATAAGTACCAAAACCGACGCACTTGGCATTGTACGTGGAACAGTTGACAGAACAGCAAAACCATGATATGCTTGCCTACTCGTCGCAGGCCGTATTGTGGGACGATGCCCTACCAGAGCATTTCGTCGGCAAGAATCATCAAGGAGCCAAGACATGAGCAATCGCAACTTCTCCACGGGAATCGAGACCTTGGATGACCTCTTGCAGGAGGTCAGGCCAGGGGATAGCATCGTTTTCCATCTCCCCACCCTCGAGCAGTACGGGCCCTTCGTCAAAGCCTTGCTCCATCATTCTCGAAGAGTGCCCAACAAACTGGTTTACGTCAGAGTTGACGGTTTGCTGGAGGGCTCGCTGCGGGGATTGTCCGACGAAGACACCTTCGACGTGATCAAATGTTGCCGAGATCCACAAGCCTTCGCCCAGGAGTTTGAAGAGTATCTGCGGTGGAAGGGGAAGCATGTCTATTATGTCTTTGATAGCTTGAGGGGAATGAGGTCTGTACTGGGTAGCGAGGGATTGCTCAAAACCTTCTTTGTGGAAACGTGCTCCCTTTTGTACCAACTGGAGGCGATTGCCTATTGGCCGCTCTTGAAGGAGGAACACCCCAAGGAAACGATAGCGGCCATCAAGGATTGCGCCCAGGTGTTCTTGGATCTGTCTGCCAGGGGAGGGGACATCTTCATCAATCCGGTCAAGGTAAGGGGGAGACATTCTGAACGCATGTTTGTCCCTCACAGAGTATTCCTTGACGGTGATCTGCCTCGCCTCTCTTCCATACCTGAGGAGGAGCTGGATCTAAAAAGCTACGCTGCCCAGTTGCAGGAAAAGTGCATGGAACTGTTAGAGCTCAAGGATGGGTTAGACGAAGCCAAGAGGCAACTCCTGCAACGTAACAAAGAGCTGTCCGCCCTCAACGCCGTTTCCAGGACCGTAAGTGAATCCCTGGAGCTAGATCAAATCTTGGCCAACGCTTTTGATAAGGTATTGGAGGTAGTGGAACTGAAACCGAGAGCCGGGATTTTCCTGTTAGATGCAGGTACTCAGGAACTGCATCTCAGGGCTCATCGCGGGCTGTCCGAGGAGTGGGTCCGACAGGAAAGTAGAATCCAAGTGGGCGAGTGCCTATGCGGCCTTGTGGCCCAGACGGGTGAGGTACTGTTTTCCGGGGACTGCCGCCAGGATGCCAGGCACACTCGGGTCGGATATCCGGAACCTCATACTCACGTCGTCGTGCCGCTGAAGTCGAAAAACAGTGTGTTGGGGGTGATGTTCTTCTATCCCCATGGCGCTTATCGGCCGAATCCTGGAGACATGCAGTTGTTCGCCGCTATCGGCGACCAAATTGGCCTCGCCATCGACAGGGCGTCTCTCTACAAGCGAACGCGGTCGAAGGTGGAAGATTTGCAGAAAGCGTTGGAAACCCGTAAGCTGGTGGAGCGGGCTAAGTGGATGGTGATGAATTCCCTGCAACTGTCCGAACCCGAGGCTTTCAAGCAGATGCAGCGGCAGGCTCGCAATCGGAATATGAAGCTGGGGGACTTGGCACGCTCCATTATCGAAGCGTTTCAAGCTTTTCAGAGAGTCGTAGAAGAATAACAGCTTGAAGACGTCAAGGTCAGTTTTGAATGCAATCTGGAAGTGATTGTTTCATCCATGCGGCTAAGTTTGTGACATTCCAAACTTGACAAGTCCCTTGTTGGGCTGTATAATCTGAAATAGCGTATGGGTGGCATCTTCCAGCCCCGAGTGAGGAAGAAAGCTACCCTAAACGATAGCAGAATATCTGTGAAGATGCTCATGGGTGGCATCTTCACCGACAGGGTCACGAATGCCTTCCATGTGAGATCTGTGTCTCACGGCGAAGGCATTTTTTGTTATTCGAGTTTTGCGATGAAGAGAGCCAAGTAGACGCACAGCTTAACGGAGGAACCATGTCTGAGCAGAAACAATGGTGGGCATGTTCGGGATGTGGCTATTTGCTCCACGCCGAGGAGCCGCCGAAGATTTGCCCTGGCTGTCACAGATGTTGTTACTTCCTTAACGCCACTTGCTATATACCGGAGTGTGGCGGCCCAGACTATCCAGACCCCAGGATCGTCGAAAGTCGGCCGCGCGCCATCAACGAATAGCTCAGGCTGGCCCCACCGCGTTTGGAGTTTGATCTGGAAGCGCTGTGCCAAGCGACAAGAAGGGCAAGCTTATTGTGATCATCCTGCCGGATAGGGGGAGAGGTACTTGAGCACTCTTGATGTGCGCCTCCCCGCCGGAGGATGCGGGCGCGGATCATTTCCTGGCCGGGTTGCAGGGAGCCCATCTAACAAAGTCGGCACGGTGGCGACCGTGGACATGACAGGCATGGTCCGGCCCGAAATGGCGCACTGACCTCTTCAGTAGCGGGACACCAGGGCGGCTTGATGGCCGAAGGAGAGCGGGGCGGCTGGCTGGCCCGCTCTCCGCCTCCATGATGAACGACGGGGCCCACCTGGGTTGTCTGGACTGTGCTAGACTTGGCGCTGTGGGTGGGCAAGCGTCAGGTCTAGTTGGGGCTGTAACTTCAGCCCTCTCCGACGGGCGAGTTGAGACTCTCTCGTCGTCCGTCGGCGCGTTGGCGGCTGGCCAGAGCAAAGATCTGGCCCGAAAGGAGGATGGTTGGCAGTGGAACTTGGCAAGCACCAGATGAACACGATAAAATCGTCCAAAAGGTGGCGTCGGCTTCTGGTAGGGCTGATGGCCGCTCTGGGCGTGGCGACGATCCTCATCGGCGCGGCCTATGAGATCGATGTCTACACCGAGTCCAACGGCTTCTGCACGCTGTGCCACGCCGTCTACCCGGAAGAAGCCGCCTACCAGGTCTCACCCCACGCCCGGGTGGACTGCGCCCAATGTCACATTGGGCCTGGGATGACTCCCAAAATCAAGGCCAAGCTCTTCGGGCTGCGGGAGCTGTACCTCACCGTGACGAACACCTATGGCCGGCCCATCCCGGCGCCGGTGGAGACGCTGCGGCCAGCTGCCGAGATATGCGAGGCCTGCCATTGGCCGGAGAAGTTTTATGAGGACCGGGTGCGGGAGATCGTCCATATCGCTCCAGACGAAGACAACACTGAGACGCGAACCTACCTGGTGATGAAGACCGGGGGTGGCGAAAGCCATCTTGGCCGGGGCAGGGGCATCCATTGGCATATCGAGAACCCGGTGTGGTACGCCGCTACCGACGAGGGCCGCCAGGAGATCCCCTGGGTAGGGGTAGAATTGAATGGCAAGATGGTGGAGTACGTGGCCGTTGACGCCCCTCAGAGTGCGATCGAATTGGCTCAGCTGCCACGGCGGAAGATGGACTGCATGGACTGCCACAACCGGGCCACCCACGTCTTTCCCTCGCCCGAACGTCGCCTAGATGAAGCCATAGCCCTGGGACGTATCGCGCGGGACCTGCCCTTCTTCAAGCAACAGGCCTCCCAGGTATGGGTCGCTTTGCCGCACGATGCCGAAGAGGTTGTGGCTGGCGCCATTGAGGGAATCGAGAACTTCTATCAGAACGAGTATCCCGACCTGTATGCCAACCGCAAGGCAGACATCCAGGCAGCCCTGGCCGTTGTCCGCGAGATCAGCGACCTGTCTTTCTTCCCTGACATGAAGGTGAGCTGGCAGACCTATCCGAACAACATCGGCCACAGCGATGCCCCTGGCTGTTTCCGCTGCCACGATGGGAAACACTTCAGCCATGAGGGCGAGTCCATCCGGCTGGACTGTAACATCTGTCACTCCATCCCCGAGACGGTGAAGCTCGGCGGAAGCGCGGTGCGCATAGAGACCACCAGTATCCGCGAGCCTGACACACACCTGGCGGCGAACTTCATCGCCGACCATCGCTTCCAGGCCGATGAATCTTGCACTGCTTGCCACGGACCCATCGGCTTCGGCACCGACGATAGCTCTTTCTGCGCCAATTCCGCCTGCCACGGCCAGGCTTGGCCGGAAGTCAACCTGGATGCTGCGGAGCCTCATCCCATCCAGTTGGAGGGCAAACACGCCGAGGCGCTCTGCTATCAGTGTCACGGCACGGTCAGGAAGCCGGCCTACGTCTGCGCCAGCTGCCACCAACCGCCCACCGAGCCTCACTTCGGCACTGACTGCGAGATCTGCCACCAAACGGTCGGCTGGGCCGAATCCGCCGCGCCGCTGGTGAGGGCCGCGTCGCCCATGGCCCATCCCCTGGCTGGCAACCTGCTCTGCCTAAGCTGCCACGATGAGGGCGGCCTGGTGCCCCGGCCGGCCGACCACAAGGGCCGACCCCAGGAGACTTGCAGCACCTGCCACGAGGGAGGAGGACCGTCGCCAGCCATTGCTCATGGTCTGGAAGGCCGGGACAATTGCCTGATGTGCCATGCCGTGGACAGCAAGGTCAAGCCTGCCCCGGCCGGCCACGAGGGCCGCACTAACGAGCTCTGCCAGCTCTGTCACCAAGCGTTGCCATGAGCTCCGCCTCCACCGTTACCCTGACCCCTCAGCAGCACGATCAGCCGGGGGCAGGTGATGAGGTACCCACGGCCTGGTTGACGGCGCAGACAGGAGGAAGAAGCGTGACGGGGTAGTTTCCCCGTAAGCGTCTACCGAAGCTCCGCTTCAAACCGATAACAGCAGTTGCGCTGTTCCTGGTGGCAACTCACGCGACACGCGCTTTCAGAGGGATTGGAGGTGAGGCGTTCCCGCTAGCTACGTGAAGCTGCAATCGCTCTTTCACCTCACCCACCGTTTCTGATGAGTCGAGTTTGAGTTGATTCAGCACCACATAAGTCAGCAACACGAAGGCAACGTGCCGCACCATGGCCTGAGGCACGCGACACTGACAGGCCGCGAAAGCCGCGAATTGTTTGCTGTCCCTGAAGATCGTCTCAGTATCCCAACGACTGCGCTTGCGCAACACGATGGTGGTCAAGTCTGCTGCCAGAGCATTGGTGACGATATAGCTCCACCGCCCGTGACCGTACCTGGTCACCACTGGGCGGAGGGAGCCATACTCTAGCAGATAGACGTTCAACACCGCAGTGCGCACGCCCAGGTGGGCACGCCACTTCAGTTTCAGCGTCGGGGCCAACTTGTCCACCCTGATTTTGCGCTTCCGGCAGACGACGCGGGCATTCTTCTTCAAGGTGCTTTGCCAGATGATACCACAATTGTTCAGCCAACGGGTGAACCAGCGCACATTGTACCAACTGTCGAAGACCAGGTAGTCAAGGGGCAAGCCAAGCATCAGCATCTCGCTGATCATTTGTTGAGCTAATTGTAGCTTGGTGCGGTACGGTTGGGGGCGACATTTGGCACGAGGCTGCTGCAGGCGAAAAGCGACAGGAATCTTCACTGGCCCCAGACACCATAACAAGAGGACGATGTGCAGACGGTTGACCTGGTGCTTCTCGCCATTGGACCAAGTCCACGCCGTCCACGGACACTTCTTGGAGAATCGCTTGGCGACCACGACATCGTCCAAGCACAGATAGCCAGCCAAGCCATAGCTCTGCGCCAGTGCGACCAGCAAGGCCATCACAACGCGAGTGGAGACAAACATCACTCGCAGCAGCCGGTTCAATGCATCGTGACAGCGGCCAGGCAAGAAACGAGGATCCGAGTGGCATTCTGGCGCTTGTCCAGCAGGACCAGGCCCGTGACGTAGAGGCAAAGCAGGTCGAAGAATGCCGGACCGCCTACCGCGGCCGCGCCCAGTGGTCGCAAGACCTGAGCTACTTGACGGTATGTGAACCGTTTGGAGGGGTATAGTCTGGACGTCATGGCATTTGGTCTCCTCGCATTTGGTCTGCTCATTTGGTCTGCTCAATGAGGCTACTGTCGTGTAGCATGATTATACCACCAATGCTCAGAGAGCAAACCGCGTAACTACTGTGGCACAATAAGGTAGAGCACTCAACTTATCGGGCGAGGGAGGAGACCGCGTGCATGCCTCAAGGTCTGCTTCCGGAATCGGAGAATGCCTGCGGGTATCCGCACACCTCCGGAAAGGAGTTCGTGTATGGCCAAATCACCTAGCATCACGACGTAAAGACTACCGAATCGTTTCGTCGCACCCACAAGCTGGAAAGGAGTTAGAGCATGATGACAACCAAACGCATGCGCTGTATACTGCTGGCAGTAGGCCTGCTAGCTGTCATCGCCTTGACGGCCTGTGCTGCTCAACCCGGTCCCCAGGGGCCGGAGGGGCCGCCAGGACCGGCGGGAGCAGCAGGACCGGCAGGACCAGCGGGGCCGGAGGGGCCAGCGGGACCTGCAGGAAAGGCGGGTCCAGCAGGGCCAGCAGGAACACAGGGCCCGGCCGGCGAAGCTGTTGCCGCCGCATCAGCCGGGGCCGAGTACGTCGGCAGTGTAACCTGCGGCACCTGTCACTCCGACACCTATGAGGTTTTCATGAAGTCCGGCCACCCCTGGAAGTTAAACCCGGTCGTGGACGGCAATCCGCCGGATTACCCCTTTACGGAGGTTCCGGAGCCACCGGAAGGCTACACCTGGGATGACATACTATATGTCATCGGCGGTTACAACTGGAAGGCTCGCTTCATAGACAAGGATGGCTTCATCATCACCGGGAATGAGAACGGTACCACCCAGTACAACTTTGCCAATCCCGTCGTGGGCAACGAGGCAGGCTGGGCAGCGTACCATCCCGGGGAACAGAAGGTCTATGACTGTGGAACTTGCCACACCACCGGCTACTCGGCCTTGCCGCCGGACGCTCACCAGGACGACCTGCCGGGTCTCATCGGCACTTGGGCCGAGCCGGGCATTACGTGCGAACGATGCCACGGCCCGGGTAGCCTGCACGTCGCCGACCCGAGTGGCGTACATCCTGAGGTTGACCGCGACGCGGAACTGTGCGGCGAATGCCATCTGCGCGGCGCGCCTGAGGAGGTCAATGCCAGCGGCGGCTTCATCCGGCACCACGAGCAGTACGAGGAGCTGTTCCAGAGCAAGCACATCACCCTGGACTGCGTGGTATGCCACGATCCGCACGTCGGTGTGGTGCAACTGCGCCAGGCGGGCGAGCAGACCACACGCACCCAGTGTGAGAACTGCCACTTCCAGAACGCCAAGTACCAGGATTCCGCGGTACACCCGGCAGTGGCGGACTGCATTGACTGCCACATGGCACGCGTCACCAAGAGCGCCGTGGGGAACGCCGAGAAGTTCACCGGCGATATCCGCACCCACTTGATGGCTATTGACGCAGAGCAGATCGGGCAGTTCACGGAGGATGGCTCGGTGGCGCTGTCGCAGCTCGGGTTGAACTTCGCCTGCCGGAGTTGCCACGTGGAAGGTGGCATGGCCATGCCCAAGACCGACGAGGAACTGATCGAAAAGGCCATCGGCTACCACGACAGGCCGTAGGTTACTGCACGGCACCTTGTGTGCAGTGGACCTCCGCGATGAACCGGGGCGAGCATGTAGCCCGCCCCGGTCTCTTGGTCCTCCCTCACTATTCGCCCGAACACTTCGGCAGCACGTCTGCTCTCTTCTCCCTCGTCGCCGCGGCGGGGTGCGAGGAATCTGCTGCCGGCTTCGGTGCCATAGCGGGCGATCCAGGCGGGGTTGCGTGGGTCCACGACCACGGCCTCGGCTTCGGCGGGCTGCGCTTCCAACTCGACGATGGAGCGGGAAGGTATTGCTTCTGCTCACCAGGCAAGTGAGATCATCATGGCACAGGCAGCAACCGCTGGAGTGCCTCGGATAGCACCCTCTGGCCGATCCCGAGTGCGACAGGCAGGAGTGATGGAGTACCGCCAATCTACCAGAGGGAGCGCCACGTGCTGCAGCATGAAGCCCAGAGTCATGATCAGCAACGCCAGCCAGGAGCGTCCCGTCAACGCCTCAAGGCGGGGCAGCGAGTAGCCTCGATATGTTAGCTCCTCCATGAAAGCAATGGTGAGCGGGAACGCCAGTACTCCCCACCATGCTGCCCACAATCAACTTGTCGATTGGCGTAACTGCTGCGATAAGTCAGGGACTTCACAGCGATTGGCTGTGCAGGCGATAAGGAAAATGAATTGCGGCGACACCCCTCAAGCTGTCCGGGGCTTCTGCTGCGCATGCCCAATAGGACACGGGAGAGCGTTTCGCGTTGGGGACACGTAGCAACGACTTCAGTAGTTCTGGCGCTGCAGAAGCGACTGAAGTCGTTGCTACGCTTGGATATGATTGCTCCAGGGGCGGCTTAGCACGTCCCAAACATGTAACGCTCCCGCAGCAATTCTAAATATGACCATTCTGCTGAGCCGCACCAACTTGTTACCCTTACAGGCGTGGGTTATTGTCAACTTCTCGGCCCGAATCAGTTCGACTTGGGCCGATCTTCAGGCAATGCCAGGGCAAGATCAGCCTCGAAGACAGCGTCAACTTGGCAATAACGCGGCGAAGAGTTGTATCAACGCGAAATCGGAAGGCAAACCGGAGCACTGATGAGCG
>CBDURC010000063.1:0-13942 GCA_965369635.1 uncultured Anaerolineales bacterium | reverse complement strand
GAGGCCGCCCACCGACCTCGACCATCGGCTTGGGCCGGACTACGGTTTCTTCGGCAAGGCGTGTGCCCAACCCGCCAGCGAGAATAACGACCTTCACAGTGATGTCTCCTTGGAGTTGAATTGGGTTCTCCATTCGAGAAGCGGTCTGACGGCACCCGGCATTGACCCAGCATAATCTCCTCGTGCCGAGTCGCCATCGAGGCTGTCAATCACCTGGAAGGCAACCACGTCGCGCTCGTGAAAATGGCGAACGACCGGATCATGCGTGTGGATATCCGCAGCCACGACCAGAGTGCCCTCTGAAAGGAAGTTGCCTGGGATCCATGCTGTGCTCACATAGCGGCCAACAGGCCGCGGTTTTCGTCGCCAGGAGGGATCACAATCAGCAGTAACGAATACGTTGATGCCTTCCTCGTTGAACAAGTGGTAGTTTGGCACGAGCACATGACCGGGTGTGAGCACCTCATATTCCATCTCGATCCCCACCGGGCGCCGGATGTCCACCGCGTCCGTGGTCTGACCATCTTCTGTGCGTACACGCACGGCGCATAAACGCACGACGCCGTTTCCTGGCGCCTCACTCAGATCCGGCCACTGGCGTGCTGCCGTTGTGCCGAGATCAGATTGCAGATACGCACCAACCACTTGATGAGAAGGACCATCCTTCTGGATCCGACCCTCATCCAACAAGATCGTTCGCGAGCAAAGGCGGGTAATGGCGCGCATATTGTGAGAGACAAAGAGCACAGTACGCCCCTCCTGGCCCACATCCTGCATCTTGTTCAAGCACTTCTTCTGGAAAGAAGCATCTCCCACCGCCAGCACCTCATCCACCAGCAGGATCTCCGGCTCCAGATGGGCCGCCACCGCAAACGCCAACCGCACGTACATGCCGCTGGAGTAGCGTTTCACCGGAGTGTCAATGAATCTCTCCACCCCAGAGAAGTCCACGATCTTGTCGAACTTGGCCTCAATCTCCGCCTTCTTCATGCCTAGGATAGCGCCGTTCAGGTAGATGTTCTCCCGCCCCGTGAGTTCGAGATGGAAGCCTGTTCCCACCTCCAACAGAGAACCCACCCGGCCCCGGATCGCGGCATAGCCCTCCGTCGGCTCGGTAATGCGGGAAAGGATCTTGAGCAGCGTGCTCTTGCCCGCCCCGTTGCGGCCAATGATGCCGACCACTTCGCCCTGCTCGACATCAAAGGACACATCCCTCAGAGCCCAGATGAAGCCGTTGCCATCGCCTTGTCCAGTCTGGCCGCTGGAATCTCGAGAGAATGCTGAGCGCAGTCTCCGCAAAGGAGCGGACGCTGCATCAGACACGACATCTCGCAAGGTCTTGTAGCGATCCAGCCTGTCCCCTATTCGGTACTGTTTGCCTAGCTGCGCAACGTGAAGTGCAGTGTCGCTCATGGCTCACACCACATCAGCAAAGATCCTCTCCGTGCGCCGGAAGTACAGCAGGCCCCCGAGAAGAAGCACAGCAACTGCCAGTGTCGAAACGATTACCAGCGTCCTGGTTCCCCATGCTTGACTGCCCAGCAGAGCCCAGCGGAACCCTTCCACCACGCCAACCATCGGGTTCAAGCCATACAGGGCACGGAATCCCTCCGGCACCAGGCTACTTGAGTAGACAATGGGTGTGGCATAAAACCAGAGCTGAATGATAAACGGCACCATGTGGCGCACGTCCCGGTACTGCACGTTCAGTGCCGATAGCCACAAACCCACAGCCAGTGCAGTCGCCATAGTCAGTAGGATGAACAGCGGCAAGGTCCAGACAGCGGCAGTGATCACAACACGATCGCGATAGTAAAACAGCATACCCAGCAGGACAAGGAAAGCAATGCCGAAGTCAACCAAGCCGCCCAGCACAGCCGATATGGGAATGACCAGCCGCGGGAAGTACACCTTGGTAATCAGGCGCTGGTTGGCCACCAAGCTGTTGCTACAATCGGCGACAGCACGGGCGAAGAGCTGCCAGGGCAACAGAGCAGCGTAACTGAAAACCGGGTAGGGGAAACCATCAGATGCGATGTTCGCCAAGCGGCCAAAGAACACGCTGAACACAACCATTGTGAGGAAGGGCTGCAGCACCGCCCAAGTAGCTCCCAGCACAGTCTGCTTATACCGAACCCTGATGTTACGCCAGACCAGGAAGTAGAGCAACTCACGGTACTCCCACACCTCGCGCAGATCCAATGATACCCAACCCCGCGAAGGGCGGATGATGATCACAGGCGCTTCACTGGACATGTCATCAACCACAGATGCCATCTGCTGCATAAGCGCTTCTTGCTGCGCTGCTGTCACCGTCTCACTCCCCACCCACCCACGTGGCACGATTCTGTCTGTACCATTCAATCGTTCGGCGCAGCCCTTCCTCAAACTGTGTGCTCGCTATGAACCCAAAGAACCGTTCTGCTCTGCTGGGATCCAGACAGCGCCGGGGCTGACCATCAGGCCTGCTCGTATCCCACACGATGCTGCCCCGAAACCCCGTGAGCCGGACGATCAGGTGCACCAGGTCGTCAATGCTGACCTCCATCCCTGAGCCCAGGTTCACCGGCTCGCTCTCGTTGTACCGCTCCGCAGCCAGCAGAATACCTTCGGCTGCGTCTTCAACGTACAGGAACTCCCGTGTCGGCTTTCCCGTGCCCCAGACGACGACTTCATCATCTCCTCGTTCCTTCGCTTCCAAGCACTTGCGGATCAAAGCGGGAATCACGTGGGAGCTCTCTAGATCAAAGTTGTCGCCTGGGCCATACATATTCACTGGCAGCAGGAAAATCGAGTTGAACTCGTACTGCTGCCGATAGGCTTGACTCTGCACCAACAGCATCTTCTTGGCCAAACCGTAGGGCGCATTGGTTTCTTCCGGGTACCCTTTCCACAGGTCATCTTCCTTGAAGGGTACCGGCGTGAACTTGGGATAGGCACACACTGTGCCCAGCGCAACGAACTTCTCCACGCCGAACTGCCAGGACTCGTGGAGGAGAGGCACACTCATCATCAGGTTGTCGTAGAAGAACTCGGCTGGGCGCATCAGATTCGCTCCGATGCCGCCCACTCGAGCAGCCAGGTGAATCACGATATCTGGTCGAGCATCGGCGAGCATGCGGCGAATGGCATCCAGATGCCGCAGATCGTACTCCTCGCTGCGCGGCACAACGATCTCGGCCCCGCCGCGTTGGCGAAGCTTCTCCACCACGAAGGTGCCCAAGAAGCCAGCACCGCCCGTGACGACGACCCGCTTACCTTTCCAGAACCCTCTGCTATCCGGCCACTGGTCCATCACTATTCGTCCATCCTTTTAGCATACAGGAAGAAGGCCATTGGAGACAACTGCACACCCCCTCCGGCCACGCCCGTTTGCGTTCACTACGATCGCCACAGCAGGTTCTGACCCACCTGCCGAGACTACTCCTCCCCTGCACGTCTGCTAGCCGCGCTCCGCCCTCCCGGCTCATTCGACGCCAGGACCCCAGCATCACGCACAACAGGGCTCTCCTACTCGTTCCAAGGGGGCATTCCTGACCAGGCGGGACAGGATTGGACTGCCCAAGGCACGGCAAGGGCACCCCTTGGTAGCACAGTAAGGTGGTTTTGTCCGGATCCAAGACAAAGTCACGTTGAAGAGCCTGTCGTCCTATGCAGAACCGCCCGGAGCGTAGGCTGCAACAGATAGTCCGTTTTCGGCCCATGCCCGACTGCCAATGCCTACAGGCTTGCCTCTGACACGCACTCCCTACATCTGATGTCAGCCTGACTAGAAGCCTTGGGCCAACGAAACCACGGCAAGATCACCCAGCGCAACATAACGAGAAGCGTTCATGCTCCTGCTGCACCACCCGCAATCTTCGAAACCGCCTCTGAAGAAGATGCTGCTCTTCCCACAAGCGCCCATCCGATTGGCCAACGGACGTGGTGATCGGGGCACGAACGCTTAGACCACTGGGGATACTTGATGACCACATTTCATGCGTTGTTCGCGCGCAGAGAAGCAGGGACTGCTTCACTCCATACATCAACGCCACCTGAAACAGTATAGCCCCTGTGCAGGATTTTGTCAAAACCGTACGGCAGACCGTGCGCTATTGTGGATGCCACCAGACGACTTCAGGTCACTGGCACAGAAGTGGGGCAGGCTTCCCCCCGTTGCTTTGGCAGAGCCGGGAAGCCTAGCCCACACGTCGTTTCGCAGCGAGAGTTGGTGGCACTCTCTCAGTCCCCCCGCTGAGGGCAGACACGGCCCAGGGGCCTGCTTTTGGCGCGCGCAAGAGCAGTGGTAGATAGGACCGATACGTGGATGGCGTCGCTGTCGGCGTGTTCGTCGGTGCAGGGGTTGGTGTCTCCGTTGGCGTGGCCGTCGGCATGCTGGTAGGCGTGGCCGTCGGCGTATTGGTCGGCGTCGGCGTGTTGGTTAGCATCGGCGTGTTCGTCGGCGTCGGCGTGCTCGTCGGCGTCGGTGTGTTCGTCGGCGTCGGTGTGACGGTGGGCGTGTTCGTCGGCGTCGGCGTGTTCGTAGCCAGTGGAGTGGGCGTAGGATACGCCAATTCGTCCAGATGGTCAAGGCAATACTGCCGGTACACCTGTCCTGTGCTGGTGATGAACTTGCCGTAGGGGTTGAAGAGAGCACCATGCCGATTGAATTTGTCCGTGTCATCAAGGCTGTACCACACCCAACGCTGCACCAGACGACATTCGTCATCGGGATAGCCTATGTCACAGTCCTTACTGTTGAAGAAGTAATCAAAGGTACTGATCATGAAGTCCTGGACTGCCTCGTTGCTCTCCATCTCCTGTTCGTCGCATACCGGATGCACGTACAACACACCGTACTCGGACACGATCAGGGGCTTGTCCTGCTGCCCTCGATCCTTCATCCACTGGCGCATGGCCCGGATCTGCTGATCAAAGATATCCATGTCTATGTGAGTGCAATCATCGTCAGGCACGAAGGCATCCGGTGAGTCGGGCGGCAGCCCTGGCGGGATGCCGGCACCCCAGTCGTCTCCATAACCAGGATACACCTCCCTGATTATGAAGTTGTGGATATTCCACACATCCACGGGCATCGGTTCGCCGTAGAGCCACAGATATTCATCCCACATCCTAGAGAGATACTGCAGACGCAGAGGCGTAGGCTGGATCACGCCGCCAATGGCCACCCGAGCAGTAGGGTCAGCGTCCTTTATCAAATGATAGAGATCATGATACGCCACAGCATACACTTCCGGCAGCATCTCATCTTGGCCACCATGGGCCCCACCAGACCAGTCCACACGATCCATCTCATTGCCGATCATCCACAGTGAGCCAGGATTGGCCACGGCAGTCTGGACGATGAAACCGGCAGGCGTGTAGACCACGTAGTTGTAGGGTTCGGCATAGGGGCACGCCTCTCGATCCGAGTTATGCCTGGTGCCACACGCCAGTTCCTGGTGCACTCGTATCGTCTGCACGTAGTCCATGTCATTGGGTCGGGCAGGGTTCGAGCGCACGATCCAGTCCGTGTACAAGCCAGCTTTCAGCGACCGGATTTCAGGATAGCGGTAGATGCTACCGAGGTAGGACAAGGCATCAAAGCCCAAGCGCCAGCATAAGTCAGTAGGCGGATCTGCCCTGGGTACCCTGGCCTGGCTGTCGGCGAAGGTGGTCGCCCCCTGCATGTTCGCCAAGGCGATCAGGACAGCGAGAAATACAAAAGGGACTACCAACCAACGGGTTTTCGTCATCACTGCCTCCTCACATTGGATGAGTGTACATGGGGACATGAGACTTCCCCTGAGGTTGGCGCGTATTATACACAGGCGCAGGGAATCAGGCAAATCGGCGGGGGACTCGATGGTCAAGGCTTTGTGCCCCCCGCCCTCTTGTGGTATAATGGGATTATCCGATCAGTATGCGGCGTCCCTGCTGTGCGGAAACCCAGGCGCGCAGAACCGTCCGCTGGGACAGCGGGACGCGCAGAAGGAGTCGCACCACTATGATGGTTCCCGTTTCGGTTGAGAGCGTGCGAGCGAGCCTGATGTCGGCACAGCGGCTGGTGGTTTTGAAGCAGGCAGGCGAGGAACGGTATCTGCCCATCTGGATTGGGCCCTTCGAGGCTGATGCCATCGCCATGGAATTGAGGGGGATGGAAAGCCCGCGTCCCATGTCCCATGACCTGCTCAAACAGGCCATTCTCGCCCTCGGCGGCAAGGTCTCGCACGTGGTCATTCACACCCTACGACACGACACCTTCTTCGCCAGTGTGGTGCTGGATCAGCGAGGACAAGAGCTGAGACTGGACGCTCGCCCCAGCGACTCCATCGCTCTGGCCGTGCGTGTGAAGGCCCCCATTCTTGTGGACAGTTCGGTGATGGATCGCGCAGGCCTCACCAAAGAGAGGGACATGCGCGAGCAAGAGCAGGAACAGCCCGACGAAGAGACCCTGGAGGTCTTCCGAGAATTCATCGAAGAACTGAGCTTTGATGGTTGCGGTGAGAGGGCAGAAGAGGATGCCTAGATGAGCGCAAGCGAACGACCGGACAAGATGATTCCCTCCAATCTAGAAGCAGAAGAAGCTGTGCTGGGATCACTGCTCATCGATCCCGATGCCATCATCAAAGTGGCTGGCCTACTGAAAGCCGCAGACTTCTACCGCGAGAAGCATGGCTGGATCTATCAGGCCGCGCTGGACCTGCACGAACGCCGCGAGCCGGTTGACTTCGTCACCCTCTGCGATGAGCTGAGACGGCGTGAGCAGTTGAACGAGGTGGGTGGCGCCGCGCACATCACCGCGCTCATCAACGCTGTGCCTACCGCCATCTACGTGGAGCACTACGCCCATATTGTGGAGCGCACTGCGGTCCTGCGAAGATTGATCACCGCCGCAGGCCGCATCGCTGCGCTGGCCTACGAAGGGGGCGAAAGCGCTGATGACGTTGTGGACAAGGCCGAGCAAGAGATCTTCAGCATCTCCAAGAAGCGCGACCGGCGTGACCTCATTCCCATCAAGCGCAAGATGAAAGAGGTCATTGACCGCATCGAGTACCTGCAGCAGCACCAGGGTGAGCTGATGGGCATTCCCACCGGCTTCACCGACCTGGACACGATTCTGGGTGGCTTGCAGAAGTCGGACTTGATTATCATCGCTGGCCGCCCCGGCATGGGAAAGTCCAGCCTGGCTACGAACATCGCGCTGCACGCAGCGAAGAAGTACAACCTGCACGTCGGTATCTTCAGCCTGGAGATGTCCACAGAACAGTTGGTCCAGCGACTGCTGGCATCGGAGACGGGGATCGACTCTCAGCGTTTGCGAATGGGCAACTTCGATGTGAACGAGTGGCCCAGACTGCTGGAAGCTGGTCGCGTGCTCTCGGAAACCCCCATCTTCATCGATGACACACCAGCCATAACAGCTCTGCAAATGCGCACCAAGGCCCGTCGCATGCATGAAGAGGAAGCTCTCGACTTGCTCATCATTGACTATTTGCAGTTGATGCGCAGCAGCGTCCGCGCCGAGAACCGGGTACAGGAGATCTCCGCCATCTCCCGCTCGCTGAAGGAACTGGCACGGGAACTGGAGGTACCTCTCATTGCCATATCGCAGCTTTCCCGCGCCGTCGAACACCGCCAGGACAAACACCCGCAGCTCTCAGACCTGCGCGAGAGCGGCGCGCTGGAACAGGACGCTGACATAGTCATGTTTGTCTACCGAGATGACGCCTACTATAGCGAAGACGAATGGTACGAGAAGTTCAAGACACAGGACAAACCCTACCCCAGAAACGTGGCCGAGGTGATCGTCGCCAAGCACCGCCACGGCCCTACGAACAAGATACAGTTGTACTTCCACAGAGAGCTGACCAAATTCGCTGATCTGGTCAAGCGCCCGCTGGAACCGATTGACGAGTACGGTGGGTTTCCCGGCGCCTAGGCCAGCAAGCTACAACAAGGATGAACTGTGAAAGGATTTGCTGGGTTCCCCGCAACCAAGTTGCGCTTGATCTCTATTCCCAACATTTTCTTCAGTGAGTTGCTGCCAGCCATTGACGACCTAGCGGAGCTGAAAGTGACACTGTTCTGCTTCTGGCTGCTGGGTCACAAGAACGGTGTCTTCAAGGGCATCCGCCGAGAAGAGCTGCTGGCTGACGACTTGCTGCTGGAAGGATTGGAAACCACCGAGCGCTCCGGCGCGGCTGCGCTGCGGTACGGTCTGGAGCGAGCTGTGGCCCGCGGTACCCTGCTGCACATCACCGTTGAGCGAGACGGACAGCCACAACAATGGTACTTCCTGAACAGCGAGCGGGGGCGCGGAATCGTGGGACGGCTTCGCCAGGGCGACTGGTCCGACCTGCCCGAGCTGAGCAAACAAGAACGGGTCCGTCTGCGGCTCGATCGTCCCAACATCTTCGTTCTCTACGAGCAAAACATCGGCCCGCTGACACCTCTCATCGCCGAGAAACTGCGAGAGGCGGAGCAAAGCTACACTGCCGATTGGATCGAAGAGGCACTCCGCATCGCCGTTGAGCAGAACGTGCGGCGGTGGCGCTACATTCGGGCTATCCTGGAACGTTGGAGTAGCGAGGGAAAGGATGCTAGAACACCTCGACCGGGCGATCGAGAGGATCGGTATCGCTACATCAGAGGCAAATATGGCGAGTACATCGAACACTGAGGCCCAAGCAGGCTCGAAACGAGGAGCCCCAGGCTCAAGCCCTGGAGATCGGAGTTCAAGTGACGATGGCCTTTGCCCTCTTTGCCGGGGGATGGGCTTCATCACCTACCAAGTCCCGTCCGACCATCCCAACTTCGGCCGCGCCGTCCCCTGCCGATGCACGCAGGCCAAGCAAGAGAAACGACGCACCACCAACCTGGTGGGCGCAACCAACCTGCGTCACCTGACCCACATGACCTTCGACACCTTCCTGCCAGAAGGCAAGGGACGGGCAGAGGCCGGGCGAGGCACCCTGCGTCACGCCTATGATCTGGCGCGGGCCTTCGCCGCCGATCCTCAGGGATGGCTGGTGTTCCTGGGTGGCTTCGGCTGCGGCAAGACCCACTTGGCCACAGCCATAGCCCATGAGCGCATCGCTCAGGGAGAACCGGCCCTCTTTGTCATCGTGCCTGATCTGCTCGACTACCTCCGCTCTGCGTTCGCACCGGACAGCCCCACCACGTTCGATGAGCGATTTCAGGCCCTGCGCGATGCTCCCCTGCTCATCCTCGATGATCTGGGAGCGCAGAGCAGCACACCCTGGGCCCAGGAGAAGCTGTACCAGATCCTCAACCACCGCTATGATTCCCGGTTGCCGACGGTCATCACCAGCAATTATCGTCTAGAGGACGTGGACCTGCGACTGCAGTCGCGCCTGCGGGATCCATCGCTGGTGACGGTGCGGCCGATTCTGGCCCCAGACTTCCGTCTGGCGGGAACGGACCAAACGGTGTCGGACCTAAGTACTTTGCCCCTGCACGAAGACCAGACCTTCCGGAGCTTCGACCTGCGCACGAACGAACTGCCGGCCGGAGAGCGAGAGAACCTGAAACACGCAGTGGCACTGGCCCAGAACTTCGCCGCGCATCCACAGGGATGGCTGGTCTTCACGGGCACGTATGGCTGTGGCAAGACCCATCTGGCCGCCGCCATTGCTAATAGATCCATCGAGTTGGGGCATCCCACGCCCATGCTTATCGTTGCTCCCGACCTTCTGGATCACCTGCGGGCGACCTTCAGCCCGCAGAGCCAGGTTTCCTTCGACCGGCGGTTCGCCGCGGTGCGCAGGTCTCCCCTGCTCATCCTCGACGACCTGGGCACAGAAAGCGCTACGCCCTGGGCCACGGAGAAACTGTTCCAGCTCCTCAACCACCGCTACACCGCACGCCTGCCCACCGTCATCACCACGTCCAAGCCCATTGAGGAACTCAACCCGCGCCTGGCCAGCCGCATGCTGGACATCACCCGCTGTACTGCGTTCGCCATCCTGGCCCCCAGCTACCGAGGCCAGATCAAAGCCAAGCGCCGCCGACGGAGCAGGTGAGATCAACCTTCTCTGCTTTTTTGTCCGCCGGGAGGTTTGTGCTACAATAGCCACCAGTACCTACCCATCCGCTCCCCACCACGATGGCCGGGAGTTGTACTACCGGCCCGTGGGGTGCTGAAAGATGGCAGGATGCTTATGTCAAATCACTTCGGAGGAAACGAGTTCATGTCAAAACGGAGTTTGCTGCTACTGGCCATTGCCAGCCTGGTTCTGGCCAGCAGCCTGGCCTGTGCACTCACGGAGCTGATCGCCCGCGCTCCCACGCCAGTGCCCGCCCCTACCCGCACGCCGAGACCGACCTTCACCGCGACGCCGGTAAACACACCGACGCCGGAAGTGCTACCAACCGCCACGCCACTGCCAGCAACGCCAACGCCGGCAGTCCCGCCGACCCCTACACCGGTTCCGCCTACACCTACGCCGGAGGCGCCGCCAACGCCCACGCCACTCCCACCCACACCAACGCCCAAGCCGAAACCGGTGGCCGTCGTGCAAGGAGACAAGGTGAATGTGCGCAAGGGACCCGGCACTGCCTATCCGCTGGCTGGTCAAGTGACCAAGGGCACCCGCCTGGAGATCGTGGGCAAGAACCAGGCCGGCGACTGGTGGCAGGTGTGCTGTGTCAGCAACCAGCAAGCGTGGATCGTCGGACGGCTGGTACAGGTGGAGGGAGACGCGCGCATCGTGAAGGTGGCGGCTAACATCCCGCCGCCGCCGCCCCCGACAGCGACGCCTCGACCCGCAGCGACGCCAACGCCAGCCGCACCCACGCCGACGCCCAAGCCACTGTACGTATACAACAAAGCCCTTCTACAAAGGTGCGAGACCAACGCGGGTATCACTGCCCTCGAGGGCACCGTCTACCAGAACCACAAGCCGTTCAACGGAGCCCAGGTGGTCTTTTCGTACGCACCGGACGGGCCGGTGGTAGGCATTCCAGTGATTTCTGGGCCTCACACGGGCTACCCGGGCTGGAATCCCGGTTTCTACTCCCATATTCTGCAAGCCGGCAGCGCTCGCGAAGGCGACTGGTACGTCTGGATTGTGGATGACAATGGCAAGCGCATCTCGGAGATGTCGCCGCGCGTACACACTGACGGCACCGCCGGTCCGGGGAAGTGCCAGAAGGCAGTCGTAGATTTTGACACTAACTGATTCCCGGTGCAACACTGTCAACAACAGCGTGACGTGCAGCGGCATTACGACTGTGACTTGTGTGTGTTGAGAGATGCGAACCAAACAGACTGTCGCCGTCTTTCTCGCCGGCCTGCTCATCCTGAGCGGGCTGGCCGCTTTTGCCTGGCGGGAGAACATCTCCGCCTCCCTCTTCGCCTGGACGGGGGAAGAGGAGATGTTCCCGCAGCTCAAGGGACTGAGCGATCTGGCGGCGGGGCTGCTGCGCCCCCGGGTGGATACTGCCGACGACGTGCTCACAGCCTTCGCCGACGTCAACCCCTTAGGCATGAACGTTTTCCTGGAGCAAGAGGTGGAGCCCGCCAAGCGAGAGCAGCAAGTGCGCATGATCGCCGAGGCAGGCTTCCACTGGCTGCGGCAGGAGTTCCCCTGGGAAGATATCGAGATCCACGGCAAGGGAGATTTCGCCGACCGCCGCCACGAGCCGGTTCGCTCCGCGTGGGAGAAGTACGACCACATCGTCGCCCTGGCCGAGCAGTATGACCTGGAACTCATCGTCCGGTTGAGCAACCCGCCCGCCTGGTCGCGCGCTGAGGGGAATGGTATCGGCACCTACGCACCACCGGACGACATCGGCGATTTCGGCGACTTCGTGCATGCCGTGGTCAGCCGCTACCGCGGGCGGATCAGGTTCTACCAGATCTGGAACGAGCCCAACATCTATCCCGAATGGGGCGAGCAGCCGGTGAACCCCGAAGAGTACGTGGAACTGCTGAAGGTTGGCAGCACGCGGGCCAGGGCCACCGACCCGGACGTGGTCATCATCTGCGGAGCGCTGGCAGCGAACATCGACCTGGGGCCGCGTGATTTCAACGACCTCATTTTCCTGCAGCGGATGTACGACGCTGGCGCGGCCAGCTACTTCGACATCCTGGCCATGCAGGGCTACGGCCTGTGGTCCGGTCCCACCGACCGCCGCATGCAGCCGCGGGTGGTGAACTACTCCCGCCCCCGTTTCATCAGAGACATCATGGTGCAGAACGGCGACGCCCACAAACCCATCTGGATCAGCGAGATGAATTGGAACGCGGCCCCCGAGGACGTGGAGCCGCGCTACGGCCGCGTCACGCTGGAGCAACAGGCCCGTTACGCGATTCTGGCCTATCAGCGGGCGCAGAAGGAGTGGCCCTGGATGGGGGTGATCAACTTCTGGTACTTCAAGCGCGCCGACGACACGTGGGAACGCAACCGCCAGCCGGAAGCGTACTTCCGTATGGTCACACCCGACTTCCAGCCACTGCCCGTCTACGAGGCGATGAAAGCGTACATTCACAGCCAGTAGTAGTCTATCTCGTTTGACTGAACTCTGCACTCCGATGTCTGATCGCCTTGGTCGCGTCCTCTTGATCATCATTCTCTTGCTGGCCCTGAGCTTGCGAGCCTATCACCTCGATGGCCAAAGCCTCTGGGCCGATGAGGGGAACAGCGCCGCGCTGGCCGGTCGCTCGCTGGCGCAGATCGCTCACGATTCCGCTCACGACATCCACCCGCCCCTATACTACTGGCTGCTGCACGGCTGGACGGGCCTCTTGGGCACGAGCGAGATTGCGCTGCGCTCCCTCTCCGCCGCGTTGGGGTTGGCGCTGGTCTGGCTGACCTACCTCATCGGCCGGCGGCTGCACGGCCAGGCGACTGGGCTGCTGGCCGCCTCCCTCGCCGCCGTCAACCCCTTCCAGGTGTACTACTCCCAGGAAGCGCGCATGTATACGCTGCTGGCGGTGTGTGGAGCAGGGGTGATGTATGGCCTTATCCGCCTTGTCCAAGCGGAGATCAGGGGTATTGGTAACCGCCACCCCAATCGACCAATCCACCAATCTGCCAGTCTACCGATCTACCAATCTACCAACCTACCAATCTACCAATCTACCAATCTACTGATTCCTCTCTTCGCTACTGCCGGCTTGTATACCCACTACTCCTTCCCCATCCTGCTGCTGGTGGTCAACACACTCTACCTGGCCTGGTGGTTCGCTTCCTGTCGCCGGGCACGCCCCTGGAAACGGCTGGCACGCTGGGCCGCGCTGCAAGGGGCTGCTGCCCTGCTGTTCCTGCCCTGGCTGCCCATCGCCGTGCAGCGGCTGACGAGCTGGCCGGGCGTGGCTGCGCCCTTCGGCTGGGGTGAGGCGCTGCTGGGCACGCTGCGGCTGCTGGCCCTAGGCCCGGGCTGCGCGACGAGGGTCAGTGGACTATGGCTGATACCGTTCGGCGTGTTGCTTGCACTGGGGCTGTGGTGGGGCAAATCGGCAAATCAGCAAATCGGCAAATCACAGATCAGCGAATCGCAGATCAGCAGATCAGTGGCATTGCCGCGCTGGCTCGTCTGGCTCATTCCCGTGACCTGGCTGGTGCTGCCGGTGCTGATGATGCTGACTCTGGGGCTGTTCAAGGAAGCCTATCTCAAGTTTCTGCTTGTGGCCAGCCCGCCCTTCTGCCTGCTGCTCGCACGAGGGGTGGCCAATCTGCAGATCGCAAATCGCAAATCGCAAATCGTTTCTCGCATCTCGCATCTCGCATCCCGCATCTTGCCCCTTGCATCCTGCATCTTGCTCCTCATCCCCACAACGCACGCTTTGCACAGCTACTACCTGGACCCCGACTGTGCTCGCGACGACTACCGCAGCATGGCGCAGTACGTGGCCGCCGTAGCAGCGGCGGATGACTGTGTGTTGCTCAACGCGCCTGGGCAGATCGATGTATGGGATTACTACAACCGCAGC
>CBDURC010000062.1:0-14139 GCA_965369635.1 uncultured Anaerolineales bacterium | reverse complement strand
ATCCAGGTCATGGGGCGTACCCTCGATCTCTCCTGGCAGCCGGGCATCATCCCGGTAGCCATTGTGGCCCTGCTGGCGATCGGTTTGTTCGTCGCGCTGCGCGCCAGCGGCGCCGAAATCGTTATGCAAGCCGCCAGCGACGCCACTTGGGGACGCAGTCTAGCCTTGCTCGCGCTCGGTCCATGGCTGTTCCTGCAACTCCTGGTCTACCAGAACATTGCTCGCGTATCTGCCTTGACCGGTTGGGAGACGCCTGCCGCCGGGGCGCTTGTGGTGTTGGGCAACGCGCTGGGCCTGGCCGTCGCGGCCTGGGCAACGCGCCCTGGTCGGAGAACAACTGGTCTGGCCGTCCTCAGCGGTTTGCTGCTGACGGGCTCGCTGCTCTTCCCCGAACCCCACGGCGTATTGGCCGCGCTGCTCCTGGTTGCCGGGCAGGTCTTGAGCCTGGCGCTGGCGATGATGCTCTTTGCCGGATTGGGCCGGAACGTGATCCAGGGCGGGCTGCTGCGCACCACGGTGACCAGCGGCGGGGGGCAGATGCTGTTTGTGCTGATCACCTTGCTCTACTACATGGCGTATGACATCGCTCTGGGTTTTCGCGCCCAAGCGTTACTCCCAGTGTCTGCGCTTCTGGTGGGGATCGGGGCCGTTATCGCCAGCCGTGGCCCGTCCAGTCAGGAAAGAGAGCCTGCTGACTACCGGCCTGCCCTTGCCGGGTTGCTGCTCCTTGCGGCTCCGCTGGCCCTGGCGCTCACCTGGCACACCCCACAGGCTGTGGAGCCAGACCCGGCAAACGGCGCCATCCGAGTGATGGATTACAACGTACACAACGGCTTCAATACCACCGGCCGCCTGGGCATGGAAGCCTTGGCGGAAGTCATCGAGGCGAGCGGAGCGGATGTGGTCGGTCTGCAAGAGATCTCGCGCGGCTGGCTCATCTGGGGGGGCGTGGACATGCTGGCCTGGCTGTCCCAGCGGCTGGACATGGCGTACGTCAGCGGTCCCACCAGCGATGCCCAATGGGGCAACGCCATCCTCAGCCGCTATCCGATCTTAAGCGCAGAGACCTTTCCCCTGCCGCCGGACAGCCTGCTCTTGCGTCGCGGCGTCATCGTGGCCCAAATCGACGTCGGTCGTGGAAACCTGACCCTGATTGATACTCATTTTGCCCATAGGGGCAAGAACCGTGAAATCCGGGAGTTGCAGGCCGCCGAATTGACCCGCGCCTGGGGCGGCGCCGCCACCACCGTCATCGTGGGGGATATGAACGCCACACCTGATTCCAAGGCCATGCAGATCCTGTCGGGGAGTGGGCTGGTGAACGTCGCCGCCGAGAGGGGGAGGCCACAGGTTTACACCTCCCCGGCGGAGAACCCGCGCCGCCAGATCGACTACATCTGGGCCAGTCCTGACTTGCGGTTTTCGGATCTGGAGATCCCGCAGACTACGGCTTCTGACCATCTGCCAGTTGTTGCCACGATCATTCTGCCTGAATAGAGAACAGCCACGGTCCACACTCTCTGGCTCAAATTGCGGCCGAGGAGTTGGAGGTCCCCTGGGAACGACTGGACGTGCTGCATGCCAGCACCAGCCAGGCGGATGAGAGCTTTCGGGGCACGAGCGGCAGCGCCTCCGTTGTCACCCTCTACGACCCGCTGCGCCAGGCTGCAGCCACCCTGCGGGAGATGCTACGGACCGAAGCCGCAAGGGTCCTGAACCAACCCGTGGAGCGGCTGGTGGCCGGGTTATGAACCTGTGCAGATCACCGGCGGACGCCGCAGCTTGCTAGGGACTTCAGCAAGCCGAAGCGTCCGATGCAAGATTCGCGGACAGTCTCCTCTTACGCGATCAATACGTCAAGAATCATCAGTGACTTCCACGTCCCAAACAGCGACTGATGAGTTTTGACAACTCAAGCGGATAGAAGAAAACAGCACTGCCCCAGGGCAAGAATCAGCACCTTTGCTGGTTTTGCTGTCCTATGGTATAATCTGGCTGCATCGGCTGCAATCGTCACAACCCCCTGTGTTCCACATCGTCCGCCGTCTCCGAGCGTGGGGACGGCACCTCCGGTGGGCAGGTCTCCTTGCCTCGGCCCTTGGAAAGGAGAAAACGAAATGAAAGAGAACAGAACGATGCCAGGCATTGGGCTGGCGGCCCTGCTGCTGGCGGTGGTCTTGCTGGCCCCGAGTGTTGGCCTGGCAAGCAGAAGCGCCGAACCTGCCCCGGCCCTCTCCCCGCAAACCCGGGTCTTCACCGGCTACGTCCACGCAGGCCGCGAGCCCGACACCAACTCGCCTCTGCCTGTTGTCGTGGTGACTCTTTACGGATCGGATAACGCTGAGATCTGAGGCGTCCTGCTGGGCAACGACATCACCGATGAAGCAGGGACCTACATGCTCGGCACCGAGGAGGTGCATGAGTTCTACCACATCGTGGAGACGAACCCGCCGGGCTACCATTCCACCGATGTCCAGGCTGGCACAGCGTCGCTTCGGTGGCAAGGCACTGCAACTGAGGAGCGGACCCTGAGATGGTGCTTTTGATGGCCCACTCGATGGTGGGAGAGGTTTCCCCTCGGTATAGCACTCGAACCGGAGGAGGCTGAACGGCAGTTTGGCGAACATTTCCAGATCGAGCGTATTGCCGGCAAAACTAATCTCTCGGATGGCCACGCGGGTTCGCGGCCTACCTGATGAGGCGGAATCCGACGTGACGCTCACTCAGACGGTTTTGACGGTTCGGAAACACAGGGGAGCAGGGGGCGAACTCAAAGCCGTCTGGCTGTGCCTGCAGTTGCCGCCGGCGAATGGCAACTGCTCTTGCCCATGATACAAGAATCGATTGCGCGGCATGCACCACCCGGCCAAACAAGCTGGACAAAGGGGGAAACCATGAAACGCACTCACCTATTCGCTACCGTTGTACTGCTATTCTGCGTCCTGGCAGCAGGACTGGCCATCCTGCCTTCGCAGGCCGCGACCCTACCTGATGTGGCCGCGCAAGGCGTCCCATCGCAGCGGCCGCTCGACCAGGTGGCGGGGATTCTGACCAACGTCTGGCGCAGGGTCCTGGGGCAGGATTCCGCCCAGGAGTTGCTGCGCGGCGCGCTGGAGGGCGCACGCGATGCCGGCAGCTACCAGATCCACGTCAGCCTCGATCAAACTGTCACCCAGCAGCAATTCCTCAGCTTTGCGCCACAAGAGGAATCGGCCCACTTCGACATCGAAGGTGCTGTGGCAGGCCCCGACCGGGCGCGCTTCTCCATCTTGCCCGGCCGCACCAGTTTCGTCCTGACCAAGCGGGATCCGCAGGAGATGCTGGTCGTCGATTCCGAGGTGTATCAGCGCGCCGGAGATCGCTGGGTCAAGGCTGAATCGGATAGCCCAGTCGTCGAGGTAGAGGGCATCGGGCTTTCGCTGCTCTCGGCCGCCCGGGAAGTGCACCATCTCGAGCCGGCGAAAGGTCCCCCGGCTCTTGGCGAGTCGATGCCCGCTTTCCGCCGCGTGGGCTTCAAACTGTACCCCAACGACGTCATCCGTCATATCCTGGTGCAGCAGGGCCAATTCAACCAGGATACGATGATGCTGGCGCGCATGAGCAGCCCGGCCATCAGCGGCTCGGGCGAGCTGTGGGTAAACCGATCCGGGCTGCCGGCGCGGCTGGTTCTCAATCTGGCCTGGGACAAGGGAGGGCGGGATCCCTACCGCGTGAGTGTGGCCAGCACCACAGACTACTCCGGCTTCGGCCAGGACATGCCGCCTGCGCATTTCGATCCAGCCGCGTCCCCGCAAACTGGCGCTCCCATCGCACAGACTGCTTCGGAGCGGTGGACGCCGCCGGGGACGTGGCTCACCACAGCCCTGGGGCTGCTGGCCCTCGGCTGGTTGCTGGTCCGGGCCATGAGGGGAGGCCGTCGCTCCCTGCTGGCGCTGACAACCGTTCTCATCGTCGCGCTGCTGGCGCCAACGCTCGCCCCGGCCATCTATGCCGCGGGAGTGGAGAGGCGGGGCAGTACCTCTGAGGCCAAGAGCCCGCCCGCTGCGGGCAGCCAATTCGCCCGCATGATGAGAGACAACCGCTCGCTGGCCCTCCGCTACCGAGCCAACACCACCAGCCCGGCGGGTACGCTCAACGACATGGACGACGAGGACGGCGACGGCCTGCCCAACGGCTACGAACTGCGGTTGGGCACCAACCCGTTCTTCGAGGATACTGACTACGACGGGCTGACCGATTACGAAGAAGTGACTGGCGTGCCCTGCGTGTGGGACCCCGCCGCCGGCCCGCCGCAGACGATCTACATCGAGACCAACCCCCTGGACCCGGACAGCAACCACGACGGCCTGAACGACGGCAGCGAGATCTGGCGGGGTCAGTGCAGCGATGGCAGCTACAAGTACGGTTACTTCTGGCACGATGACAACGACCGGGACGGCGTGCCCGATGGCCTTGACCTGTCACCTTTCTCCGCCTCCCGCGGCACTGTGGACAAACTGGGCGGGTTCAGACCAGGACCGAATCTGACCTTCGAGACCCTGAGCCAGACTGCCGGCGAACATGTCGTCCCTTATCCGTTCTACGTCGAAGTGCAAGTGCGTCCCACGGACGAGGAATCCCTGCGCTGGGCCTACAAGAGCCTGCAATGGCCGGGAGACGACGAGGCCGTCATCCAGAGCACCGACCCCATTGCCCGCAGCCTGGCCGAGTTACTCACCGGACAGACGATCGGACCGAGCGGACGAATCACCCTCGTCCCCTTCCTGCAAGCGACGCTGCGAGAGAACGATCTGCCCAGTGAGGACGCCAGGAACCAGTACAGCGTGAGCGTGTCTCCCCATCTGGATTACGGAGGCAATCCGGTCACTGAGAATGACGAGCTGCTGTGGGACCTGGTCGTCCCGCTGGTTCCCGTGGAGCGAGGCGGGCAGGTGTTCGCCTTCCAGGGCAAGATGCTGCACGACAGGGGCAGGACCAACAGCCTGCTCCGGCACTGGAGAGACCTCCGCCTGAAGTGGGCGGTGATCGGCGACGTGGCCATGCCCAATGAAGATGGAAACCACGTCCCCAGCCCCGATGGCGGCTACGGACTGGCCGTCTACGACGAGCCCTACCACCTCACAGGTCTACAGGTCTCTCGCCAGGGAGGGGCCTCCATGCTCGTGGCCGCCGCCTTGCTCTTCGAATCGCCACGGCCGGTGCGCTATGACGACGGCCCCATCACCCTGCTGCGCGCCGGCATGGAAGCCCAGTTCCTGACGGGACGGCTGGACCTGGCCGACATCAAGGCCCGCTTTGATACGCCCAACAACGCCAGCGAGGAGGAACGCTGGGGCATCCTTCAGAGCCAGCGATTCCGGGTCAAGCACGACTTCAGCATGAACTACCTGCACCTGGACGAGATGCTGGCCACCACGACCATGACCACCACCAGGCAGTTGCTCAACGACGAGTTCTACGGCCACGAGCTCCTGGAACCCACCCTCATCCTGGCCAGCGAGCAGCGCACCTCCACCGTCAATCTCGACGACGACCCCACCAACGACTATCTGGACATCACCATCAACTCCTGCCTCAAGCCGCTGATCACCAGCCGCAGCCTCAAGCTGCAGACCTACCGATGGACCATGGAGGGGTTCCTGGGAGAATGGCAACCGCTCTCGCTGGACGAGGTGTTGATGAAGGTGGAGAACGAATACGCCGCGGCCACCGACCCCAACTACGACTTCTACGCCGAGGAACTCACCATCCTCAAGCTCAGCGCCACTGCCTGGCACCTGGGCCACACGTCCATCCTCAAGATCAGCCAGCTCAGCATGCGGGATCTGGAAAAGGTGCTGAGCGATCCCGAGATGGTGCTCAGCTTCCTGGATGAAGATGGCCTGCTGCCAAGTGGCTACAAGGACGTGGTCTTCCAAGTCCTGGAGGTCTTCAGGATGGGCGGGCCGCTGGCCTGGCTGGAGCAGCAGTGGAACAAGGTGATGGGCGTGGTGGACGCGGTGGGCGATGTGTTCGACGGCAGTTTCTTTGGCATATCGCACGAACACTCGCCGCCCAGCTCCAAGATCCGCGTCGAGGAGATGGGCGAGGGCGAGCCCGGGGAGCCGGGGGAGCCGTTCGACGACAAGCTGTTGGGCTGGACGGAGGTTGCCATCACGGTCCTGAATCTGCTGGCAACGGTCACCGGCGAGAGCTTCTTCTCCGACGTGGCCACTGTCCTGACGAAGCTCGTGCAACTCTACCGGAACATAAGACAGCTCATTGACTCCATCAAGGCCATCGTGGACATTTTTGAGAAGGTCGGCAGCTCCTTCGAGGCCGCCGCGACCGTGAGCTCCGAACTGAGTTCGCTGGCCAAGCCCTTGAGCCTGGCGGGGTTGATCCTGGCCGTGGGGATGATCTGGCTGGGGGTTGCCCTGCAGCTTGGCGACGTGGGGCCGAGCATCGCGCTGACCCTGGTGGTGCAGGCTATCGTGGAGACCGTATTGCTGATCGTCTTGTTCATCGTCGCCGCCATCTTCCCCTGGGGCACTGCCATCGCCATAGTCATTGGCCTCATCAAGCTGATGGAGAGCATCGTCGGCTTCAACTTTGACCCTGTCTCCCTGTTCCTCGATTGGCTCTTCGGCGTGGAGGCGGTGCAACGCACGGAAATGGCGGGCGACCCCTATATAGGCGAATTGGAGATGGAGCCTCTGGCTCCAGGCGCGGGGCGTCTCGCCTGGCGGGCCTTCCGCTTGAGGCTGGTGTCGACCATCACCCTGAAGACCACCGCCGACGGCAGCGCAGGGGATCTGAACGAGTCCTGGGCCGAATTGCACGTGGGGCGCTTCGCCGACTGGCTGAAGGGCGATCCCTGGATCTGCACCCCCAGCGACGACCTGTTCAACGAGTACAAGAAGGCGCTCGCAGGGTATTGGTACCACGAGTTTCATTCCGCGAGCGGCCACTGCATCTACTGGAGGCAGCCGCGGGAGCACGAGTGGAGGCTTTGGGCGGACAGCGCGACACGTGCAGACGATCCGAGACCGTCCGGCTCACGCTACTATCGTGATTTCCGCTCCTCCGCCTGGCTGGTCGTCTCGCCGTTTCCCGTCATCAACGGTCGTCTCCTGCTGGATGTGTCCATGGACATCACCATCCGCTACGCCCAGTGCTCGACGCTCGGAGGGTGCGACGAATACACAGCCAAGACGACCTCACCCCCGTCCATCACCGAGCTGACCTTCGACATCCTGCCCAGCAGCCTCTCAGGCTACCTCGGTCTGTGGAACTGGGACGAACTGATCAATAGGGACCCCGACGGCGACGGGGTGTGGGGGTATGTCAGCCCCTACACCGGCAAACCCGTGGGCCCGGACGCCAACCTGTGCCCGCAGACCAACGCCCAGAACACCTGGGAGCGCTGGGACGTGGATCTGGACGGGCTCTCCGACAAGTTCGAGCTGGAAACCGAGGGTTTCGACCCCTGCAAGTCTGACACTGACGGTGACAAACTGAAAGATGGCTGGGAGCTCATGGTCGGCACCAGCCCTGACGATCCTGACACCGATGGCGACGGGCTGACGGATAAGGAGGAACTGCCCATCGGCCAGAGCATCTACGGCAACGATTTGGGCTTAATTCCGGCTCTGCCCTGGCGCATCCCCCTGTCGCAGCTCTACCCAGGCTTGCCCGACGCCGCCGCCTTCCCCAATCCCCGCCAGCCCAACATCGACAACGACCATCGCAACGACAAGCAGGAAAGGGCCAAGCACAGCAGCCCCAATTCCTGGACCCCCATCCCAGTGGGCGATCCGTTGGAGCTGAGCATCAGCCAGGGATTCACGCAGGGCGGCGGCACCAGCATCACGGTCAGCTCGGGGCCGTGGGCGAACGACGAAACGGCCGGGTGGGGTGCATCGCTCACCATGACTCTGCCCGTTCCCTTCTCCGATGTGAGCGAGAGCACCGAGATGCTGCCCTCCTGGCCGTGGCCGGCGTTCAACTTCGGCGTGCTGCGATCCTCCGACGGTGGCATCTACAATTGGTCTCTCCCTCCTTTCTTCCTGAATCGCCACCTGGAAGCCAATCTGGCCGGCATCCCCGACACTCCTTCCGAACCGCTTACCCTCACCGTGGAGCTGCGCTACCGCGAAGGCGCGGCCACCCAGGTCGCCACCGCCGAAGCCCCCCTGCTGGTCAACATGGGCGGGCCGACGACGACCTTCTTCAGCGTGCAGGGTGGCGTCTGGCTAAACGAGCCGGCCGTGAACACCACGGGTACAACGCAATCAGAGCCTTCGGGTGCTGGTTACGACCCAACACGGCAAGTGGCCGTCACAGCGAACGGAGAGGTGATCATCACGGGCGGCGCCATCGACCCGCAGGGGGTGTCGGTGGTGATGGTGTGCGTCAAGACCAGCGACACGTGCGGGGAAGGTGACTACCAGCCGGTTGCGCCCACACTCGGCTTCACCGCCCTCAATAGCTGGTTCTACAGCTTCACCCCCGCCGGCGACAACATATACTACGCTCGCGCCTACAGTCTCGACAACTACGGCGTGGTCGGGCCGCTGTCGGACCTCATGACCATCGGCGTCGACCGGACGGCCCCCACCAGCGTGAGCTTCGACCTCGAGGGCACGGCCTACTTCTCGACCACTGCCTCGGCCGAGGGCCCTCCCGCCATCACCTTGACCGGCCACCTCCAGGATGGCACTGGCGCTCCCTACGTATCCGGAGCCGACGTGGTGGGCGTCCTCGACGGCAGCGGCGACACGCTGGAGACGATCAGCGTGGACGAGCCGGGCCAGCCCTACAGCGGTTTCACCTACCGTTGGGCGCCCCCGGTCAGTGGCTCCGGTCGCTCGCAACGAACCGCCAACGGCGCCTACAGTCTGACGGTCGGCGGCAGCGACGTGGCAGGCAACGCCAGCGTGGTTTCCGACACGTTGCGGGTGGTGGTGGACGACACATCCCCGGCCGTCTACGCTTCGCCGCCGCAATCCCTGGCCCCGCTTGGGGCGGGGCTGGCCGCTTCCGCCCTGACCCTGTCCGGACTGGCCGACGACACCGCTTTGGTGTTCGACCGCCAGCATGCCGATCCGTTCGGCTCCGACCTCACCCTCCGGGATAGGGATGCGCTGTTCGAGGTCGGTGCTGCCCTGGGCAAGGCTGTGATAGTGGGCGATGTCAGCGGCGATCTGATCGACGATGTGGTGCTCATCTACCCGGCTTATGTGGGCCTGGCGCCCGTGCCTTTCCGGGCCGGACTGTTCTTTGGCCGCACCGACGGCTTCCCGGATACCCTCACCCTGGCCGAAGCCGATGTGCTCTTCCAGGGCGAGCTGCCCGTCGCCAGGTTCACCTGGGGCCCGGACGCAGCCGGCGTTGGCGACGTCAACGGCGACGGCGTGGGCGACCTGCTGCTGGGCGACCCCAGCGGTGCTTCCGGCGAAGGTCTGGCCTACGTCGTCCTGGGCCGCCGCGGCGACTGGCCAGCGACCTTCCATCTGGCCGACGCTGACTGGCGGTTGAGCTGGCCCCGCGCCGCCGGTTTTGGCGGCTCGGTGGCTGCGGCGGGCGATGTCAATGGCGATGGGTTGGCCGACTTCCTGGTCGGCGCGGCCATCGACGGCCACGAGGATGGCGGCGCAGCCTGGCTCTACCTCGGCCGAGAGCAGGGCGCCGCCACACCGCACGTGCGGTTCCAATCGCCCGAACGCGCCGGATACACGCCGCCCCACCTGGCCGGCCTGGGCGACACCAACGGCGACGGTCTGTCGGACTTCCTCTTCGCCGGAGTCGACGAACCGGTGGCCCTGGTCTATGGCCGCCCGGACAACACCTGGCCCGGCGTCATCACCGATCTGCGTGACGCCGCGGACGCGCTTTTCGACGCCCCCGGCACGCATCAGACCGTTTCCAGGGCTGGCGACGTCAACGGCGATGGCCTGCAAGACATGCTCATCGGCGACCCGGACGCTCGCCAGCCGCACGTCTACCTCATCCATGGCCGCCGCCCCGAAAACGGCTTCCCATCAGCCCCCACCTACTTGGCCATTGACGACTGGGCCGACGCTTCCTTTGTCGGAATCGACTTCGGACGCTCTCGTCTGGGCACGGGATTGACCCCGCTGGGCGATCTCGACGGCGATGCTCGCGGCGATTTCGCCTTTGGCGAACCGGGAGCGGGGCGCGGCCCCAACCGCACGGCCCTTGTGCTGACCGGCCTGACCAATCTGGTCCCGGAAATGGAGGCCTCATCAGCCACCCTTTTCATCTCCGGCAAGGTCGCCAGCCAGCTTTCGGGCGAGTACCTCTCGGCGGGCGACGTGAACGGCGACCACATCACCGACATCATGATCGGCGCAACCGGCGACAAACGGGGCTACCTCTTCTACGGCGGCTTCGACCCCGGAGGGGTGGCCGGTATCGGGCGGGTGGAGATCGGCGTCTTTGGCCCGGTGGCTGACTCAACCCGGCCACTCACCGACACCCTGCCCGGCAGTTGGCAGGATGTCGCGCTGTCCGATCCTGGCGCTGCCATCACGCCCTGGAGCGGAGACGTGGCCGTAGGAGCGAATGGCGATTACCGGGTTTACGCCCGCAGTACGGACCGAGCGGGGAACCAATCGCAGGCAGAGGCCTGGTATCTGGGCAATGTCTGGGTCAACAACGCCCCCGCCCGTCTGTGGGGAGCCAACCTTACCATGAATGCGCCCATCCTGTCCGACCAGACGCAACTGGCGCTATCTGGCGATGTCAACAGCACCCAACCCATCCAGCACCTACGCCTCTACGATGGCTACCGCTGGCGCAGACTGGAGCCCGCCACCGGCCGCTGGTCGCAGGACTCGATCATCCCCCGCAGCGATCGGCGTACTCTCACCTTCCGCGCCGTCGCCCGCGACGCTCGCGGTACGACCCTGCACGCTTCTCGCACCTTGTTGATAGACACGCTCGTCGCCGTGCCTGCCCTCTCGCCCAGTCTCGCGCCCCACCAGTGGATGACCGACCAGTCGCCCGCCCTGCGCATCACCTGGCCGCGGGCGACCGACGACAGTGGCATCGTCGGGATCTGGGGCGTCATCGACACCGCCGACAACACCAGCCCCAGCACCCCGCTGACAGAAGACCGGGTCGCGCGCAGACTGGATGAGCCCGGTGTCTACTACGGACACGTGCGGGTGCGAGACGGCGCGGGCAACGAAGCGACCGCACACGTGGGTCCCTTCCTGATCAACCGCAGCCGAACGATGTCGGCCATCCTGCCTGATGGTCATCTCGACGTCGACGGCAACGAATACCCGGAGGGGACGCTGCTGAACTACGATCCCTACGCCCGCAGCAAACCGGCGGCGCTGGTCGGGACCTGGAACGGCGACAAACTGTTTCTCGGCTATCCCGGCCGCGGCTGGGGGACCGATAGCCGGCTGGCGATCTATCTGGACACGCAGCCGGGCGGCCTGAGCAGCACCCTGAACTTCAGCCATACCCACACCCTGCCCTTCGGTGCCGACTTCGCCTTTGTGGTGGGGGGCTCGGAGATGGAGATGGAAGACGCTATGCTCTACTCCGCCGGTTCAGGCGGTTGGGCAGTGGTGGACTCGCCGCAGAGCCATGCGGTCCTAAGTCTGGATACGGAGATCGTGCTGGACCGGGGCGAGATCCAGGCCCATGGGGCGGTCTCGCTGCTGGCCTTCGCCGAAGACGAGAACGGCGTCTGGGCCGTGCTGCCCGGCGGGGCCAGGCCCTCAACCGAAGAGACCCTCGTCGGGCCGGTGACCTTCGGGGCTCAGCTTCGGTGGGCAAGCCTGGGCGCAGGCATGAAACCGGCCGAGGGGCAAGATCAGGTCATTGCCCCCGTCGTAACGGTCAACCCCGAATGGAACAACGTGGTGTACAGCGGTCAACAGGCGAGGTTCTCGGTCGTGGTTGTCAATCCGGACGTTGCAGCCTATGAGAACATCCCCCTCACCGTGCAGACAGCCCCCGAGATGGGCCTGATGCGGGCGCAGGGAGCCGAATGCAGCTCCTGCCCCATTGGAGCGAGCCAGTGGACCCTGCTGGCAGACGTAGCTGCCGGAGGCGCCGTGACCATCACGATGGAAGCGAGAACGGCGGACACGTCCGTGGATGGCGTTCTCTCGCTGCCCATCAGCGCCGATCTGGCCAACAGCGGCCTTCCCTCTGCCCCCCAGCCGCCCGCCCAGGCCCAGTACTATCTGGACCACGGCACCTGCGCGGTGAGTGTGCTGAGCAGCAACACAGACATCTACGCCAGGCCAGGGCAGATCGAGATCGGCTTCCTGCCCCATGTGGATGGCTCCACGATGCTTCGCTGCGCCAGCCTGGTGGAGGCCAACACCGGCTACGGTTGGTTCGCGGTGTGTGCGCTGGGAGAGTGCAGCAGGGTAGCCGGCTATCTGGCCGACGCGGCGTCGGAGACGTGGCGCTTACGCGTCACGCGAGAAAGCGGGCGCAGCTCTGAGCCTGTGGCCAGGATGGTGGTGGCAGACAGCGTCGCCCCCAGCGCGCAGATTGCCACAAGGGGTGTCCTATCAGGAACGCTGGCCTTCGTGCGCGGCATCGCCTGGGATGACTTCCCCACAACGCGCCCGCCCAGCAAGGTGGAGCTCAGCATTGACGGCGGCCGCTTCCACCCGGCCATCCTCTCCTCCGTGCGGGATGAGTCGCTGCTCAGCGCCGAGGTGGTGGCCGAGTCCTCCACCAAGTGGCTCTTCCCCTTGCGTCTGACCAGCCAAGATGGCGAGACCGTGCAGGTGGTGGCGCGAGCGGTGGACGAAGCCGGGAACGTGGGGCCGAGCACGGAACCTGTGGCCATCACGCTGGACAACCGTGGCCCGACGGTCACGGCTGCGCAGGTCAACGAGCTGCTGCAAGGGACGGCAAGCGACGGCTCGGGCGTGGCCTCGGTCGAGGTCAGCCTGGACGGAGGGGGGCACTATCAGCCGGTGATTCTCATGGACGAGCGGTGGTCGTTCGACATGACAGGCTGGGCAGGTTCAGCGATGCAGGACTTCGCCCTGCTGCGCGCAGCGGATGTATGGGGCAACGTCAGTCGCCATATGGTCCCCGTGGACCCGGGTGTGATACCAACGCCCACCCCCACGCCGATGGATCGGCGACTGTACCTGCCGGTGATCCAGGTGCCAGGATGAGGGGCGCGAGCAGCAACCAGTGGAGTGTAGTCGAATATCGCAGGAAATCACTGTTCCCGCGAGGAGGGCTTTGCCTCTGCCCCGTGGCCCTTGCGTATTCACTAGAGTTGTTGCACTACAGTGGATAGAGGTGCATGATAGGCTAACCAATGCGATCGAAGGAGCTAGCCAATGATCACCTACGAAAAGCTCAAGAAAAGGCCACGTGCTCTCAAGAGCATAGCTGGCGTCACTACAACTGAGTTTGAGGAACTGTGCCGAAAACTCGTCCCGGCCTGGACTGCATCCGAACACAAGCGGCTCAGCCGCCCCAATCGCCAACGGGCCATCGGGGGTGGACGCCGTTACACACTTGAATTGCAGGAACGGTTGTTACTGACACTGGTCTGGCTGCGCCTGCATTTGACCACAGAGGCACTGGGTTTCTTCTTTGACATTCACAAGTCAACCGCCAGTCGCAATACGAGACGCCTTCTGCCCATCTTGCGACAACTGGGAGATACCACCTTGGGCTGGCCCGACCCTCCCAAGCGCGGGAAAGGTAAGAGCGTTGAACAAGCCTTGCGCGACTACCCTGATTTGCTGGCCATTATTGAAGCGGCCGAGCAGGCGATACAACGTCCCAGTGATAACGAGCAATAGAAAGCCCATTACTCTGGCAGTAACCACTCAGCCTCCCTCTGTCATTGCGAGGAACGGAGCGTAGCAGAGTGACGAAGCAATCTCCCCGACGCGCATGGGGATTGCTTCGTCGCAAGAAACGCTCCTCGCAATGACATGGGCTGAGTAGTGACCCTTTCGCACACCAGACAATAGGAGAGTTGAGAATACATGCTGCAAGCGCATAACCAGACTTGACAGAGTGACAGAGTTAGCCAGCAATTCTCAATATGGCCCGCTTATGTTCACCCGTATGGATGCTGTCCCCCAAGACGCCCGTTTCCTGCCACTTGGTGGGAGGGAAAAGCGAATC
>CBDURC010000061.1:0-14194 GCA_965369635.1 uncultured Anaerolineales bacterium | reverse complement strand
CAGCCAGAGTCTCTGTGGCGCGGTGGTGCTCGCCTGACTCTCGTCGCAGGGCCAGCGCTTGTTGATAAGCGGTGGCAGCCTCTGCCATCTGTCCCTGACCTGCCAGGGCGTGGCCCAGATGAGTCAGGGCGTGGCTCTGGTTGCGTCGGTCATCGGTTTCCTGCGCGATGGCCAGTGCCTCTTGGCTGTACTGTCGAGCAGCCTCATTGTCACCCAGGTGGTGGCAAAGCAGGCTCAGATAGACCAGCGCCTCGACCTCACCTCTGCGGTCGCCTGTCTCGCGGCTGATTCGCAGCGACTGTTCCTGGTGAACCTTGCCCCCAGCGTAATCGCCCTGATACAGGGATACAATGCCGAGGTTGATGAGCGCCGCGACCTCGCCTTCCCTGTCCTCAATGTCGCGATAGATGCCCAGGGCCTGCTCCTGACGGACCTTGGCCGCCGTGAATTCTCCCTGCTCGGCGAGGAAAACACCGATGTTGCAGAGCGCCATGCCCTCCCCTCGCCGGTCGCCGACCTGGCGATAGATGCGCTGGGATTGCTCCTGGTAGGCAATGGCCTCAGCATGTTTGCCTTGCTCGTAGGCAACCCCTGCAAGGTTATTGAACACATGCCCCTCGCCCTGTCGGTCTTCAATCTCCTGTTTTATAGGCAGAGCCTGCTCGAAGTATGCCTTGCCCTCTGTGTAGTCACCCTGGTACCAGGAGGCAATGCCGAGATTGCTCAGGCAATCTGCTTCCACAGAGCGCGACCGGGCGGATCGAGCCAGGGTCAGGGCTTGCTCAAGCTGGATTCGAGCCTCCTCGTAGTTCCCCTGGTGCCAGAGCGCCCGTCCCTGCTGCAGATGGCCCACCGCCTCGCTACGCTTTTCCTGTGCTGCCTGAGCGAGGCCAATGGCTGCCCGGGCTGCGGCAATGGCCGTTGAGTAGTCGCTGGTCGCCTCGGCAAAGCGGGCCTGGGCCAGCGCCACTTCGGCCTGCTTGCGGTTGTCGTCCAGGGCTTTGGCCAGCGCTTCTAGAACAGCCAGGTCCCGAAGCTGAGCCTCACGTGCGCCCTGCAGATCGTAGATCCTCTCGCGGGCCAACAGGAGCGCATACCGTTCGGCCTGCTCATCTTCCGGCGTCAGATCGATCGTGCGGCTGAAGTAGTTCTCTGCTTCGTCGTTGGCGAACCGGACAGCAGCCTGTTCGCCAGCCCGCCGCAGGTAGTAGCGGGCTTTCTCTGGGATATCGGCGGCCACGAAGTGGCGGGCCAACTGCACGGCGATCTCATCTGATCGGTCACCGTAGAGCTCTTCCAGCGTGTGCCCCACATCCTCGTGCAGATAGGCCCGTTCCACCTCGTCCAGAGCAGCGTAGAGGTAGTTCTGGAACAGGTTGTGTCGAAATCTGTAGCGGGACAAGCGATTCGCTCCCACTCGCTGGCTGCCCAGAGCGAATACCAAGCGATGCTTTTTCTCCAACTCGCCGCTCAAGCGGCGGACCAGGTGGCGTGCCTCCACTTCCTGCACTTGGGCGACTACCTCGGCTGTGAAATCCACGCCCTCCACGCTAGCCACGTTCAGGGTCTCGCGCAGTTCCCCCTCCAGACGGCCGAAACGTTCCTCAATGACGCCTTCCACCCGCATCGGCAACACGGCCCAGTTCAGTGTGGGCCCCTCAACCCACCGGCCTTGCTCATTCTGGATGACATCTCCTCGCGCCCGCATATCCCGCAGCAGCTCAACGGTGAACAGCGGGTGTGCACCGGTATGCTGATAGAGCGCTTGCCTGAATCCTTCGCTCAACCGATTGGGCTCCGTGTCCACCAGACTGTCCACGAACTGCCGCCCTTCGGCCTCTTTGGCTTGCTCAAGATCTATCCAGATGTCTCCGAAATAGCGCTTGAACTCGGCCAGCACCTTGGCCAGTGGGTGGCGCTCGCCGGCACGGCCCAGGGCCACCTCCTCGGGCCGGTAGGTGCCCACAACCAGGATGCGACACGCCCCCACACGCCTCCCCAGGCGGAACAACAGCCCAATGGACGCCGTATCGGCCCATTGCAGATCGTCCAGCACCAGCATCAACGGTCTTTGCGCTGCCAACGATCTCAGTACATTGGTGTACTGCTCGAAAATGTGGCCTTGCTCGATACCGGCTTCGCCAGGCATCTCTCTCTCGCGCTGGCGTCTCGTCAGTTGTTCCAACTTTCCCAACCAGCCGGCCTTTTCCGCCACGAAGGCTCCTACCCGCATGGCTAACCCTGCCCCTGGTATGAAGACGCCGATCAAATCCGGTCCGACTTCCACCAATGCTTGACCTGAGAGGCGCAAGAGTGTCCGCAGGCGACTGGCATTCTCCTCGGTGATCACCTCCCGGGCCAGATCGGTGTCCACATCCCCAGTGAGTTGGCTCAGTACCTCGCGGAAGGGCAGGTAGGGGTCACCCACACCAGTCTGGGCATCGCTCTGTCCGATGGCTACGATCAGATCATCGTGTCGCTCCTGAGCCCGACGGGCGAACTCGATCGCCAGCGTGGTCTTGCCACTGCCCGCTTCTCCGGTCACGAAACATACTTGCCCCTGGCCGGCCAGAGCGCGCTCGAGGAAGGCATCGAGTTGCCTCAACTCGCGCTGACGTGCGACAAAAATGCGCTTCTCGGTCATCTTCTCTGTCAATCTCTCTCTAGCGACAGCGGCAAATACACCCGGAACGCCTCCGACAACACCACCTCCCCTAGCCGGCTGTCGTCCCAGGCTACCGTGGGGACCATCACCTGCGAACTCACTCGGAAGGTCACCTGGCGGCCTGGCGCTCCACAGCCAGGTGGCCCGCCTGCCTCGGCCATCACGTTGAGGGCATAGACCACCCGGCCATCCACTTCCAACGTCTGCGCTTGCCCGCACAGACTGTCGCCCACCCACGCCGTCACGATTTCACCCGCTGCTCCTCCCAGGACTTCCCCGTAGTAAGTCGCTGGCACCTGTGGTGGCAGACCTGCCGACGACAACGCTACCGGTCGTTCCATCTCCCTCAAGTACATGGTGATCGCTTGCGAGACGCTGACCCAATACCCGTGGCCAAACTCCAACATGGCCAGGTCGTTGACGTAATCCGGCACGGTCACATCGTAGACCTTCCAGGGGTCGGTGCTGTCGGTGGCCTCGTAACCATACACGGTGGTGTAGTAGCCACTGATGGAGACCAGTGCTTCGCTGACCGGCCGCGAGCTTCGCAGGGGATAAGAGAACAGGTTCCAGCCCGGAGCGTACAGGGGCACTCTGAAGGCGGTCAACAGGGCGTACAATCCTGTGCCCTGCACCCGCGCCGAGGCGAAGTTGTCCAGCGTATTGAGCATCGTGGGCAAAGCATGCCAACTGGCTTCGTCCTCGCCCCAATAGTAGATGGTGATGTCTTCCTCCATGCCTGCAGGCACCGCCTGGCCTATGTACTGGAAGCTGATGGAGGACTCGTTGAGATTGGTGATGCCTGCGGTCGCCGCAATGCGATAGGCTTGCCCGATCTGCGCCCGCCCCGGAGGCAACTCCGGCACCCCCGTCGCAGCCTGGATGGTCAGGAACTCGCCATCGGGGATCGTGGGATCCGGCGTATAGATGGTCACCTGTCCGTCGCCGGAGAGGATGGGCGCACCGCGTCCACGCACCGCTCCACCACGCCCGCGCACCGCTCCACCGCGTCCGCGCACCGCTCCACCACGTCCGCGCACCGCTCCACCACGCCCGCGCACGGCTCCCGGTGAGGCCCCGATGGAGTAGTCGGTGATCATCTCCCGGCGAGGTGCGACTTCGTCCACCCAGATATGGACGAAACCTTCCAGTAACACGGCATCTGCGATGTCGGTGGACATTCTGGCAACATACGTCCCGCCTTCCGTCTCGGTGAAGGCGAACACCTGCGTCGCCGGAGCATCGGTGGAGAATATCCGCCCTTGCAGCGGCAGAGATGGTGCCGTGTGGACGGTAACAGTGATGGTGTTGGTGGCCACGGGCGAGACGATGATCTCCGGCCGCCAGTCAGGGAAGGCGTGTAGGATCATCTGGTCGTCGCCTGGCTGGATGGTCTCGCATCCGAAGCGACTGGCGGCCGCGTCGATCAGGCAGAGGCGGTCGCCGGGCCTGGCTCCTCGCGCCAGGATGTGGTCAATGAGCGGTTCACCGACGTCTAGAAGCCAGGTGTCCTCTTTGAGCAAGAAGCCGCGAGAGCCCTCCGCGGGCTGGTAGCGTTGCCCGCCTTCGGTCAGAAAGTAGAAGGTGGGGTCGGCGATGGCTTGCGTGGGCGTGAGCGGATCGAAGATGGTGATCTCGGTGAAGGCAAAGGGCATGAGGATGGGGCCGTCGTTGCTGCCGCGTACGTCAGGGCCGGTGAGTTCTGGGTAGAAGACGGAGATCGTGCTCCAATCGGACCGCCCGGTCAGGTGGTTGGCCAGCGTGTCGGCGCAAGCCGGGAGCCAATCGGCCTGGTCGCGGTACTCACTGTAGCGGTAGGGATCGGTCATGACCGTGTCAGTGCAGGTATCTATGTTGATCACCTGACCGTCTTCGTCCAGCCCCAGGTAGTGGTCATCGAGGAAGAGGTAGTAGTGCCCGAACTCGTGGGCCAGTGTGCGGGGCCAATCCTCGCCGATGGCGCCGCCGCTGGGGTCGCCGTAGCGATTCCAGACGGCAGGCATGCGGATTTGGCCCGCCTCGTAGGTGATCGTGGGCACCAAGGTATCGGTGATGGTGTCGCTGATGACACCGCCCAAGGTGGCGTTGGGGCGCAAGCGGTTGTTGGCATAGACGCGCAAGTGCGCCGTCTGCCAGTTCTCGGCATCGTGGAAGATGTAGATCTCGCCCAGCGTGGCTTGCCCGTCGCTGAAGTCGTAGAAATGTTCTGCGGCGCGCTGCAGATCGAACTGGAGTTTCTCCATGAAGGCGGTATCGTCGTGGGCGTCCCATTCCAGGGAGACGTCGAGGTTGAACAGGTACAGTGGGTGGTCGGCAGAGACGGTGAGCACTTGTTCGCCGGGAGTGGTGACGGTGTGAGCACCCAGACCAACAGGAGTGGGCGCGCCGTTGGTGTAGTAGAGGGTGTGACCCTCAGTCTGGCTGATAGGAACCAACGCCAGCAGTTGATCACCGATGCTGATCTCCCCATGCCCCTGCAGATACCCCGAACCATTGGTGCGGAAGGGCACGCCGGTGGCGTTGGCGTAGGGATCGCCCTCGCCGGTCTGCCCGGCAGGTAGGCGATAGACCAGCGCATCTGCGACGGGCTGCGAGCCGCTCATCACCCGCACCTGGCTGCCGCGCAGGCGGAAGGGGAAGGTGGTGGTGGCGTATTGGCCGTATCGGTAAGGCCCTGCCACTTGATTGGGTATGGGTGTGAATGAAGGAAAAGCAACCAGGCGGAAAGTGACGTTGTCGTACTGGCCCATCACACCACTGGCGTGTATGTCCCAATGATAGACGTGACTATTGGCGACGGTGGTGTTCGGGTATGGCCCGCTGGCCAGATCAGTGGTGATGGTAGCAACGGTGGGGACTGCGGGAAGCCATTGCCCGCCGCCGTTGAGCGAGTAGAAGCCCCGCACCTCCCTCACTGGATCACCCTGGCGGTGAAATAGGGTGTAGACGATGGGGATGGTGGGTTCTGTCCATACCCGCGACGAGGAATAGAAATCGGCGTCATCTGTCTCGCCGGGATGGGCCAAGGCGATGATTGGAATGCTTGCCGGGCTGGTGTAATGGTCGCGCGAGTTGTGGTACAGCCGGACGGGCTCGCTGGCAAAAAGACTCTGGCTGGGCTCCCACCGCATACCGCCCACGGCGAGGTCGAGGTCGCCGTCGCCGTCGACGTCCCCCCAGGCTACGCTCTCGGTGGCTTCTGTTCCAGCCGAGGCCCAGACCGCGTTGACAGTTAGCGTCCCCTGGTCATTCCGATGAAGCCGGTCGTGTAGAGACCACTTGTTCCCCACGGCGAGGTCGAGGTCGCCGTCGCCGTCGTAGTCTCCCCAGGCCACGCTAGAGGAAGGGTCCGCTTCAACCGACGACCAGACTGCGCTGGCAGTCAGCACCCCGCCGTCGTTGCGGTACAACTGGTTGGGTTTGCGATGATTGCCTACCGCCAGGTCAAGGTCGCCATCAGCGTCATAGTCCCCCCAGGCCACACTTGAGGAGTAGTTGTCTTCGGCTGAAGCGCTGACTGCGCTGGCGGTTAGCGCTCCCTTGTCGTTGCGGTACAGCCGGTTGGGGCCCCAGTTCCCCGCCACGAGGTCGAGGTCGCCATCGCCGTCATAATCCCCCCAGGCCACGCCCTCGGTCTGATCCGCTTCAGCAGAAGTCCAGACCGCGCTGACCGTCAGTACACCACCATCGTTGCGGTACAGATGGCTGGGGGCATCGAGGTTGCCCGCGGCGAGGTCTACGTCGCCATCACCATCGTAATCTCCCCAGACTATGCTCCGGGTGTCGTCCGTTTCTGCAGAGGACCACACCGCGCTAGCGGTCAGTACACCGTCATCGTTACGATACAAGTGATTGGGACCCGCATTGCCCACGGCGAGATCGAGGTCGCCGTCGCCATCGTAGTCGCCCCAGGCTACACTATAGGCCATGTCCTTTTCCGTGGAGTTCCAGACCGCGTTGACGTTCAATGTTCCTCCGTCGTTGCGGTACAGCCAGTTGGAAGCGCCAAGATTAACCACGGCCAGGTCAAGGTCGCCATCGCCGTCATAGTCGCCCCAGGCTATGCTTTCGGTCAAGCCCTTTTCGGCGGACTCCCAGCTCGTGCTGGCGTTCAGCGTCCCCAGCCCGTTGCGGTACAGGCGATTGTACCCATACACATTGCCTACCGCCAGGTCGAGGTCGCCATCGCCGTCGTAGTCCCCCCAGGCTATGCTCTCGCTGTAATCCTCTTCGATGGAAGACCAGACCTCGCTGGTGGTCAGCGTTCCTTCATCGTTGCGGTACAAGCGGTTGGGTTGATACCGATAATTGCCGACGGCTAGGTCAAGGTCACCGTCGCCGTCGGCATCGCCCCAGGCCACGCTGGTAGTGAAGTCTGTTTCGGCAGAGGCCCAGATGGCGACAGGGGCCAGCGTTCCTCCATCGTTGCGGTACAACCGGTTAGGATAACAGACATCATAAGAGTCGCACCCATTACCGACGGCGAGATCGGGATCGCCGTCGCCGTCGAAGTCGCCCCAGGTCACGCTGGTGGTAAAGTCCGCTTCGTTTGAGTCCCAAACCGCGCCGGCGGTCAGCACACCCCCATCGTTGCGGTATAGGCGATTAGGATAACAGACAGGATCAGTATCACACGCATTGCCCGCGGCGAGATCGAGGTCGCCATCGCCGTCGTAGTCGCCCCAGGCCACACCAAACGTAGGGTCCGCTTCGGTCGAAGACCAGGCTGCGTTGGTCGTCAGCGCTCCGCCGTCGTTGCGGTACAGCCGGTTTTGCCCCCAATTGCCCACAGCGAGATCGAGGCCACCATCGCCATCGTAGTCCCCCCAGGCCACGCCATAGGCGTAGTTCACTTCGCTTGAGGACCAGACTGCATCGGTAGTCAGCACCCCGCCGTCGTTGCGGTACAGGCGGACAGGTTGTCCCCAGTTCCCGGCGGCGAGATCGAGATCACCGTCGCCATCTACATCCCCCCAGGCCAGGTCAAGGGTGTTGTCCTCTTCGCTAGAAGACCAAACGGCACCGGTAGTCAGCGTTCCTCTATCGTTTCGGTACAGGCGATTAGGCCCAGAGGACGTGCCCACGGCGAGGTCAAGGTCGCCGTCGCCATCATAGTCCCCCCAGGCCACGCTATGGGCGCGGTCATCTTCGGCTGAGGACCAAGCCAAATTGAGAGACGGTGGAGTACTGAAGCCTCCAATCAAATTCACATCGTCAACAGTGAAGCCGATTTCGGTGGTATCGCTGTCGCTGACGAAGACAAACGCGACCCACACTTCGCTTTCTCCCAAGCGGTGACTCAAGTCCAGCGTTTGCCGGTAGTATCCATTACCCGCGTCTCCGCCTGTATAATCGCCACAGGAGCTCCCACCTGAGAAATTGGTTCTATCGGTGGAACTGCCCACGAACAGGAAATCATAGGGGCAGTTGCCCCCTCCCTCGCTTCGCCCCCATAGGTAAAAGGTCAGGCGGGCGCTGGTGAATGTGCTCAGATCGAAGGGACCGTAGACGGCCCAGGCGTTGGCGTTGTTGGGATAATGCGCAGCGCAGGCCAGCGCGCTGCCTTGCGCACCGCCCCCTACCGACCAGCCGGCGTAACCGCCAGTGTGCGGGTGGCAATCCCGTTTGCCCCAGAGGTATTCGCCGCCATCATTGGCGCTTTGGTCAGAGAGCGCCCATCCGGCGGCAGGCCAGGCAGCCTCAAAGTCCTCGCTCATGTTGGTGGGAACCAAGTCAGCCTGAGCGGCGGCGGCGGACAGAGACACTGTCCTGGTCACACCTTCCGCGGTGAAAAGATCGGCGGGTGAGGTGCGAGCAGGCTGGCCCGGCCATTCCGGGGCCGGCGGTGTCGCTGCCGCTGAATAAACGCTGCTCATCAGGACGAACAGCAAAGCCAATACTGCGATGACACTCCGCAAGTGTGGTTTACTCACGATGTCTGCTCCTTTGTAATCAGGTGCAACGCACTTGGGGAGTGCGTTGCGCCTGATTGCGCATCAATGCCTGTGCAGATCTTTGTGCATGATCTTGCGAGTCTCGTGCAGCCGGTCGTCTGCGGGGAGGTCGGCGAGCCGCTCGTTCATGTTCTCGTCGTCCTCTTCTTCCAGAAGCCTGATGACATAGTTGATCACGCTGGGAGGGAAAACGCTATCCCTTTCGTAATTCTCTCGCTTCTCCTCGAGTTTCCGGGCCGATCCGATGCAACTGCCAGGGAGAGAGGGGAGCTTGGCCAGGAGATCTCGGTACGGTAGATCTTCGCCTGCGGATCAGAGATCAGGAAGAACTCCAGCTCTCCTATGGCATGAAGCTCAAGCCCCGTTCGGTCCTGAAAAAAGCTGTACGCCCAATGACGTATCCACGAGCCACTTGAAGAGAGACGAGCCAACCACGCGCTCGCCTTCGGCCAGGATCCTTTCGGCCTGGTGCCGGCTGGCCATGGGCAGCCTCAGCTCCTTGAGCTTGCCATCAAGGCCGGTGTAGTGAAAGGTGATGAGTTCGATTCTCTTCTCTGTGATCACCCTGAGGAAATCCTCGCGGGTGAACTGTTAGCGAGGTTTGTCCGGGAAACTCACCAGGGGGTTTGTGAGAGCGAATGTTTCGGCCATTCTTGCCCTCCATGGTGGACAATCAGAACGCCAGCGGGATGAAAGGCCATGGCCTCTCACGCCGCCGGCGTTAGCCCACGCACGTTCTGCACTCGATAATCCTCTCTTGGCTATGGCCTTGAGTCTAGCGTTCAGTCCTCACCGCTGGGCGCCGCCTCCTTCGTTTCCCTCACCTCCCATCGTCGCAGCCTCTGGCGTTTCCACCTCACCTGCCTCGACCAGAAGATCCTCTGCCCCTTGGCTCCCTTGCTCCCCTTCTCCCTTGCTCCCCTGCTCCTCTGCTTCCGCCTCTGGCGACCAGCCGCGGTGCCGCAGGAAGATCATGACAGCAGCGAAGACGATGCAGACGAGGGCGATGAGCTGCGCCGTGGCCAGCCTGGTTCCTCCCACCATCCAGGCATCGGGGCGGAAGAACTCCACCCAGAAGCGTCCCAGCGGGTACCAGATGAGGTAGGCGAAGAAGATGTCGCCATCGCGCAGCTTGCGCGAGAACTTGCGCCCTAGCCAGAGCATCAGCCCGAAGCCGACAAGGTTCCACAGCGCCTCGTAGAAGTAGGTGGGGTGGAACCGGGTGGCCTCGGACAGCTTGTCGCAGGTGAACGCGCCGTAGCGATGGAGGCAGTCAATGGGCACGCCCCAGGGCAGCGTGGTCGGCTGGCCGTATAACTCCTGGTTGATGAAGTTGCCCAGGCGACCGATGACCTGCGCCAGCAGCAGCCCTGGCGTGGGGATGTCCAGCCAGCGCAACAGGTTCAGCTTGGCAAAGTGGCAGTAGAGGACGACAGCCACGATGCCGCCGGCCACCGCGCCGTAGATGCCCAGGCCGCGGAAGCCGCCCCGCCAGAAGGCGATGATCTCGATGGGATGCGCCTTGTAGTAGTCCCAGCCGACGAAGCCACCTTCGGGAGAGGAAAAGACGTGATACAGACGTGCCCCGATAATACCCAGGATGAGACAATAGGTGAGGACGTTCCAAACGTGCTCTGGGTCTTCGCCTCGCCGTTTGGCCTCGAAGGTGGCGACCACGGCAGCCAGAACTGCTCCTGTGACAATCAACAGGCCGTACCAGTGAACGGCCAGCGGGCCAATGCGGAAAGCGATAGGGTCCATGATCTCTTCTCCTCAAGCAAGATTGCAGCCATTATACCACACCTCTTTCCAGAGGGCGAACGCGTAGGGGCGACCCTTGCGGTCACCCTTGGATGGGCCTGCGGTCGCCCTTGGGCGGATGCAAGGGGGGCAGGCGCAAGACCTGCCCCTACTTGCAAGCGGCAGGCGGGTATGGTATCATGCGCTGGTTCACAGTTTCGGGCAAGGGATTGACATTGACGATGAACGTGCTGCTGACAGGGACAAGACAGGTCGGCAAGACCTCCGTCTGCCAGGCGGTGGCGGAGTTGGCCCGCGCCCGGGGCTGTGACTTTAGGGGAGTGCTGAGTCCTGCTCTGCACGATGAGAACAGCGCGAAGGTGGGTTTCGAGGCGCTGGACGCGGGCAGCGGCCAGCGCTGGCTCCTGGCCCACACGGAGCAGGGGCTGGACGGCCCCCGCATAGGCCCGTACGTTTTTGATGCTGCTGGCCTGGCGCGGGCTATCGAAGTGCTGAAACGAGCGTGCGACGCCACGGACGGTCTGCTGCTCGTGGACGAGATTGGTCCCCTGGAGTTGGAACGGGGCCAGGGCTTCGCCCCCATCCTGGACAGACTGCCGCTCCAGGGGCCGGGGCACGTGCTGATCGTCGTGCGGCCTGCGCTCCTGCCTGCGCTGCGCCGCCGCCTGAGCAGAGCTGATTTCAGCATCTACACCGTCACCGAGCATAACCGAGAGATACTGCCTGGCCACATCGTCCGGGAGTTCTGGCCCGATGATTGACGTCACGAACCTGACCGTGCGCTATGGCCAGCAACCGGCGCTGCAAGAGGTCTCCTTCCGCGTGCAGCCGGGTGAGTTCGTGCTGCTCACCGGTCCCTCCGGCTGTGGCAAGAGCACGCTGGCCCGCTGCCTGGCCGGCCTGGTCCCCCATTCCTCGACGGCGGAGACGGTGCGGATGTCTGGCTCAGTGCGTGTGGACGGATTGCTGACAAGCGAGCATTCCATCCCCCAACTGGCGACCCACGTGGGGCTGGTCTTCCAGAACCCCGCCACGCAGCTCTTCTGCCTCACCGTGCAGGAGGAGGTGGCCTTCGGCCCGCTCAACCTGGGGCTGTCGCTTCCTGAGGTGACCGAGCGCTGCCGTTTTGCTTTGACGGCGACGGGTATTGAGCACCTGCGCCGGCGGACCGTGAACACCCTCTCCACAGGCGAGCAGCAACGGGTGGCCATTGCCTCTGTCCTGGCCATGCGCCCCCGCATCCTCGTCCTGGACGAACCAACCTCTAACCTGGACCTGAAGGGCACGCGGGCTGTCCTGGAGACGCTGGAACGCTTGCACCGCGAGCAAGGCCTGACGGTGTTGGTCATCGAACATCGGTTGAACGATCTGGGCCAAATGGCCGACCGTTTGCTGGTGATGGACAGTGGGCGTATCGTCGCTGATGACACCCCGCAGCGCATCTTCAGCCAAAAGGAGCTTATGGCCCAGATGGGCATCCGCTACCCGTGGCACTTGCTCCGGGACGATTGGTCCGCTTTGTTGCCTGGCGGTCTCACCTCATGTCTCCAGTACGATGAGCAGCCACCGCTGGCGGAGTTGAGAGGCATCGAGGTGGGCTACGGTCGGCACGCCGTGTTGAAGGGGCTGGATCTGAGCATCCACCGCGGCGAGTTTGTAGCTCTGGTGGGTGACAATGGAGCGGGCAAGACGACGGTGGCCAAAGTGTTGACGGGGCTGCTCAAGCCTCGGAGAGGACAGGTGCTCTGGAACGGTACCACACAGATGCCGCAACTGGGCCGCCGCGTGGGATTGCTGCTCCAGAATCCCCTCAGCCAGCTTTTCTGCGACAGCGTGGAGGAAGAAGTGGCCTTCGGCCCGCGCAACTTTGGCCATGTTTCCACTGCATTGCTGGACGAGGTTCTGGAGGCCACCGACTTGCAGGTTTTGCGCGCCCGCCGTCCGTACGCTCTTAGCAGCGGTCAGCAGCAGCGCACGGCTTTGGCCGCCACCCTATCTCTGAGACCAGAATTGCTCATCCTCGACGAGCCGACCATGGGGCAGGACTGGAGACACCTGAGCGGTTTCATGGACTTCCTGTGTCAGCTCAACGAGCAAGGGATTGCCATTCTGCTCATCACCCACGATTACAAACTCATCTGTCGCTATGCGCGGCGCATCGTCGTCTTGGACGATGGCCGCATCGTCGCCGACGGCGCACCGCGCCTGCCTATCACCGTCCCCAGTTGGCCAGAGCTGCTTGATGAAAACACCCCCGCGCATCTCGGTTGTCAGGGATCAGTGATCCGTGATCCGTGATCAGGAATCCTCAAGCTGGCGGTGCCTGATCACCAATACCCAATACCTGGTACCCAATACCCAGTATCTAGTACGCAATACCCGATATCTAATGCCCGGCGTCAACGCAACTACACCTCGGAGAGAAGGCCCATGAGATTCAAGATACGCGACTTGGTTTACATCGCCATCTTCGGCGCCATCTGGGGCGCTCTGGAGATCACCCTGGGTTCGTATTTGCACCTCATCTTCCCGCCTGTGGTCACGCCCTTGATCGGCGCAGGCACCGTCATGACCGCCATGGGCATGATCGTGGCTCTGATGGGGCGGCTCTTCGTCCCTAGAACTGGCACTGTGTTGATGATTGGCGTGGTTACGGCCATCCTGAAGATGCTGAGCGTGGGCGGCGTGAAGCTCTCCCCCATGCTGGCCATCATCATCGAGTGTTCGCTGGCGGAACTGGGGCTGCTTCTGGTCAGGAAGCCCCAACGCTGGGGCTTCGCCCTGGCCGGCGCGCTGGCGCTGCTCTGGACCTTCTTCCACAAGTTCTTCGGCTCCTACGTCTTCCTGGGCAAGGGCATCTACGAAGTGTACGTGGGCATGCTCAAGAAGGGAGCGCAGGTGCTGGGCATTGACGTCGGGCTAGCCTTCGTCATCATCGGAGCGTTTCTGCTTATCCGCATCGCGGTGGGCGGTGTGGCCGGTTTGCTGGCTTGGGAGTTGGGCCGGGCTGTGCGCAGCAGGCTGGCGCGCTAGGGAAGCGGGGGAGTAAGCAGGGAGCAAGGGCGCAGGGGGGCAGGGGTGCGGAAGTGCAGATGAGAAGAGAGTATGGAAAAGAACCGGGGGTGAGCTTCTTCGGCGTGTGGGGGTATCTGAGCTTCCTGGCCTGGGCCGTGGTTACGGCTATCCTCGCGCCTGGGGCCAGGGTGCTTCTCGTTCTGGGCCTGGTGGTGGCCTTCTGCGCCCTCTTCTGCACAGGCAGTCTGCGGCTCGTCCGCCGCCCTGAGTTCTGGCTGCTTATTGCCTCCGCGTTGCTCCTCAGCCCGTTCTTCATCGGCGAGAAGGACGTGACCCTGTGGGGGCTGAACCTCTCGCGGCGAGGCTTCTGGATGGGGCTGTGGATGACGGTGCGGGCGCTGAGCATAGCCCTGGCCTTCAACGGTTTTGCCAGTGCCGTCTCGGTGGCTGAGATGTCAGCGCTCTTCGAAGGGGTGGGACTTAAGGGTCTGGGGTTCGCCCTGGGCGTGGCCTTCAACACCCTGCCCACCATTCAGGAGATCATAGTCGATAGTTTCACAGCCATGCGATTGCGCGGTGGCTTTCGCCGAGACCGCCTCGGCAGCTTGAAGAAACTCCTCGTCACCATTGTCGCTGGCTCCCTGCGGCGAGGCGAGGAGATCGTGGATGCCGCCGAGGCCCGCGCCTTCGATCCCATGCGGCCGCAGGACATGATGGCTATCCCTACTCGGGCGGACGTTCTGCTGGGCATTTCTCTGCTAGGCTGCGGCTTGGCGCTTCTGGTTCCATGCTCTCTCCA
>CBDURC010000060.1:0-14303 GCA_965369635.1 uncultured Anaerolineales bacterium | reverse complement strand
GATGTCCTTGACCATCACCGTGCCGGCCTCGGAGCCGTCGCTCTTCCAGAGTTCTGTGCCATGCACGCCGTCATCGGCCCCAAACAGCAGCATGTCATTCAGCACCCAGAACCCGCCAGGCGAGGAGTCGCCTGCAGGATTGATGTCCTTGACCATCACCGTGCCGGCCTCGGAGCCGTCGCTCTTCCAGAGTTCTGTGCCATGCACGCCGTCATCGGCCCCAAACAGCAGCATGTCATTCAGCACCCAGAACCCGCCAGGCGAGGAGTCGCCTGCAGGATTGATGTCCTTGACCATCACCGTGCCGGCCTCGGAGCCGTCGCTCTTCCAGAGTTCTCTGCCATGCGCGCCGTCATCGGCTCGGAAGAACAGCAAGCCATCCAGTCCCCGGAACTCGGAGGGAAAGGAGTTCTCTCCGCCAGGGTTGATATCCTTGACCAGCGCCGTACCTGCTGCTGTGCCGTCGCTCTTCCACGGCTCATAGCCATGGGTGCCATCATCAGCGACGAAGTAGAGCGTGCCATTGACCTCAGCCAGCCCCACCGGTCTTGAGTCGCCTGACAGATTGATGTCCTTGACCATCACCGGTCCGCCAGTCGCGCTATCCGCAGGCGATGCGTTGGTACTAGCCGCCAGTGGACGAACGGTCAAGGTCAAGGTCGCTGCGCTGAACAGCAGCGCCAACAGTGGCCAGAAGGCCAGGGACTTGCTCTTCCAATTCATTAGTGTCACTCCTTCTACTTGCTCATCACCTTCTGTCTTTCGCTCGTCAGCAATGGACACGGTTTTCTCCGGCATGATTGCCCCCTTCTGCAGACTGTAAGATCTCTCTATGCGCTCTCTTGCTCCTAACTGTCAGTGCCTGACGAGAGGTAGCCAGAGCAGCAGGCCATGCACCACGAGGTGCAGGCGAGCTTCGTTGTCATCTGGTGTGTAGTCCTAGTCCATCTCTGGGGCCGGGAGCTGTGCGGTCACGGTGTGGGCAGAGCGTGGTGTGTCTGCCGTGATTCCCAAAGTCATCTGCATAAGCGCCGTTTCCCCTTGCTCCACAGGCACCGAGAACTGTGCGAGACCATCCCCGATCTCGTCTGGCTGCACCGACACCTCGCCCAACGCCCAACCCGACGGCCAGGTTACCTCAAGCGGCAACTCCAGATCCCCGGCACGCCGGTTGGATAACAGCGCCTCAATAGTCACGCTCTCCCCGGCTTGCACGAGCCCGGTCTCTCTGGTCAAGCCGACACCAGCATCCAGCGGCACCCCGGTCAGATGGACGTCATCTACCTAGGCCCAAGCGGTGGAGTCGCCGCGCGGGTCGAAGCGCAAGGTGAGAGTCACGGCTTGGCCGCGCCAGGGGCTGAGATCGACCCAATGGACAGCTGCGATGAGCTCGTCCAGGTGTCAACGGACGGCGGAACTGCAATGGAAGGTGTCTCATCGAGCTACTCCTCTCGTCATTGACTGTGGCCTGCGCGATGGTGGACCTGACCGTGGATGCGTCGCATCAGATCCCTCTACTATGATATACGCTGATTCGAGCAAAGTATCACACTTGAGTTTGGAGGATGCGTGTCGGGAATCCAGGTGCGTCCCTGTTGCTGCAAGATGCGGCTGACTGCATGCTCCTGCATGGAGTGGGGGACGATGTCCATTGAGCGATTCTCTTTGGCATCTCAGGCAGGTCTCCCCGAACCCGATCCAGAAGGCGCCCGTGGGTATCAGTGATCGCCTACGGAGGCGTGTGCCGCCACAGGACTCTGGCTCTCCTCCACATCGCCTGCAGAGAGCTCTTCTGGTGTGGCCCAGAGCATCGCTGGCTATCTACTCCTCGAGGGGGTGCGCCCAGCCGCCAGGCTGACGCGAGAGACCCCAGCCAGAAGAACATGGACTCAGCACATCGGAAGTCGTCTGCGCCAGAGCCAGCTCCATGCCACGCTGCCTCTGGCTCACCCACTCACTCGCTGCCTCCACCAGAGCCGGCCGCGAGCATCAGCTGACGGACGGCTGGCGTCACAGATACGCAGCGTGATGACACGGCTTCAGGTGCATGTTCCGTGCAAACCCGTGTGTGACACTTTCGCCAAAATCACGTATAGTATTATAGAAGGGTGTTCGGCGCCGGGGGAACGACTGGGGAAGCTAGACCAGATACGGGATGCACCTGTGACATTGCCGCGATATCGACGTCCTTCATGGAGAAGGACACGAGAAGGACACGAGGATGCAGGGACCTGCTTCTTGACCACATCATCATGACCTCTTCGCAGGAGAGCAGAGTGCATACCGAGACCCTACCGGTTGACTGGGAGAGCTTCGCGCAGGTCTACCACAGACACATGCCCTGCGTCTATCGCTACTTCGTCTCTCGGGTAGGAAATCGGCAGCAGTGTGAGGACTTGACCTCCGCGGTGTTCGAGAAGGCGCTCCGAGGACTGCGTACCTATTGTCCGGAGCGGGGCAGCCTCGAAGCTTGGCTCTTTGGCATCGCTCGCCGGGTGCTGGCCGAGGACACCAGACGGCATCACAAACAGGGGACATCCGTGAGCCTACAGGAGTTGCCGCCGCTGCCAGACCCGACGACCCCTGAGCGAGAGCTGCTTGATCGCGAGCAACACGAGACGCTGGAGCGCTGCGTCCGCTCCCTGCCTGAGCGTGAGCAGGAGCTGATCGCTCTCAAGTTCGGCGCTCGCCTGACCAATCGGCGCATAGCTCAGATCACGGACCTCAGCGAGTCCAATGTTGGGACGCTTCTGTATCGCACTGTCCGCAAGCTCAGAGACCAACTGAAAGGACGTGACTGCAAGTGATCTCGGTCATCATACTATCGCTATCGCGTTGTCATCATTTTGCTACCGGAGCATCGTCATGAAGGAAGAGGAAACCGTCCATCTGTTCTTGCAGTTCCTGGACCAGGTCATGGAGGATCTGGATGAGGTGCCCTCTGAACTGGGGGAGATGATGACCATCGCCGCCTGGCTGACCGAGCTGGGCGGGAGCCCAGGACACCGTTTCCGGCGTCGGCTGGAAAGAGATCTGCGTCAGCAGTGGCAGGCGCAATACTGTGCCAAAGCTGGGCCGCAGAAGGGCACGAGTGTGCGAGCTCGACCCCTCGCCCTGCTGGCGAATCTGGGAAGCACAGGCCGGATTCTGCTGGCTAGCGTGGTGGCCACTGTCTGGGCTGTCGTCTTCATCCTCGCTGCCTCCCCCCAAGCTCGAGGCACGGTTCTTCGATCTCTCCAGGATGCGAAGATCATCAGATTGGATCGGGTGCGGGTCGATCAGACGAGGCCATACCGGGCCACGGAGCGCCCGCCCTCTGATGCCAGGTGGTACGCCACCATCGCAGAGGCTCAGGAGCACGCCGACATAGCCATCCGCGAGCCGAACTACTTACCTTCAGGGTTCCGACTGGAAGGTGTAACCCTCAGGGGTCCAGTAGAGGTCACCATCGGTTATCGTCGTGAGGACATGGGCCAGGGCGTCGATCTGCTATACCTGTCCATGCTGTCTCTGTTGGAGCGGGACGATATCTATAGCACCTATCCGGGCGTACTGGAGTGGGTGGACCTGGAAGGACACCCAGCCGCATGGGGATCGACCGGACCGCGACAGAATACCCTCCAGTGGGAGGATGGGCCAACGTTGTTCTCCCTGTACAGTACTCTGCCTCGTGAGGCAATGCAGCGCACCGCTATTTCAATGTTCACTCAATAGGGAGGAGATCATGACAAAGGCGAAGAGGTTCGTTAACAGCCATGAGCAGGGACGGCGCAAACTCGTCGAGCGTTGCACAGCAAGGGGGGCATCTTGACAGAATGGCCATCTGGTGCTTCTATGCCTGTAATACTTAGCCCGGTTGTGCGTCGGTACTGATAGGGGGAACCCTTGCACGATCCTGAGAGGACTCATGGCCCCTGACAACGCTGAGCTTGACTACGCGGCTTTCTACGATGAATTCCTGTCCCAGGTCTATCGCTTCGTCCGCTATCGCGTGGCCGATACGCCGACAGCCGAGGATTTGACAGCGACCATTTTCGAGAGGGCCCTGCGCGCCTGGAGCAGGCGGCGCAAACCCGATTCTGTCGCCGCGTGGGTATTTCGCATCTCCCGCAATGCGGTCGTCTCGCACTACCGCCGCGAAGGCCGCCGGCTGGAAGTGCCCCTGGACAAAGCGGAAGGGGAACCATCCACGGATGCCCTGCCCGAGGATATGGTGCTTCATACCGAGCGCTGGGCGCTCATTCGCGCTGGCATACGAAGGCTCTCCCGCCGCGAGCAGCACATCATTGCGCTCAAGTTCGGGAGTGGGCTGACGAACCGGGCTATTGCCCCCATCGTTGGCGTCAGCGAGAGTAACGTGGCCGTCATCCTATACCGGGCGGTGCGCAAACTGCGCGCTTATCTAGAAGACGATCAAGTGCCTGGCGCCACATCCAGGAGGACAAACACCTATGCCTAGAAGACTGATCGCCGAAGCATACTCTGAACAGGTGGACAGCCTGCTAGCCGGACAGACGCCGCCGGGCAGCGATCCACTATTGTCTCTGGCAAGTGAGCTAGCCACCTTGGCAGCGCTGGATCCATCGCCAGAGTTCGCACAGCGGCTGCGTCGCGAGCTGTTGCTGTCTTGGCCGAGGAAGCGCGCCGCTCAATCCCGCAGCCTCTGGTCGCTCGCCGCTGTTGCCGCGACACTGCTCCTCGCTCTTGCTCTGGTTCTGTTTTGGAACCCCAGAACACCCTCCGCCGCTCAAGTGCTGGCTCGCGCCGCTGACGCTGTGGCTGTAGCGCCAGACCAGATCGAATTCATCGTATTAGACGTCGAAGTGTCCGAAGAAGTGCGAGCAGGCCACACGGCTGGGATTGCTCACCACATCATCGAGAGTTGGTACCGTGCCGACGTTTCGCCCGATGGTCGTCTCACCATGGCTGAGGCTGCATGCACCGGCTACGACGCTGATGATGCCGAATTGAGCCATGCATTGTATCAGGTGTACTACCGTCCATCCTCAGTCTTCTGCTACCTCGGCCTTGACACCGCGTTTCCCAGCGTGCCCGAGCTGGAGGAATGCCTGACCCTTGAGGCGTTCAGTACTGACGATCCTGGCCCTGCCGCTCGTTATGAGACTGAAAGCCTCAGGGAATGGATCGAACGCGTGCAGGCAAATGCTGAGGAGATCGAGTTCCGCGAGGACCGATTCAACGCCCATGCTGTCTACTGCCTGACCTACCTCGAAGAAAGCCCAAGCGTCACGGTTTCCTCTGATGTGCCCTTTGGGCCTTGGGTCGTCGAGTCCGTCTTGAGCACGATGGATGCGGTCACTCTCTACATTGATCGTCAAACGTATCTCCCGATTGGCAGGATCCGTAGATCTGCGACTCAGGACCACACAATCATCCAAACCGAAACAATCCGGCACTACCAAGTGGTGGATCCCGGAGATCTTGAATTCGATCCCTTTGTCTGGCCGCCGGAGCAGTAGGCGCTTGCCATAGCAACGACGTGCGGTTGTCGATGAACCGACCCTCGGAAAGTCAGCGTTCCCACGCTCACGCCGGCAACGGGTGACGTATCTGCCCCTTTTTCGAAAGCCATCGAGCTCTCGAAAGGCACGCTCCCCAGCTGCTCCATTGCCTGGTGGCGCTATGTGTCCACAGGTGTCCCTTGCCCGCCCCTTCGCCTATCAGGCCGCGGCTATCCTTGTCGCCCGGCGACTCGTCACGCGAGCGCTGCAAGCACTAGCCGCGCTCAGTCATGATGCGCCGGACCTCGGAGTCCAGCGGGTGGGCGATGATGTCCGGCGATGACGGCGGGTCGACGGTGAAGCTGTGGCTGTCAGGTAGGTGAATGAGTATGGGTTCCTGCGCCACGGCACTCTCCTCATGCGATGCAGCTGAGTCTGGTGCAGACCGCATCCTCGTAGGCTGCGAACGGTGGACCCTAAGCCTCGTGTCGCTCAAGGAGCTTTGGGATTGAACTGCATTAGAAACCGCTCGCGGGCCGTTGCCTTCCGCTACTTCTCTTGCAGCAGGCTGACTGGCATGACCTCGTGGTGCCGTGACAATCGTGGTCACAGCTCCTGACAGAGTACACGCTCGGCCTCTGTACTTCCGATGAGCCCTCAGCGTGCCATTGCTTCCTGGCACACTCCCTCGAAGTCCTCTTCCTGGCTCTGGCGTGGCATGTCCACCGCAGCGGAGTACTGTTGTCCATCGGATCTGCCTCGCTTCTGGACGTCGGCCCGAGTTGCAGAAGGGTTGCAGCAAGTATACAATGCCTACAGTCCCCCGCCCGCTCTCCCGCGTGGCGGGTCAGAGCCTGATCAGAGGTGAATCACTTGCCAGGCTCGTTTCCATTCCCACGGCGGAAGCAGTGTTTGTTGATGGACACTATTGTACTGCATCGATATAGGTTTGTTGGAGGCGGTTTCGATGAGGACGTTGGAATGAGGAGTGAATCCTCGAAGTCAACCGGTGGCCCGCGATTGATGAGGCTTGAGTGCAAGGCAGGGTGTCCGGTGGACTGTGCGGCTCTGCCCTTCAATCTGCTCCTGGAGCCTTGTTGATGGCTGCTGTGCGCGTATCTCCATTGCGCACTACACCGAAATAGCCTGTGTATTGCGCTGGTTGTCTCGGCAGCATAATCCAGTGAGCAGCAGGACAATGCGATTCAGGTTCAGAACCAATTCAGTCAAGTGCGCCTGAATCCCATGATTGCGTCTGTACAGGTGTAATACTTCGCATGTAACAGCGTATGTACTAGTAAGGGGCATGAGCGAAGCTCGTGGACACAACCAGGGACAGCTTCTCAGCCGCGTTACCCAATGAATTGGCTCTTGTGGTCCGTGCCAAGGCTGAGCCGACCGCGTTTGCCGCAATCTATGACTACTACTTCCCGAGGGTCTACAACTTCGTGCGCTACCGCGTCGCTGACGCGGACAGAGCCGATGATCTCACCGCCCAAGTCTTTGAGCGAGCTCTGGTGGGTATCCACAGCTATCAGCTGGAACGGGGGAGCTTTGCAGCCTGGCTCTTCGCCATCGCCCGCAATGCAGTGAGTGACTGGCTTCGTAGCCAACGCCGCCGTCGGTCGCTTTCTCTCCAAGCGCTCCGCGGGCGGGCTAGCCCCGAGCCTCAGCCCGAGGACACCGTGATCGCCAACGAAACCCATGCGCAACTACTGGCGGCCGTGGGCTGCCTGAGCGACCGTGAGCGGGACCTAATCGCCCTGAAGTTTGCGGCCGGGCTGACGAATCGCCGTATCGCTGAGCTCACAGGCCTTAGTGCATCCAATGTGGGCGTGATCCTGTACCGGGCCGTCAGGCGGCTACGAGTTGAGCTGAGTACCAGGGAGTGAGACGATGGACGAACGGAATTGGTCCTATCTGTTCAGTACCGATGTGGATGGTCTTCTGACTGAGGCGGGACGCGCGGACGCGGAAGCAACGCCCGCTGAGTATCGGCAAGCCGTGGACTTGGCTCGCACTCTGGTCACGACCGACTTTAGCCCTGAGAGCCAGATTCGCAATGCACTCCGGTGTCGGCTGCTGAACCAAACAACAGCACGAGAAGGCTGGTCACCGCGCATGGAGATTTCCGAGCGTAGGTCCTTGTGGAGGGCGCGCCCTGTGTTGACCGTCGTCACCGCGACGTTGGGCGTTATCCTGGTGGCCGCACTGGCCTGGCCCAGCGCAGTGACAGGTGTGGCCCAAGGCATCGAGACCTTCGTGGCGGGCCTGGTGCTAGGACCGCACACCAGTGTCCAGCAGGTACATCCCGACCGGGCGGATGTGTCCTCCACAGAACCGCGTCCTGAAAGACCCGAAATCGGACAGCTGGGCGATGGGTGGATCATCCGGACCGCCGTCGGGAACTTCGGGGGCAATGTGCTGCCGGGGCGAGACGGCACTATACACCAATTCAGCACGTTCGATCAGGCCCAAGCCGCTGCCTCTTTCAGACTCCGCCAATTGGGCTATCTTCCCTCGGGCTATGAACTGCGTCAGGCTATGCTAGCACCGTCTGGCTGTGTCTTTCTCTTCTATGGTGGCCCAGATGGTGACATTGTCTTGGCACAGATGCCGGTGGGCGAAGCACAGCGCAGCGAGGTCAAGCACAGCGACGGCGTCACCGTAACAGTGAACACCAGAGTGATCAAAGTGTTGACCGACAATCCCACAGTCTCTGTGACGCTGAACGGCCAACCGGCGGCATGGATCGAAGACTACGGACTTATGTGGGAAGCCGATGGCGCCACCTATAGTCTGGGTGGCATTGGCTGGACGTTGGATGAAGCGATGCGCATCGCCGAATCTCTTCAGTAAGCGACAGCGGCTGGTCAACTCACGACCCTCTTCAACGCTTTTGGCATCGACGTCCGTCAGCAAGGGCGAGAGAGCCCGCTCCAGGTACAGGCGCCCGGCAAACCGACCCCCGAACCATCGGTCGGCGTCGGCTCAGAAGCCATCCCATCCCGGCAGTACTCGCACATGTCTCCGCGTCACTCGGCGGATCTTCAGGTCCAGGACGTTGAGCCACAGCTTGTGCTCGATCCATGGTCCAATGAGGTGTAGCGGGAAGAGCACGGTGTACCTAGTGAGCGGCCGGCTCTCATGCAGCCTCGCCTGATCCACAACCGCCTGACTGAACTCGTCCCAGTCGACGCTTTCGATACCCTTCGGCTTCTGAGCAACGAACGCTTTCCATGTGTGGGCTCGAAGACGATCCTGGCCTCCCGCCATATGCGACAGCCTAGGCCAGATGGTGGACACGATCACACGCAGGCGATGGTCTAACCCGCTAGACCAGTCGATGGACACATCTCCATCCTGGTCCGCCCGCATCTCCCCCAGTATCCAGCGCACGTAGTCAAGCATCCGCTTCCGGTAATTGCTCGGCAGGCTAATGGTCTGTGACGGGTTGAACTCCAGTGAAGGGTGGCTTCGCGCAACGCGATACCGGGAACGCATTCGTCATGGAACGGGAGGATCTGGCTCCCTCTCTGAGAGCGATTGAACAGAATGGAACAGACTCAAAGCTTTCCTGGCCTGCACAGAGACGGCTCCACGGTACCATTGGCATAGCGTAGACCGCATGTCGAGGATCTAGGTACCCGCTTCCGGACGCACTGGCTTCAGTGGACCAGAAGGCAAGCATATGGCCGACAGGGCACTCCGGCCTGCCCGGACGAACAGGAAGAAGCTCATTTACTACCGGTCCCATTTCGGTGAACGCGACTGTGGACAGCTGATTGTTGACACCGGGATGGGATTCCCTCTTTGGCCTCACTACCGGACAGTTTCTTAACACGAATGCCACGAATGGACAAATTCCGCGAATTGAACTGAGATTCATCGGAAGAGCATTCGTGAGAATCCACACATTCGTGCTATTCGTGATGAAGATTCATGTCTCAGGGAAGAAGTGTCCGGTACTGAAACTTCCGTGCTCTGCCCAAGCTTCGAACAGCGCGTGGAGGGCCCAACAGAGCCACACGTTCCGGGTGAGGATGAAGAGGGTGGTCGTGACCAGGGCCAGGACGGTGCGGCGCAGGATGGGTTCGGCCTCATCGGGCTGGCGCAGCCCGTGCCGCAGCCAGGGGTTCAGCGCCCATTCCAGGCAGACGAGCGCCCACCCCGCCCAACTTCCCCAATACGGGTCGTCCAGCCAGGTTTGAGTGATGAAACCGCTACGATAGAAGGCCCAGTGGGCCTGCAGCGCCGCTGTTTCCATCAGCACCAGCAGCCAGCGTAGCGGTCGGGGCACGAATGGCACCCCGATATCGCTCTGCTGAACAGGCCGGCCACGACGATAGCTCCACCAACTCAGGCTCAGCAGCCCCAGGGCGGCGGCCGCGACGGCGCCGCCGGTTCCCGCGCTGTGCACCCAATCCACTTCGCCCAATCCCATCCAGCGGGGTGAGATGACCCCCAGAAGCAGCATGGCGTAGGGAGGCCCCACGAAGTAAGCCCAGCGAAGGAGCAAGACCAGCCATCTGCTGCCAGGCCATGCGTGCAGGCGGCCTACGGCACGTCCTAGCCGGCCAGACCGCTCGCGGCCGAGAATCCAGGCCACGTTGCAGGCCAGCACGTAGAGCAGGAACGAGCCCAGCAGCCAGAGGACAGGTTCATCTCGCCAGTTCAGTTGGATCTGAAGCCAGGTCTGAAAGTCCATAGCGCACTCTCTTGCCCCAACTTATGGTCACCGGAAAAGCGGAATCATCGCAAGTTTTCTTGTCCTTTCCGCTTCTTCCGCTTTTCCGCTGACGTTCCCATAGTTCAATCCTTCGGACACGGATTCACACGGATTCCACAGATTCTGTCATCTGCCCGCGTTCACCCGTGGAATGCGCATCCCGCAATGCCATCTTCTCGACGACGACTAGCCAGTGGCTGTGGCGGCGTGATCTGCCATCCTCCAGCAGTTCCTCGTTTTCATCCAGGTAGAGCTGAGTCACGTCGAAGCCTGCCAGCAGTGCCCGCGCGCTTGCCTCGTCGAAGAAATGGTGCGGTTGACCAGAGTCTGGTCCACTGTTCGGCAGGAACGTGTCTGACTCGATCTCCTGGCCCTGGCCATAGCGATAGCCGCTGGTGGAGATGAGTGTCAGCAGCGCCTGACCGCCAGGCCGAAGCACCCGCTTGATCTCCGCCACTGTGCGCTGGATGTTGGCCAGCGTGTTGTGGTAGATGACGTGCGTGCTGATGACGGCGTGGAAGTGATCGTTGGGGTGCGGGATGGCGGTCATGTCGACCAGGTGCAGGTCTGCGGACAGGTGTTCGGCTGCCAGCCACGCCTGCGTTGCTATCAGTCCGGTCTTGGAGATGTCAGTGGCATAGACGTGGAAGCCCAATTGAGCCAGGTAGACGGTATGGCGACCGGCGCCGCAGCCCAGGTCGAGCACGTGTTGTGCTCCGCGCGGCCGCAATGCCTCAGCGAAACCAACCACGGCGTGGTGCGGCTGGCGCAGACGGTGCTCTTCTTGTCTGAACAACTCGTCCCAGGTAGGCATGGTGTCTTCTAGGCTCCACGCCTGGCCGCGCCCAGCACGCGGCGAGTGGCGATCACATCGCGGGCGATCTGCTCGACCAACTCGTCCGCGCTCTCGAAGCGCAACTCTGGCCGCAATCTCTCGACGAAGATCAGCTCCACCGTCTGTCCGTAGAGCTGCCCCTCGAAATCCAGCAGGTAGGCCTCCACGGTGCGCTGCGGTTCATCTGCCTCAAAGGTCGGACGTATGCCGAGGTTGATGGCCGCCGCGTAGCGCTGGCCCCGCTTGGGGCGGGGCTGGCCTCCTACCTCGACCCAGCCGGCGTAGATGCCGTCACCTGGCAGGACGCGGCCTGGCTCCATCTCTAGGTTGACCGTGGGGAAGCCGAGCGTTCGCCCACGGCCTGCGCCGGGCACCACCTGTCCCCGCAAGCGGTATGATCGGCCTAGCAGCCCCGCGGCTTCGTGCACGCTGCCCTGCTGCAGCAGTGCCCGGATGCGCGTGCTGCGAACCGATTGCCCTTCCAGGCAGAACGGCTGCACCACGTGCAGTTCAAATCCCAGTTCCTCTCCCAATGTTTGCAGGGCGGCGATATCCCCCTTCTGCCGCTGGCCCAGCGCGAAGTCGGGTCCCACCCACAGCTCCGCCAGTCGTAACCGCTCACGCAGGGCGGACACAAACTCCGGCGCCGGCGTGCGGGCCGTGGCCAGGGTGAAGCGGTGAATGACCACGAAATCGAGCCCGTAGGCGCCAAGCAGTTCCAACCGCTCCTCCGGGCTGGTGAGGAAAGCCAGGGGGAGCTCCGGTGCCAGCACGGCAAGCGGGTGCGGGTCGAAGGTGAGCAGGCCCGCCCAGCGGTTGTTGCCGCGGGCAGCCCTCACCATCGCTTCGATCAACGCCCTGTGCCCGAGATGCACACCGTCGAAGTTGCCGATGGTGAGCAGCGTGGGGCTGGGCGGGGGCTGAGAAGGGAGACCGTGGAAAACGTGCATGGCAGATGGCTGATAGCTGATGGCTGATGGCGGATGACAAGGTTATGGGCTGATGAAGACTTTCTTGGGGCGCCAGAGTGTGGCCTCGGGATCGTAAACGATGATGGCGATCAAGAAGCCGTTGGGGTCGTAGGCCCGGCCCAGCGCGGTGGTCGGGGAGGTAGGGCACGGGATGGGCTGCCCGTGCTGCAGGCGCCGTGCTCCTGCTGCGTCTACGCTCACGGCCTTGAAGTCGAGCAACGCGGCATCAAGCGGATGGAGCAGGTGTGCCCACTCATCGGCCGCCTTTGCCTGGGTCAGCGTGTCCAGTGAGATGGCGTCGGCCAAGGTGAATTGGCCGCTGGCCAACCGCGTGAGCGCCGCTATGTGTGCGCCGCAGCCCAGTTGCTCGCCCAAGTCGTGGGCCAGCGAGCGGATGTAGGTGCCTGGAGAGCAGAGAATCTCCAGCGTCAACTTCGGCGAAACCCAATCCACGATGTCGAGTAATTCGATGGTGATCCGCCTCGGCTGCCGCTCCACCGTTTCGCCGCGCCGCGCCAGTTTGTACAGCGGCTGTCCGCCGCGCTTCAGCGCCGAGTACATGGGCGGCACCTGCGCGATCTCCCCCACGAAGTGCGATAGCGCGGTTTCAATCTCCTGGAGCCTAATACCCACTGGTCCGGCGTCCCTCGTCACCTGCCCCTCGGCATCGTAGGTGTCGGTGCTGATGCCCAGCCGCAGCGTGGCCCGGTAGCGCTTCTGACCGGCCATCAGGTACTCGGCCACCCGCGTTGCTTGGCCAACGCAGACGAGCAGCACGCCGGTGGCCAGGGGGTCAAGCGTGCCCGCGTGGCCGACGCGGCGCTGTCCCGTCAGGCCTCGCACCTTGGCCACCACGTCGTGGGACGTCCAGCCCTGTGGTTTGTCGATGTTCAGAATGCCCGAAGGCGGCCGCCCGCGCATCATTTGCCGGAACCTACTTCTGCGCCCGCTGTCTCGTAAGGGAGACGTCCAGCGCCGCCAGCACCCGCTTCCGTACCTCCTCCAGGGTGCCATTCAGGGTGCAGCCAGAAGCCAAAGGATGGCCACCTCCGCCGAGCTGGAAAGCCAATTTGGACACATCAACGCCAGGTACGGATCGGAAGCTTACTTCCACCTTGCCGCCAGGCTTCTCGGTGAAAACCACCGCCACGTCAGCTTCCTGGGCCGTGGCCAGGAAGCTGGTCAAACCGCCAGCAGAGTCGTTTGTCTCCATCCCTGCTCGCACTCTCATGGCCTGGGTGATCTCTGCCCAGATGACCCGCTCACGCAGTTCCAGCGTGTTGAGCGCCTCCGCCCAGAGGCGAATCACTGCCAGCGGACGGCGGTTCAGCACTTGCTCGCTGATCTGGTTCAGAGACGCCCCCGCTTCCATGAGGCGAGTGGCGATGCTCATCGTCTTGCTGGTGGTGGTGGACGTGCGGAAGCAGCGTGTGTCGGTCACGACGCCGGTGAGCAGGCAGAGCGCGATGTCCGGAGTCAGGGGCACGGCCATCTCTTCGATCAGATCGAAGACCATCTCTGCCGTGGAGGCAGCGCTGGTGTCCACCCAATTCACGGTGCCAAAGTTAAGGTTGGTCGCGTGGTGGTCAATGTTGATCAAAGGCACTCTGGCGAATGCTCCTGGGCGGTAGACGGAACCCATGCGCTGGATGTCGCTGCTATCGAGACTGACGAGCAGGTGGAACTCGCCCTCCGGATCACTGGTGACAAGGTCCTGTCCCGGCAAGAAGTGGAACTGCTGTGGGACCGGGTCGGCACAGACCAGCACCGTCTGCTTGCCCAGAGCGCGCAGCGCATGGCCCAGCGCCAGCAGTGAGCCGATGCAATCTCCATCGGGGGTTATGTGGGCGATGGCCATGATGCGCCGAGCCCGACGTATGAGTGGAAGAATGGCCTTGCGAACGGATATGTCCATGGCTATTCGAAACCTATCTGTCGAAGCAGTTCATCGATGCGCTGTCCCTGGTCCACAGAGCTGTCCCAATGGAAACTCAGCTCGGGCACATAGCGGAGAGTTCCCCGCAATGCCAGCTCGCGCCGCATGTGGCCCGCAGCGTGCCTCAGTGCCTTCAGCACGCCCTCTGTCTCCTCTTCATCACCCAGATGGCTGATGAAGACATGGGCATGGCGCAAATCGGGACTGACCTCTACGTCAGTCACGCTGACCAACGCCAGGAGCGGATCACTCAACTCCAGGGTAATCAAGGTGATTTCCTCTCGCATGAGTTGGGCCACGCGACGTTGTCGCCGACTGGTCATGACAGCTATTCCTCGTGATGGGGCAACCAATCTGCCTGTGCGTGTAC
>CBDURC010000059.1:0-14347 GCA_965369635.1 uncultured Anaerolineales bacterium | reverse complement strand
CCCTGTCAACCCAAGTGGGCCGCTGCTCACAAAACGCGATATACCTCGCGGCGATGACGAACGTAGTGGATCGTCACCTGTTCGGCCTGAGTATCAACCTCGTACACGATCCGATAATCGCTCACTCGAATGCGATAGAACCGCTCAGTGCCCGACAACTTGATTGCCTGCCGAGGGAACGGATCGGCTTTCAGTTTCTCAATACGCTCCACCACGCGAGCAACAAGCCGTTTGGACAGATGGCGCAAGTCCTTCTCGACAGACGGCTTGAGGTTGATGCTATAGGAGGCCATCTTCTCGCAGCCGGAGCTTCATTTCCTCGAGGCTGATGGGTTCTTCCTCTCTGCGTTCAGCCACGATGGCCAGGTCGTGGAGGTCTTCCATCAACTGCTCATACCGTCCGAGCGAAAGAAGCACCGCTGTCTTTCTGCCTGCCGTGTCTATCACATACTGTTCCTGTTGGGCTTGCATTGCCATTCTCTCCTCACATCATCCAACAAATCGAGGTGCCTCGATTCTCCGCTGTGCATTCGTGGTTCACTTGATCACCCGATGTACCAACGGCAGTGGCGGCACCGGTTCGTCGCTGAAGGTGTAGGCATCCAGGAGACTCCTCTTTGCTTCACTGAGTCGCTCGGCGCTGTTGGCGTGGATGGTGCAGAGCGGCTCGCTCTCAGCTACCTCGTCTCCTACCTTGACTTGCACTACGACCCCCACAGCGTGATCCAAGGAGTCCCCCTTTCTCGCTCGACCTCCGCCGAGTTGTGCTGCCGTCAGCCCCACTTCCATGGCGTCAATCCCCGCCACGTACCCCGAGCGGGGAGCGGGCAGCGCTTCCACTATCCTGGCCTGAGGCAGCCGATCCGGGTTGTCCACGTAGGCGAGATCCCCTCCCTGGGCAGCGATCCACTCCCGGAACTTGGCCCAGCCCCGACCACCTTGGAGGCTGGCGGTGAGCAGGGACAGCGCTTCCGTTTCGTCGCCGGCCCGTCCGGCCAGGAGCACCATCTGGCCGGCGATCACCAGGCAGTGTTCCAGGAAGTCCTGCGGACCGCGGCCGTGCAGCGTCTCGATGGCCTCAATCAGCTCCAGAGCGTTGCCCACGGCACACCCCAGCGGCTGGTTCATGTCTGAGATCGCTGCCCGCACCTTCCGTCCTACCCCGCGTCCGATCTTGACCATCAGATCTGCCAGGGCGATGGCCTCCTCTTCCGTCTGCATGAAAGCACCCTTACCCACCTTTACGTCGAGGACGATGCCGTTGCTGCCGGTGGCGATCTTCTTTGACATGATCGAAGAGGCGATGAGGGGCAAGCTCTGCACGGTGCCTGTCACATCTCGCAGTGCGTACAGCTTGCCATCGGCCGGTGTGAAATCGGCCGTCTGTCCGGCGACCACGAGGCCCAGGTCGCGCAATTGGCGCTTGAACTCGCCCGTGGTCAGTTCGGAGCGATAGCCGGGGATCGATTCCAGCTTGTCCAGCGTGCCGCCGCTGAAGCCCAGACCTCGCCCCGACACCTTGCCCACGGGGATGCCCAGGCTGGCCACGAGCGGTGCCACAACCAGCGTCGTCTTGTCTCCCACGCCGCCGGAGGAGTGCTTGTCCGCCACGAAGAGGGCAACGTCGGAGAGGTCGAGCGTCTCGCCGGAGTTGACCATGGACATGGTCAACTGGATGCTCTCTTGCTCGGTCATCCCTCGGAAGTAGACCGCCATCAGCCAAGCGGCGGCTTGATAGTCGGGGATCTCGCCCCGCGTGAAGCCCTGGACGAAGAAGTCAATCTCGGCGGCCGTCAGTTCGCTGCCGTCTCGTTTTCTGGTGATGATGTCTACAGCGCGCATGTTTTCCTCAGTGTACAGTCTCAAAACAGCAGGCCGGGCTCCCACGCCCGGCAGCGGAGTGGCAGGTATGGAAACCCGCCCTACGGAAAGCGGATGTAAGTGTAGGGCGGCTTTCCATAGCCGCCGGGCTTATGGCCACGCGTCAGTTCTGCCTCATTGCCTTCATACCGTTGGGGAGTCGGAGTACCCCAGGGGGCGCTAGGCTGTCCCCTCTTCCTCCAAGAGTCTCTGCCAGACCCCCTCGATGCCCTCTTCCGTCACGCCGTAGTAGACCTCCAGCGAACCATTGGCCACACGTTGCACGAAGTCATAGCGCGTCTTGCGCGCCCGTCTCCGCTTCTGCCACAGCCCGACATCACCCGCCCATTTCACTTTATCGGCCACGACCGTATTGGTCTCCATTTGAGTGATGGCGTAGCGCCACAGCTTGCGGGCCGACTCGCGGGTCACGTTGCGCACGATGTTGCCGTTGCGCAGGTCCTTTACGGTGTGGTAGAAGACGCCTTTGCGCTCCACCGTCTCGACGATCTGGACGCCAACCTTGGGCGGTTCGACGGGGCGCCCCTCCTGCCATGGTGGCGGCTGCGGTGTGGCGGCAGGCACACCCATCTTCTCTGCTGGAGGCTCTGTCTGGGCCAGCGTCTCCCGTATCAGTTGGACGACCTCATCGCGCACCGCCAGGCTGGTCTCCGCCTCCTGCCGCAAGTAGACCTTGATGTCGTCTATCATGTACGGTTTGTCTGATCCCTCGGGCACGACCACCCGCAGCACTTGTTTCCCCTGGCTTTGCAGGGTGTCCATGGTTACTTCCAACGGTGGTGTGATCTTGCGCGGCATTTCCGCTCGCAGGCTGGCGATCGCTTCTTCAGGGTTGGCTATGCCGCCAGGCACTCCCTTGCGGCTGGCGCTGACTCCGACATAGATCGTGCCACCCTTCGTGTTGGCGAAGGCCACCATGTCGCAGAGCACCTTGTGCATCCGGCCTCCGCTGCGGCTCATGCTCTCGTGAAACGACTGCACGATGCTCGGCCCCTGCTCTCGAGCCGCCGAGACGTGATCGAAGGGCGCTTTTGCGGCCCGGTAGGGGCGCGTCAGAGTGAAATCGTGGCCTTCGAAGATGGCCTTGAGGGCCTCGAAACTCACATCCGGCAGCAATACCTCGGTGGTGCGATCGCCGATGCCCAGATGCACCTTGTCCTTGGGGTCTCGCCGCAGACGATGCGCGTCGGAGCCTTGGATGCAATGCATGCGGCGGGGATACTCCGGCTTCGATCCGTTGTAGAAACGGGCGGTCGTGCGCCGGCCCTTGCTTTCCAGGTCCGTGACCTCCAGCCCATGCAGGTGCGGATCCTGGGTGTAGGCAATCTTGGTCTGGCCGCCGAAGGGGAAATTGCGCATAGCCACGCCGTGGGTGGAGTTGGCGTGAGCGGCAAGCACCAGTCCGCCTGCCTCATGGATGAGCCGGTAGGCGGTGAGCACGTCAGCCGTGGCTCCCACTTCGGTCGAACCATCGTCTAGCTTGTCGGCAGGGACGTTGAGTCGCAGCAGCAACAGCTCCAACTGCCGCACCGAGGTTTCGGGCGGGAAGATGCCCAGCAGGTGGAAGCCGAACGTGGCTGTGAACTCGAATGCTGGAAGCACTAATACCTTCTCTCCCAGGCGCCGGAACTCCTTCAGTGCGGCTTTCTCCTCGTTTTGCAGACGACCACTGTTCTCCAGCCAGGATAGCCTCTCCAATTCCTGCCGCAATCGGGCTACGCCGGCGACGGTGTTGTGGTCGGTGATGGCGACGATGTCCAATCCTTTCCGCTCAGCTGCCTGAAGCCAGTCCAAAAACGTCACCCCTGGCTCCGCCCAATCGGCTGAGGCGGGCGTGTGCAGATGCAAATCCACCTGTCGCCATTGCCGCTTCTGCTTTTTCTTTCTGCTCGATGTCACGTGTCTTTCATTCTCCTTTCTCCCGAATAGCCGGGAAGTCCGTTCTTAAATGACAATTCCAATTGTATCATGTTATGCCGTACATGTCCAAAGTGGAGTGCGATACACTGTCGCTGTGATGTACCTGCCCCAATCCCCTTGTCACATCAACGGGGTCGCTGTGGGCGTAGGAGAAGGCCAGATGGGCGGGCAGTGCTCCGATTGATCGTAGAATTCGTCCGCGGGCTCTACGTCGAAGAGCGTCTCAATGACTTCCGCGATCGCGTCCATGTCACCTGCCAACGCCAATCCGCTTTTCTCGGTGACGTAGTCTTCTGTCATCGTCTCGTCAATCACCCGCCCGTGGATATCCTTGGGGTCAATCTGCATTGCGAAGCGGGCCAGCCTCACCCAATCCAGCAGCGTCAGATCGCTCTGGATAGAATCCTTGACGATGCTCCACAGCACAGGAATCCTGGTGATGATGTCCAACTGCAGGGCCTGGTCGCGCAGTGCCAGCAGAAGCAACTGTTGCCGTTTGGCTCGGCCCCAGTCGCCGAAGCGGTAGCGATAGGTGACGAACTTCAGCGCCGTTTCGCCGTCTAGCCACTGCGGGCCCGCATCCAAGTGCAGTTCCTTGTACTGCCTGTCAGAGCCCGGGTCAGCAGGAGCAAACTCCTGCAGGGGGCAGTCGAGCGTCACGGTGATGCCGCCCATGACATCGATGGCTTGCACGAAGCCTTGCTGCTTGAAGCGCACGTAGTGGTCAATCTCCATCCCGAACGTTTCCTTCAGCGTGTCGGCAAGCAGGGCAGCGCCGCCGCCCGGGTAGTCGTGCTGGTCACCCAGGTAGTCCACCTGGTTGATTCTCATCTCCCACATCGTTGGCGGCTTAACCCAGAGATCACGCGGAATGCCCAGCATGCCGATGCGCTTGTTCTCGGCGTCCACAGTCACCACCAAGATGGCGTCGGTTAGCCACACACCACCCGACGATTCGCCTCTCTCGTCCGTTCCCAAGAGCAGGATACGCTGCAGCGGCGCCAGGGTGGGCGTTGGTGTGGGCGTCATGGTTGGGGTAGGTGTCAATGTCGCTGCTGGCGTGGCCGTCGGCGTGGGAGATGGCAGGGCGACAGGCGCAGTGGCAGTTCGGGTGGCTCTTGGCATGGCAGACACGGTCAGCGGAGCGCTCGTTGCAGCCGCCTGGGAATCAGACGCCGCCTGGTGCTGCCCTGATAGGACCAGGCAGCCTGCGGCCAGAAGCAGCGCGCCCAATGCTACCAGAGACAAGAACAGCAGCAGCCGGCCCCTGCTCATCGCCGTTCACCCAGTGCCTGATCTTCGCGCACAGAGCTGCACTGGCTTGCTGCCCTCTGTTCAGCCAGCTCCCGGAACAGCTCTTGGCTGGCTGCAAACCCCCACTCATGCTTCTTCATCTCTTGCCAGAATTCACCGAGCTGACGCCAGCCTGCCCGCTCGTAGGCCGCAGCCTGTATCATCATATCCAGCTTGTCGGCATCACGAGCCAGACGCCCCTCGGGTGTCGTGCCCTCTTCGAACTCCTGCCACAGGGCCTGCAATTCCTGGTGGGAGGGGAGGTCCGACAGCAGGTCGGCCAACGCGAGCTCCTCCGCTCGACGCTTGGCGGCTGGCGTCAGGTACCGGACGGCCGTTGGCACCAGATCCAGGATCTGCGTCTCTGGCAGGTCATGCAGCAGGCAGATGGTGAGCAGACGACCTCGATCCACAGGTTCGTCCACCAGTTCTGCCAGCAGCAAGGCGGTGAGCGCCATGCCGTAGGTGTGCTCGGCCACGCTCTCCGTATCGGCGGGCCCCATGCCGCGCACAACCCAGCCCATGCGGGGGATGCGCTTGAGTTGATTGACCTCGAAAAGCAGTGGAAGCAAGTGGTGCACATCAATCTTCATCTTGATTTGTGGTCTCTGACTCCCAACCAGTGCAAGATACCGGGCGTCACGTCTGTGATGGCATGGGCCTGACGGAATGATGCCGCGGCTGGGCCGACTACCAGCAGTGGCACCGGGTTCAGCGTGTGCGCCCGCGTGTTGGAATCCTCCAGGTTGCCGTGATCGCTGGAAAGCACCAGCGTAGCTTCGTCGGGCAGGGTTTCCAGCAGACCCCCCAAGAAGCGATCCAGCAGCGTGAGCACTTCCTCTGTGGGCTGGGGCAGCCGTCCGTGGCCGGCCAGGTCAGTGAGGAAGCTCTCGAAAAGGACAAGGTCGTGGGCCGCCACCAGCCGTGCCAGCCGCCGGCCTGCTTCCTCCGGCTCAAGCAATGGCACGTCCAGCCCGAGGAACGAGCGCATCACCTCGTGGGTGATGTCCCAGTAGACCGCTTCGCCCCGCTCAAGGTCGTCCAGCGTGCGGAAGCGCAGGCCAGCAGCCATGGTGGTCAGCGTGCTGGCAGAGTGACGCAACTTGCGCTGTGCGACTCGCTGCCAGTAGGTTCCGGTGTAGGCGTTGGCAAACGTCGCACGCAGACCGTGATCAGTTGCCTGCTTCAGCAAGCTGTGCCCAGCGATGACCTGCCGCAGCGCCTCGGTGGGGTAGGCGGCCACGTGCGCTCCCACCAGCGCGGCGGCGTTCACCCCGGTGAAGAGGGCTGTCTGGCCCGTGGCGCTCTGGGGCAACCCTTCCACGCCCAGGCAGGCGTCCAGCGGTAGGAGCAGCAGACCGTCTCTGTCCACCGACTGACCGGCGACCATCGGCTCGCCCAACAGGCGGCGTACGTTGGGCATTGCTGCCCGGGCCAGCGGGTTTCTGCCATCCGCTGGCGCCAGCCCGACACCGTCAAGGAAGACAAAGCACACGGGCCTACGCTTCCCGCCTGTTGTGCGCTCATAACGTCGCCTGTGACTGTTGTTGCCGACTCGCATCCCCGTCACGTCTCTGGCCACCGCTGCTGTGCACACGTGGCGCATTATAGCACCGATCTTCGTTCCAGGCAATGACGGAGCCACAGCATCAGCGCCGATGTGCACATCGTTCCGTCAGCCGGAGAAGCAGGGGATACTGAGCAAGTCGCCGCGCCCGTTTGTCAAGCCTGTGGAAAGCTGGTATAATGAATTACTGCAATCATCGGCAAGAGGAGTGGAGGATCGTAGCGTGTTTCAGCGTAAGACGCAGACCGCGGAGTATTGGGGTTCCGCATTTCGCTTTTCTGAGGACGACCTGGCTCACCTCTACGGTGTGCTCGTGGACAAGGGGCGGCCGTACAGCGCCGACGAGTTGGGCTTGGATCTCATTGGTTTCCATTGTCGGCAGGAAGAAGCGCACGTCCGAGAAGAGCTGTCCAAGGGCACGCTCTATCAGCCCAGGGAAGACTATGAGGTGGGACAACGATTGGTCTTCCCAGTCTTCGACTTCGCCGTGGGGGTCGTGATTGAGAAGCGGACGGGTTTGAACCCTGAACATGGCGAATTTGACGTCATCAAGGTGCAGTTCGAGGGGCAACGAAAGGCGCGCGAATTTGCCGCTTCGTTTCAGACGCCGCACAAGCTGAATGTGGACGACGGTGGCGAGGCCTTGCTGGAGCAAGAGGGCTTGCTTGCTCCGGGTGAGTTGAAGGAATCGTTAGCTGGCGACCTGGGACAGCGTCTGGCGACTCATCTCGAGGCGAAGGCGGATGATAGTTTCATCTGCAGCAATGGACAGTGGTTGTTGCGAGACATGCTCGCGGACGTCAATATCGGGCATCTGAACATTGCCGAGGCTTTGATTGAGATGGTCGGCCAGCCTGTGCCTCCCGGAAGGCTCTTGGAGGAGTTTGATCTGCCGAGCGAGGTATCTTCAGAGATTCAGCTCTTCTCGCTCAATCACGCGCTGGAGCACGATGATCGCTTCGACAACATCGGCGTTGGTGGCAAACGGTTCTGGTATCTGCGCCGCCTGCAGCCGGAAGGAGCGTTGACGATCCCCGCGCCACTACGCTACGAGCCACAGTTCTACGACCGCTCGCTGCTGAGCGCCGAACTGCTGCGGTTCGAGTGGGATCTGGGCGACGAATGGTCAGAGGAAGTCGTCGAGACGCCCTCTGTTGCTCCCAGTGTCACGTTTGTGCTTTCCTATCCACACCGGCAGTCAGGCACGTTGCCGCTATCCTTCCGCACCCGAGGGTTCTTCGCCGCTGGAGAGACGGGACGGAGCATGGTCACCATGGTGGACGGACGCTGGGGACAACGCTTCACCGCCTGGGTAGTGTATGACGGGCGCTATATCGTTGGCTTGATGCCCTGGTTCAAGGAACACAAGGTCCCCGTTGGTGCCTACATTGTCTTGCAGCGAGGACAGGAGCCTGGAGAGATCGTTGTGGACATCCGCCCGCGTCGTATGCGGCGGGAATGGGCGCGTTTGGCTCGTGTGGACGACGATCAGCTTGTGTTCGAGATGCGCAAGATGCCCATCGCCTGCGAGTACGATAAGCTCATGGTGGTGGATGCTCTGGACGCGGCGGCCGTGGAGGACTTGCGGCAGGCCTTGCGCCAGGAGGACATGCCGCTCACTGAGTTGCTGGACCAGGTTATCCCTGAGTTGCTCAAGCTCAGTCCGGACGGTAAAGTACATGCCAAGACGGTATACAGTAGTGTCAACATGGTGCGGCGCTGTCCGCCGGGGCCGATCTTTGCTGCCTTGTCCAGCAGTAAGCTCTATCAGCCCGAAGAGGGCGGTTTCTGGTCCCTGGCCTAGATCGGGCGCGGTTGGGGCTTCCTTATCCCCAATTACTGACTACATGCAAACAGGTAGCTGGCCCTATGACTTCATGGTTCATTCCCACGACGGACACCAAATTCCACATTGACCTCGGTTGGTGGGAGAAGAGCGGTAGGGATTTCCGCCTCTATCTTCGGGATCAACTCTGCCCCGAGTGTCAGCAACGTTTTCCCAATCACCGCGATACGGAGATGGTGGATTGGGTTGATCCTGAGACGGCAGAAGTGCGGCGCACCGATGCGCTGTGGCAGTGCCTGACCACCATGTGCGTGTATGAGCCGGATTACATCCATCCTCACATGTCTCTCGTCATGGCCGTCTTTCGTGCTTTGCTGAAGAATGACAACAGGCCGCTTTCGCCGGTGGAGTTGCACGAGGGATACATACCCTGGAAGTTGCCAGAAGTCATCTTGCGCACGCTGAGTGGAGGCAGGGTACATCTTGGTTTGCGGGCTGTGCCTTCCGAGAACGAGGCGGGTTAGTAGCAACAGGGCGGCCCCGATGGGGCCGCTTTTTCTTTGAGGAGATGCCATGACCAGCGTGGTGGAGATCATCGCTATCGGCAACGAGCTGCTGCTGGGTGACGTGCTGGACACCAATACGCACTGGCTCTGTCGCCAGCTCAGCGGGCGGGGTGGGTGCGTGCAGCGGGGTGCGATGGTTCCCGACGATCCGCAGGCCATTTCCGAAGCGCTAGAGGCGACGCTTTGCCGCCAGCCGGATCTCATCGTCCTGACCGGCGGCCTCGGCCCCACTGCCGACGATCTGACGCTGGCGTCGCTGGCCTCGGCGCTGGGCCGTCCATTGGAGCTCAACGAGCGGGCGCTGGCGATGGTGCGGGCGACGTACGAGCAACTTGTCGATCTAGGGCTGGTGTTGGACGCGGCGCTCACCGAGGAGCGGCGGAAGATGGCTTACTTGCCGCAGGGAGCGGAACCGCTGCATAATCCCGTCGGCGCGGCCCCTGGCGTTACGTTGAGGGAGGGGGAGACGCTGCTTGTCTGCTTGCCGGGTGTCCCTGCCGAGTTGAAGGGGATCTTCGACAGTTCGTTTCAGCCGCTGCTGCAGGACCTCTTCGGCGACCGAGTGTTCCTGGAGCGGGTGCTGGTCACCAACTGCGGTGATGAGTCGGATCTGGCCCCCGTGGTTGACCGTGTGGCGTCGGAGCATCCCCAGGTGTACGTCAAGTCGAGGGCGCAGGCATATGGCGAGGGGGTGCACCTGCGCATCACGCTGTCGCTTTCGGGCAGTGATTCGCAGGCAGTAGTCTCAGCCATTGACGCTGCCGACCGCAACTTGACGACAGGTCTGGCGGCGGTAGGGATTGCTGTGTTGGAGAGGGTGGAGGGTGGCTAGGGGGCAGATGAGCAGGGGCGCAAAGTCGCACATATCCAAACTCCCTCAGTCGCCTTCGTTTCCCTCGCTTTCCTCGTTTCCCCCACTTCCCTCTATTTCTGCTTCCGCCACATCTCTGTCCACGTCCACCGCCGCTGTGGCAATGGCCCAACTGACCACGCCCCAGCTCCCGCCGGAGATCAGCAGGGCCAGGAAGATCGAGAGAGGGTTAAGCGGCACCATGCCGCGGAAGATGCCCACAATCGCCAGCAGAATACCCAAGGCTGCGAAGAAGAGCCCCACCTTCAGCGGCCCGCTGACCCGCCTCCAGAAGCTGTCGGCAGCACCCGTCGTCGCTTCTGTCATCGTTGTGTCTCCTTCTCCCAGTCCTCCCATCCTTGCCAGTCTTCGGGCCGCGAAGGGCGATCAGGGAACTCTATGCCCTGCCGGCTGCCATCGATCAGGTAGGGAGCGTAATCCTCTGGCGCTGGAGTAAGCAGCACGTGATCGCCGTGGATGACGAAGTAGAGATCGTCACCAGGAAGAACGGCCAACGCTATCAGCACTTCCTTGGGCAGAACCAGGCGACCTTTGGTATCGAGTCTGACTCGGGCCATGCGCATGAATGTGATCTCCTTAACTCGTGAAACGTGATCCGGGATCCGTGATCCCATGAGCAGGTTGGCTTTTCACGTAACGCGCAACACGTTTGACGTTGTTCATTTGCCCTGCTGTCCATCTTGTCGAGAGCCATTCCTTCAGTGCCAACAGTGCCAACCATGGCTCATCTAATCGCTGCTGGGCCGCAGATCTCGCACGTTCAGTTGCAGCCGCAAGCGGTCGTTCCATCTGTTCATTTCCAGCGTGTAGGCTACGTCGATGCGTTTGGGCATTTGGCCAGCCCACTCGCCTTGCCGGAAGGCGATACCGTCCCATGCCTTGCTCCCATCGCTGAGGGTCAGCTTCAGATGGCTGCCCTCGGCGCCGACGGTGCGGTGATCCCGCACCTGCACACCGCGGCTCAGAAGCAGAGGCGTGGGATTGTCGTAGCCACAGGGTTCGAATTGTTGCAGCAGTGCGTACGTTGCCCAGTTCAGTTCTTCCAGCCGCACCTCGGCGTCAATAGCCAGGGTGGGCACCAGTTCCTCTTTGGCCAGCTCTTTGGCAGCGATGTCCTGCAGTCTCGCTTCGAGCTCTGGCAGATCCTCGGTCTTCATTCTGAAGCCGGCTGCCGCTGCGTGCCCGCCGTGGCTCTCCAGGATGTCTTCACAGCGGTCAAGCGCGGTAGTGATGTTGAACTCAGGAATGCTGCGGGCTGAGCCGCGGCTAAACTCTTTGCCCCGCTCCACCACCACAGTCGGCCGGTACAGTGCCTCCGTGAGACGACCGGCCACCAGTCCGGCGATGCCAGCCAGGATGTCCTCCCTAGCCACAAGGTACAGGAAGGCGTCTTCCTCTCCTTGCTCTTCGATCTCCGCCTGCACCTGTTCCAGTGTCTCCAGAGTGAGTTGCTGGCGGCGGCGGTTCAGCTCGTCCAGTGTCTGCGTCAGTTCAGCGCCCTGTGCGTCGTCCGTGGTCCGCAGCAGATCGTAGCTGAGCATGGCGCTGCTCAGCCGTCCGGCGGCGTTCAGCCTCGGCCCCAGCCTGAAGCCGATGGCCACAGCGTTCACTTCGCCTGGCTTCACTCCCGCTTTCTGCATCAGAGTCCGCAATCCGATCCGTCGAGGGTAGTCGTATCGGGGTCTCTCCTTCTTTGCGTCTTGCGGCAGGGGGGGATTGAGCTGCTCCAGCCCCCGTTGTACCAGGTAGCGATTCATTCCTAGCAGGGGCACCATGTCCGCCACGGTGCCGATGGCCACGAGATCAAGCAGCTCTTCTTCCCTCAGCAGGGCAGGACGCTCGTTGCGGGGCCGCATGGAACGTTCAACCCGCAACAGGGCCTGCGCCAGAATGAAGGCCACCCCCACGCCCGCCAGGTCCTTGAACGTGTGGGAGCAGCCCGGCTGCTTGGGGTTGATGGCCGCCACCGCCAGCGGCGACTCTGGCCCTACCGAGTGATGATCGGTGATGATGACGTCCAGACCCAGCTCTCGCGCGTGCGCTACCTCCTCCACCGAACGGATGCCGCAGTCCACGGTGATCACGAGCTGGATGCCTTCCTGCGCCAGTTTCGCCAGCGCCTCCGCGTGCAGCCCGTATCCCTCGTCCACGCGGTGGGGGATGTACGGCTGCACCTGCGCGCCGATCGCTTCCAGCGTCTGTGTCAGGAGCGCCGTAGCGGTCACGCCGTCGGCGTCGAAATCGCCGTAGACGGCGATGGACTCGCCATCGGCGATGGCCTGGCGGATACGGGTCACCGCCTCGTTCACGCCCGTGAGCCGGAAGGGGTTGTCGAAGACCAAGCTACGGCCCAGAAAGGTCTCCACATCGGCCGTATCGGTGATGTGCCGGTTGTGGAGGAGCTGCAGGACGAGGGGAGATAGGTCTGGGAAACGGGCCCGGAAGCTGTCGTTCAGCGGCGGATACACCTTCCAGCGTTTGGGTTGCAAGGGCACGGTGAAGCTCCTGGACGTTGTGGTCTGATGGTCGCGTGGTCTGATGGCCATTTGGTCAGGCGACCAAGCGACTAGGCGACTACGCGACCAAGCGACTACGCGACCAACTTACAGCCAGCCCTGCTCGCCCATGAACTTGGTCAGGTAGGGGATCTCGAAGCGCTTGCCCTGGTAGGCCAGATAGGCGTAGTAGATGGCCGGGATGATGGGCAGCAGGAAGAGCACCCACAGCACCAGAGCCAGGCAGCCGAGCGTGATGGCTGTCAGCACGCTGAAGACGATGCCCGCCAGGATCTCGTAGACAAATGTCGCGACCAGGAATCCCAGCGACTGCGCAGCGTGGTACTTCTGGAAGGGGCGGTTCTTGTTCGGCTCGATCAGCAGCATGATCACCGGCACGATGACCGGGACGATCATCTGGCTGATGTAGGCAGCGAGGCTCCACAGCTTGTCGTTGTCGTCAGCATCTGCATCATCGGTGATGTTCCGAGCCATGAAGTTGCCTGCTTCGCTCACGACCTGCTCCAGCTTCCCCTCGAGAGTCTCGGCGGCTTCCTCGGCCTTCTTATCGCCGGCCTCTTCCGCTATCTCGGCGGCCTCGGCTGCCACGGCCTCGGCCAGATCCTCGGTCTTCTGAACCGCCTCCTGCGCCGTTTCGGCCACGTCCTCCATGGCCTCTTCCAACGGTTCCAACTTGTCGTTCATCGATTGCCTCCCTTTGACGTGGTGAGTTGGTGAGACCACTGCCCTCGAGGGGCATGGGCCTCATAGTCTTCTAATAGTCTTCTCACAAGATAGTACGAAGATGTCGGAGGCGAGTTTCCGACAACGCTGCCCGATTGTACCATATCATCGGCTAATCTGCAAGACGGTTGCCCGACAGCAGGCTGACCGTAGGTTGCTTGCAGGCTACGCCTATGCTACAATGGGGCTGGAAACGTGAAGCCAAAATACGCATTACGCATTATGCATCACGCCCCCGAGGTACAAACATGACCACTCGCGTTATCTTCATGGGCACTCCCGATTTCGCTGTGCCCTCGCTGGCTGCGCTGCTGGCGAGCGGCTACGATGTGGTCAGTGTAGCCACGCAGCCTGACCGCCCGGCCGGGCGCGGCCGCAAGCTGAGCGCCTCGCCTGTCAAGCGCTTCGCCGGCGAACACGGCCTGACCGTACTGCAGCCGACGACGCTGCGCAGTCCGGAGCCGCTGGCGGCCCTCTCGGCGCTGGCCCCCGACCTTATCGCCGTTGCCGCCTACGGCCTCATCTTGCCGCAGAAGGTGCTGGACATCCCGCCTCACGGTTGCCTGAACGTGCACGGCTCGCTCCTGCCGAAGTACCGCGGTGCAGCCCCCATCCCCGCAGCGATTCTGGCCGGCGAAGACGAGATGGGGATAACCATCATGCTCATGAACGCGGGCATGGACACCGGACCCATCCTGAGCCAGGCCACCTGCTCCATAGGCCCGCAGGACACCACGGGCACGGTGACGGCGAAGCTGGCGGAGTTGGGCGCGTCGCTGCTGACGGAGACGCTGCCCCGCTGGCTGGCGCACGAGATCGAGCCGCAGCCCCAGGACGACGAGCTGGCCTCCTACGCGCCGATGATCCGTAAGGCCGACGGGCGCATAAACTGGACCCTGTCCGCAGAGCAGATCGCACGGCGAGTGCGGGCCCATCAGCCTTGGCCGGGCGCCACGACCTTCTGGAACGGCAAACCGCTGAAGTTGCTCAGGGTGCAAGCGCTGCCGGAAGAGGCCGTGGATGGACCGCAAGGGCGAGTGGTGGCGTGGGGCGACGGTGCGGCAGTGGTCACCGGCCAAGGATTGCTGCTGTTGGAGAAACTGCAACTGGCGGGCAAGCGTGCGTTGCCGATCGGCGACTTCCTGCGTGGGCAGCGTGGCTTCATTGGCGGCGTGCTGGGCAGCGTGCTGGGGGAACCTCTCTGAATGCCAAACCTAGCTCCGC
>CBDURC010000058.1:0-14669 GCA_965369635.1 uncultured Anaerolineales bacterium | reverse complement strand
CGGCGTTTGTCCGCGTCCCATTTGGTGACTTGCCGGAGAAGTGTCCGGTACAGAGTTATGCTAACATAGGCGGCATCTCCGCCACCCCTCAACACGTGATGTGCAAGACAGTCGCCACCTTGCGCTGGTTCCGCAGTTCCTTGAAGGTCTCACAGGCCTTGTTCGTCTTGCAAACCAGGACCTCAATCCCCGCGTCCTGCAACTGCTTCTCCGCCTCGGGACGCACCCTCAGACTGGCCACGGTGCCCGAGCCGATGATCACCACCTCCGGCTTGGCCTTGATGACCTTGTCCAGGTCTTTGGCCTGCAAGATGTGTTCGTCCTTGTGCTCCCAAGGTTCCACTGTGCCGTCAGGGAAGATGATGACATCGTAATCATAACGCCGCCCATCAAGCACAATGGTGCCATACTCGAACTGATCGATCATGGGCAACGGCGATTCCGTTGCCTTCAGCCTCTTTTTCTTCCTTTGCTTCTGCTTCTTCTTTCCCTTTTGCTTCACCTCTTTCTTGATGGCTGGCCCCGCTTGGGGCGGGGCTGGCATCTCGGCGAAGGGGTCATAGTTGAGCGCATGGCTGAGCCCCTCCACCAGCGTCTTGAGCACCTTGATGCGGGCGTGCCACTTGCAGGTCCCCTCCACGACAGTCCAGGGAGCGGTCAGCGTGCTCGTTCTGAGCAGCATCTCATTGACCGCTTCCGTGTACTGATCCCATTTCTGGCGATTGCGCCAGTCCTCGTCGGTCAGCTTCCAGGCCTTGTAGGCCGTATGTTCCCGGGACTGAAAACGGCGCAACTGCTCATCCTTGCCGATGTGGATGTAGAACTTGAAGAGGATGGTACCGAAGTCCGCCAACTGGCGCTCGAAATGGTTGATCTCGCGGTAGGCCCGCTTCCACTCCTCTTCGCTGCAGAAGCCCTCGATTCGCTCCACCATCACTCGCCCGTACCAACTGCGGTCCAAGATGGCAATCTGCCCCCGCTCCGGCAGCCGCCGCCAAAAGCGCCACAGATAGTGGTGCGTCTTGTCGTCCCCCTTGGGAGCAGCAATGGGATGCACCACGTAGCCGCGCGGGTCCAGTTTCTCCGTCACCCGCTTGATGTTTCCTCCCTTGCCGCCAGCATCCGCGCCCTCGTAGACCATGATCACGGGCCGCTGCTGCACGTAGACCTGGTATCCCAGATCGTGCAGAGCCACCTGATAGCGGACCAGGTCACTGATGTATTCTTCTTTGGTCAAGGATTTGCTCAGATCAAGGGTTTCCAGCATGACCTCTCCTCCCGCTATTCCTCGCCGGCCTCGTCTTCTGACGCTGCCAGCCTGGCCTGCTCCGCCTTCAGCTCCACCTCTTCCACGGAATCGTCGTCCTCCCCAGGAGGCGGCTCCACCGGTGCTCCGATCCCCTTCAGCCGTGTGTCCAGGGCATTGATGATGGTACTGAAGACCTTGGCCCGCGCCCACCAGCGGTTGGTGGCCTCGACGATGGTCCACGGGCCCCACTCAGTCTCCGTCCGCTCCAGCATCTCCTCCACAGCGATCAGATACTCGCCGTACTTGCCGTGGTGCTCCCAGTCCTCCTCTGTCACCTGCCAGCTCTTCAGCGGGTCCTTCTCCAGCATCTTGAAGCGCCGCCGCTGTTCCTCCTCGCTGATATGCAGCCAGAACTTGACCAGGACGTAGCCGTCGTCGGCAATGGTGCGCTCGAAGTCCGCGATATCCCGGTACGCTTTCTGCCACTCCCGCTGTGGTGTCAAGCCCTCGACCCGCTCGACCAGCACCCGGCCGTACCAACTGCGGTCGAAGATGGCCATCTCGCCGTAGTTGGGCAGCTTCAACCAGAAGCGCCACAGCCAGGGATGCATCTTCTCGTAGGTGCGTGCGGCACGGACAGGATGGAGTTTGAAGCCGCGGGGATCCAGGCGCTGGGTCAGGGTTGAAATGGTCGTGCCCTTGCCCGCGGCGTCCCAGCCCTCGAAAATGATGATGCTGGGCACGCCCGCCTTCCAGGCGGCGGTCTCCAGATCGTACAGCCGGCGTTGGAGCTTGGGCTGTTGCGCCTTGTACTCCTTCTTGCTCAACTTCTTGGTAAGGTCGATTTTCTCCAGCATTGCGCATTCCCCTCCATCGTACGTCTGACCAGCTTCAAGACTGGAAGCCTACATGATCGCAGAATGCCTCACAGCGCCGAGACAGCCAGGGCCAGCAGCCGGCGCATCTTGGGACGGTTGAAGTGACGCCAAACCTCGGGGAACGAATCCAGCAGAGCATGCAGTTCGTTCTGCTTGGCCACCAGATAGCGGGCCACCCCGCTGATGTTGGTCCGTTCCCGTCTCTTCCGTTTACTCCACTGGTCCAGGAAACCGATCAGCAAGCGAGAAGCCACGTCAGCATCGTTCAGATTGCCCAGGTGATCCTGGAGAATCACCACCTCTTTGATCACTTCCTTCGCCTCGGGCCCCAACACCTCACGGAAGAACTCCATGGTGTAGCGCAATCGCTTACAGTCAGTGCGCAGGGCGTGATGCGTCTCCAGTGGTGCATCGCCGATCACCGAATCGTAGCCGCGCACCACGTTGAAGCGCTCGTAGATCAGGATCGGCGCTGCCTGGTACACCTGCTGGGGCGATGGGCGGGCGGCGGGCCTGCCCGCGCCTCGGCAGGCGGGCGGCAGTAGGGCTCCGGCTCCTTCTGTATTCAGGAACTGGCCGAACTCCTGCACGAAACGCTGGTAGCGCTTGCCATCGAGGCAGGCCAACATCCGTTCCCGCGCTGGCTCTCGCTGCCTCCGCCATTCGGCGAACAGTGGATCGAGGTCCCCGTAGAGATGGCGTGGGAGATGGGATGATCCCGCCCCTACCTGCGTCGCCTGATAGCGCTGGGCCTTTTCCAAGAAGACGTCGAGGTCGCGCACGCGGCCCAGCGCGCGGCCGGTGCGCCGCAGTCCCTTGAGGAAGGGGCGCAGGACGTCGGCGTCGAAGTACCGGCTGAAGACGCTGAAAGCGGAGCGCATGCGGCGGCTGGCGACCCGCATGTCGTGCAGTTCCTCGATGTCCTCGCCCAGCCGCGTGCCTGGCTCGTGATACAGCATGCGCTCGAAGTGGAAGAGCAGCACCTTGCGCCCGGCCTCGCTCATAGGATCGTCAGGCAGCACACCGGGGCTCTTCCGCTGCGGCGGCAGCGGTTTGACCTCCGGTTCTGCCTGCTCTGGCTCGGGAGGGGTCACCTCGACAGTCGGCTCGGAGGGCGTCTCCTCAGTCGGTGGCGGTTCGGCAGGGATCTGCGCCACCGGAGGCGGCCCGGCCTCTGCTGCCGCTGCCAGGAGCTCGGCGGGGAAGATGTCCAGCCGCCTCTCATGGAACGCCTTGAGCCAGCTGTACACCTGCGCCCTGGACAGATCGACCTGGCGGACGATGGCCGTGACGGCGATCCCTTGATCCCAGAGCAGCAAGAGACGCGCCCGGCGAACGTACGTCGCTCGGCCATCGCTGGCGATCCAATTCAGTATGGCCTGTTCCTCGGCTGTCAGACGTTCTTCCATGTCATCTCCCTCGGCTGATTGCCTGACTCGGCGTGATCCGTGATCCCTGACTCTTGGCTCACGCATCACGCAACACGCATCACGTCCTCGGCAGCAGATCCGGCTCCCACTTCTCCACGTACTCACTCTTCTGGCCGCTGAGAATGGCCGCGAAAGCGAGGAGTACCCTCCGCGCATCGGCGATGGGATAGTAGAAGGCGTCCCAGTTCTCGCTGTCCTCTCCGTCGTGATTGGGAATCACGTGATCGAAATGGTGGCCCAATTGCATCTCCCGATAGGCGCTGCCAGCCCGCCTCTCGATGTTTTCCAGGTCCTTCAGCGAGAGGATGCGCTTCTGCTTCTGCGTCCGCCGCAGCAGCTTGCGCCGCATCACGTCGGTCACGAAGTCCGGCAGCGAGACCCTGAGGGATGGCTCTCTCAGGTAGAGGATCTCATCTTTGGACAAGGGAGAGAGGAAGAGGCTCAGTTTGGGCACATCGGCCAGCAGGGGTGATTTCAGGACCTCCATGGGCACGAAGGGGTTGCCCTCGAAGAAAGCGTCCTTCTCCCCGCTCAGGATGTCTCGCAGGTTCGCCACGTCCAGTCCCTGGAGGTCGCCCCGAACGTCCAGTACGATGTATCCTTCCTGATCACCAAGGGCCTCAATCTCCTGGCGGGGGCGGAAATGGTAGTGCACGCCGTCCTGCTCGCCAGGTCGCGGCGCCCGGCTGTTGAACAGGATCAGCTTCTCCAGTTTTTGCTCCAGATGAGGATAGAACCTCTGGAGAGCATTGTGCAGGGGTCCTTTGCCCACACAAGAAGGCCCTGTAAGCATCACAAGACGGCCCATGGTGTCTACTCCTCCAGCTCCTTTATCTGTACGGCCATCAAGTAGCCCCTCGCTCGCTCCGTCCTGGGATAGCGGTAGACCAGTTTCCAGAACCGCTTGCTGTGGTTCGGTTCTACGAGGTGAGCCAGTTCATGAACGATGACATAATCCTGAACGAATCTGGGCATGGGTGCAATGCGGTGCGAGATGCGAACAGTGCCATTTTGCGGTGTGCAGCTCCCGTGTCGCCTGTTCTGGTTGGTGACCCAGCGAATGGACTTCCAGCGCAGCTTGCCATCGAAGTAGCGACGATTCAACTCTGCCGCTTGTCTTGCCAGCGCTTCATCATCCAGCTCAGTCTTGGCCTTGCGGCGGTCTACGCGTCGTCTGAGCTTGTCAATGAATGGCTGGAGTTCAGCATCGGACATAGTTGCCGGCGCGAGGATCTCGAGTGTGCCATCAACCTCGCGAGCCTGGATGGTCTTGCGTCGTTTCTTGCTGCGAACGATGCGTACTTCCACGGGGCAACTCAATAGGGCGGCTCTGCGGGCCCGCAATAGCCACACATTCCCACTCTGGGCGAATTCACCCAGGGCATCGGTTCGCCGTACTCCTGATGTGGATGGTCCTGAACATGCTCGTCACACAGCATCCCTGTTTCATCCAACTCATACGTGCACTCGAGACACAACCACGAGGCCGGTTGCTCGCATTCCATGCAACGCGCCTTCGGTTGGTCATTGCGTGCCATAAGGGCAATTGGATGAGATGTCAACGGCTTGCCTTCACGCCCCACCACCACTTTGATCAACGTCTCCGATGAGGTCCCAAAGTCATAGATATGGGTTAGCTCGACCCCCGGCCTGAACACCTGCTCTGCCCGTGACTTCTTCGGTATCTCCCTTCCGCCCCAGCCTCCGATGGAAAACCGACTCAGGTGCCCACAGCATTCCAGCCAGATGGCACGCAAGTAGTGATCCAGATCGGCCAGCGTCGCTGAACCGTTCATTTCCAGATGTAGCCAGAAGTCAGACAGCCAGGCGTCCCGCACTAGCAAATGGTATATCACTTGCTCTTTGCCGGGCTCTTGGTTGGCCGTGCGAATGGCTTCTTGGCGTTGGGAACAGGACGACAAATGCCTGGATAGACCACCCTTGGTCATTTCTCGCCCACAGAAGCCGCATTTTCCTCGCGATTGTTTTCTTCTTGACATGTGGATCTCATCTCCGTGCTCTGAGAGCACGCCCCGCCCCAAGCGGGGCACGCGTCTAGCGGGACATCAGTGTCTCGTAGACGAAATCGTGGGCGATGGCTCGCCAGTGGCCCCAGCCTGTGCGCGGCGGCGGCACGCGGCGCAGATCCTCGGCCACAGCAGGCAAGTCAGCGATGGGAACCTCCCGGAAGTCAATGATGTCTTCGGTCCGTGGAAGCCGCAGCACACCCTCCGTGCGCGGCAGGTGAAAGACATAAGAGATGAAAGAGATCTCTTCCGAAGCGTAGTGGATGCGGCAATCGAGCACGCCGAGGAAATGGGTCGTGTGCAGCGTCAGCCCCGTTTCCTCCTCCAGTTCGCGGGCCAGAGTGGCTTCCACACCCTCATCCAGGCCAATGCCTCCGCTCAGCAACCGATACACCTCCGGCTCGTACCATCCCTTGCGGTGCAGCAGCACGCCCCGCCCGAACCCCGCCCCAAGCGGGGCAAGGCGGGGCACGCAGCGGGCCTGCCCGCGCCTCGGCAGGCGGGCCGGACGCTCAATGGCCAGTACGACTTCGCCGCGCCGGTCTTGCGAACGATACAGCCGGGTGGCGAACAGATACTCGTCGCCTTCCATCTCGATCGTCCGCATCTGAGGCTGGCCGTAGGCTGCCGCCAGTTGCTCCAACTCGCGCTCGTCAACTGGACTGTAGCAGACGCTCAAACCACCCTTTCCATTTACTCCCGCCTTTGGCCGTCTCTTCTCCCCCCGTCGCCCCCTTTGCTCGGGGCCGCATCTCTTCGTCGACTCTTCTCCCCTCAGTTTTCTTCTCCTCTCTCCTGTCCTTGGGCCTCTCCTCGACCAACTTCTCCTTTCCCTTCTCCTTCGGTTTCTCTTCGGCCTTCTTCGCCTTTCCTTTCTCCTTCTCCTTCGCCTCCTCCTCAGCCTTCTTCTCTTCCAGTTCTTTCATCAGCTTCTTGGGTGGCTTCATGCCCTTGATCAGATCCTTGATCTCTGCCTGCAGCGATTGAAAGACCTCGTGGATGGAGCGGTTGGCATCAATGCGCACGAACTTGAACTCGTCGGCCATGGCGTCGAACTGAGCCAGCAGCCGGGTCTGGTATTCGACGTAGCTATCGTAGTAGTTCCGTCCGGCAATGAAATCCACCCCCGATTCCCAGTAGTCGAAGCCACGGATGTTCAGCACGCGGGGGATCAGGTGAGTCAAATCAGCCTGCAAGTAGAAAACGACGTCCGGCACCAAGGCGAAGCCGAAGACATTGCGGAGCCAGGTGGGGTCGATTCCCCGTGCCTGAGCGCGGGCAATGATGGAGTAGATATAGCGGTCGGTCAGCACCACGAAGCCTGCCCGTAGAGCAGGGATGATGTCTCGCTCCAGCCGGTCTGTGAAATCGGTGGCGTACAGCAGGTTCATCGTAGCGTCGCCCAAGGTGTGCCCCTGCATGGCCGACTTGATTCCCCTCCCGGCCAGTTTGCCCCGCTTGAGTCCGGTAGCTGCCGTGGCATATCCCTCCGATTCCAGCCACTCCCTCAGAAGGGCGATTTGGGTCGAGCGCCCCACGCCGTCCGTGCCTTCCAGGACGACCAGTTTACCGGGTAGTCGCTTTTTCTTGAAGCCGGGCAGATCGTAGCTGTAGAAGCGAACGACCGTCATGACTGACCTCCTGCAATGAGCATCTCGTCCAGGTAGCGGCCTTGCAGTCCCTCGGCGGCCAACACTTCGCGCCAGCCACGCCGTTCAGCGCGCAGGGCCTCACCTAGATAGGGCTCGACAATCTCGCGTACCTGCTCCTGTTGCTCCAGCAACGGCAACGTGGCATCTATGACCGTCAGCCCGAACTCGTCTATCATCTTCTCGTATTCTTCCAAAATGCGGCCTTGGAATAGCCTGTAACTCTCGTAGGGATCATTGCTGAGGCCCACATCCATACCGGCCTCGTAGTATTTCAGCGCGGGCCTTCCGCTCAGGATTCGCTCCAGGGATTCATCCAAGGACACACGGAAGTAGAAGGCGACCGTGGGCAGGAGGGCGAAGGAGTAGACCTCGCGTACCCATTGGGGATGGACGCCGCGAGCCACGTCCCGACCGAAAGCAGTGTAGATGTAGCGATCAGCGAGAACGATGGCGCCTGCCTTGAGGGCTGGCAGCATCTGCCGTTCCATGCGATCGGCGAAATCGGCGGCGTGGATGAGGCTGAAGGAAGTGGAAGTCAATAACTGCTTCTTCTTGCCCCGCCGGGTGGTCTCCCGCACGACCGGCGAGGAGTTCCATTCGCTGAAAGCCACACAGTACCCCTGGCCGATGAGCCACTTGCGCAGCATATCCAACTGGGTGCTCTTGCCAGAGCCGTCGATGCCTTCAACGATGAACAGCTTGCCCGGTAGGGCCCGTCCGTCGGATAGCTTGGCCATGCTATTCCCTCCTGAAGTGGTGATCCGAGGTCTGGGGACATACAAGCAGAAGTCATCCTGAGCCGGTCGCAGGGTGACTTCTGGAGTTCTATGACATCAAAACCTACCACAGATCATCCTTGACGATTTTGTACCCTCAACAGTGGGTAGGTGCGTGAAGAGTCAGCAGAAGCGCGATCTGGACCCTGTAGGCGATGCCCGCGTTCCTAGAGAGGCTGTCCACATTGTGCCATGAAAGGGTGATCCTGTCAAATCCGGCGAAAACCAGAGTAGCCGTTCGCTCATGACTCAGACTATGCGCCTGTTCGCGTGCTGTGCAGAGTTGGCGCGCTTTCCCCTTTCGTGTTAGAATAGCACCCAACAAGCGTGACCCCCCGCTCACGCATCACTTTTCACGGTCCGCCATGCAGGATCAAGCGGAAGTCGCTTCGTGCCTCGCAGACCTTTTGGACAGGTTCAATGACCAATCTCTTCACCACGCCACTGGGGCCGGGGCTCGTCCTGATGCTGGGAGCCTTGGTCCTGACTCTCATTCGGCGCAGGCTGCCTCGTTCGCTGCCCCTCGTCATGGCCCTGCTGACGGTCATCGGCGCTGGAGGATTGCTTCTGTGGATGGTCCTCTCGGGACAGCCGAACCAGTTGGCCTGGGCCTGGGACCCCGTGACGCTGCCCGGCGGCGCGTGGCTGTGGCAGATAGACAGTTGGAACTGGCTGGCGGCAAGTCTGCTGCTCCTGCTCGGCGTGGTGGCCATCCTCGTGGCCTGGGAGGAACCCAGGGCAGGCCGCTCACCGACGCTGGCGACGACGCTGTTGCTCATGGCCGCTGCTTCGTTCTTTTTCTTCTCGGCCAACCTGCTGACTCTGGCGGCAAGCTGGATCGTGCTGGATGTGGCCTTGGGGCTCAGGACCACGGCGGAAGAAGGGGGTAAGGTGGGCGCTCGAGCCTGGGGGCTGAACAGTCTGGGCACCTGGCTCCTGCTAGCAGCGCTTCTCTTCGCCGGGCCGGCGGGAGTGGAGCAGCCACTGTCGGCTGAAACAGCTCCGCTCAGTGTGTTCGCCTTGCTGCTGGCCGCCCTGCTGCGCTGCGGCGCATACCCGCTCCATATCTGGCTGTTGCCGCAACAACAACGCAGCCGCAGCGGTCTGATAGCTATGCACCTCATCGCTCCGCTGACGGGCCTCTGGCTCTTGGGACAGGTGCACTCCCTGGCCGGATCGACCTACCACTCCCAGCCAGCGTGGGCAGCGGTTGGCGTGCTGGGCATGTTAGGCAGCGGGTTGGCGGCATGGTTGACCGAAGAGGAAGGCCCTCGCGGAGCATGGGTGGCAATCAACCGCGTCAGCCTGACCGTGCTGGCCGCCGCACTGGCCGCTCCGGAGGGTCCCTCGGCCATCGCCTGGCCGCTGACGCTGTTGACCTTGGGTGTGGGCAGCCTGATGGTAGGCCAGGCCATCAGCCGGCGATGGGGGTGGCGCCAGCCGGTGATGCTGGCTGTGCTAGCCCTGATCGGCTTGCCGGGAACACCTGGCTTCCCAGCCCGCTTCGCTGTGGCACACTTGACGACCTTGACCTTCGCTTTCCTGCCCCTCTGGGTGCTGGCTTTGCTGGCGGAAACTCTGCTCGTCGCTGCGCTGCTGCCCGCACTTTTCCGGCGCACACAGCCATCGCCTCAGCCTGTGGCCCTGGGTGCGGCGGCCCGCCTTCTCGTCGCCGCCGGGCTGCTGGCGGTGCCCCTGCTGATCTGGGGCCTTCAGCCCCCCTTCCTGGCCAGCTTCGCAGGATGGTCCGTGGAAGGCCCGATCTACCAGCCGCTGCTGGTGCAATTGCAGCAGGCCTCGCCCGTTGTCTGGGTGAGCCTGCTGCTGCCGTGGGCCGGCGGCGCGCTGCTGGCCTGGGGCAGAGGGCGTTTCCTGGCGGGGCTGCGTGGTAGACAAGAGGTAGTAAGCCACGTGGTCAGCCTGGAATGGGGCTACGGTGCTCTGCGCTGGACGGTGGAGCTAACAGCAGACCTGCTACGAGGTCTGGGCGCCGTGGTGGAGGGAGAGGGGTATCTGGGATGGTTGGGACTGGCGGCGCTGCTCGGCTGGCTGCTGTGGAATCTTTAGGGTTGTACCATGCTGACGACATCTGAGACTCTGACACAGTTTCCGCTCCTGACCAGCCCGTGGATAGTTATCGGGGCAGGCCTTTGCGCGGCACTGATCGTCATTCTGGCCGACTGGCGTCTGTCCCTGCTCGCTTTCGCTGCTCAATCGGTACTGCTGACGGTGTTGAGCACGCGGCTACTACCCGTCGATTGGGCAGTGCTGCGCATGCTGGTGGGCGGGCTGATCGCTGTGATCTGGTTCATCTCGGCGCGGCGGGTAAGATGGGGACAACGGCAGGAGCCGGCTCGCTGGTGGCTGCTGCGCCGCGGGCGGGGCGAGCGCTGGCCTCTCCTCTCCACCGTGACCTTGCTGCGGTTGCTGGCCGTCGTCCTGGCTGGCTTAGTCTTCTTCCGCCTGCAAGAGCGCTTGATCTTGCCCGCATTACCTTCGGACCTGGTTCTGGCCTGCACCTGGCTGTGGCTGATGGGCTTCCTGTCCATGGGGCTCAGCGACGAGCCACTGCGGGCTGGACTGGGCCTGCTCACGATCACGGCGGGCTTCCAGCTCCTCTACGCGGCGCTGGAGCCCACCGCCTTGGCTATCGGCTTGCTGGGCAGCCTGGACCTGCTGCTGGGGTTGGCGGTGGCCTATCTGATGGTAGCCCGCGGCGTGGCGGGGAGGCCGCGGCTGGCGCGGCATTTAGGCATTCTACCAGAGACCCTATTGTCAGCGGAAAAGCGAAATGAGCGGAAGGTTTCTATCTTTCCGCTTCTTCCACTGTTCCGCTGGCCAAGACAACCAGAGGGTGACGTAGCAGGGGAGGTAGAAAAGTGATCGCCGGGCCGACGCTTGTGCTGGGCCTGCCGCTGTTGGCGGCGGTGTTGGTCTACCTGCTGCGCCGCTGGGCACTGGCGGCGGCAGGACTGGCCGCGGCTGTCGCTGGCGGGCTGGCCTTGATCACCTGGCACTGGCCGCCGCAGGCGACAGTCCATTTCTTGGGCCGCACGGTGGTGATGGGACAACCAGTGACGTTTCTCGGACAGCATCTGACCCTCACGCCTGCCGCCAGACCATTGCTGACCTTTACCTGCAGCCTGGCCGCCGCCTGCTTCCTTTACGCCTGGCGCATCTCCCAGGGGCGATCCTTCTTCCCCTTTGGGTTGGTGCTGCTGAGCCTGGTCAACGCTGCAGCGGTCACGCAGCCGCTGACGCGAGCGCCGCTGGTGCTGGCTTTCGCCGCTGCGCTGGCCGTTTACATCATCCAGGCCGGACGCCCCGGTTCGACGCGGGGCGCGCTGCGCTGGTTGATCTTCGCCGTGATGGCCTTTCCCTTCTTCCTCGTCGCTGCCTGGTATCTCAGCCAGGCGCCACTCAATCCCGACGACCTTGCTCCCTTCGCTGCGGCAGCGCGGCTTTGGGCTTACGGTTTCCTGTTTCTGCTGATGGCCGTGCCGCTCCACGGCGCGGTGCCCGCTCTGACTGCGGAAGCGCCGCCGCTGGTCAGTGCTTTCCTGTTGCTCAGCCACAACGCGGTGGTGATCTTCCTGCTCAACGGCTTCCTGCGCGCCTACCCCTGGCTGGCGGACTACCACGACGTCTCACGCTGGCTGCTCTGGATGGGACTGATCACCGCCGGCTGGAGTGGGCTGCTGGCCGCGGGGCAGCGGAGCTTCGGACGACTCTGGGGTTACGCGTCACTGTTCGATTTCGGCTGCCTTCTGGCCGCGCTGGGGCTGGGAGGGCCGTTGGGCTTGCCCTTGGCGGCGTCGCTCTTCATCGCTCGTTCCGTGGCACTGTTGCTGGGAGCTATGGGACTGGCTACGCTGCGCCATCGCGCCGGGGGCGACAGCTTCCAACGCGCCAGCGGCGCGGCAAGACGGCTGCCGTGGAGCGTGGCCGGACTGCTAGCCGGCGGAGTGGGACTGGCCGGCCTCCCGCTGACTGCGGGCTTCTCTGGTCACTGGGCGCTGTTGCAACTCCTGGGGCAGCAGATGCCGCGAGCGGCGATCATCCTGCTACTAGGGGCGGCAGGTGTGATCGTTGGCTATCTGCGGGGACTGCGGGCGCTCCTCGGCCCCTTGCATGACCCAGAGGTCGAACGGGAGCCGCGTTTAGCCAGTGGACTGGTAGCTGTCTTGCTGCTGGTCAGCCTCCTGCTGAGTCTGAGGCCCCAACTGCTGGCGGAACTGGTGTCAACCATCACCACAGCGTTCGGCACCATCGTTGAAGTGCAACTGTAGGAAGTGCAAAGTCTCCGACTTCGCGGTGCACCATCTGAGACGATGCACTCCGTTTGACGCGAAAAGCCCACCGATCCCGTGAGACCGGTGGGCTCTTGCATCTGTTCATCACACGCGTCACGTTCGACGTTTCACGCTTCACGCTTCGCGTTTCACGTTGCTAGTACTGCGGCATCGGCGGAGCAGCGGCCGGCGTTTCCTCAGGAATGTCAGTGATTAGCGCCTCGGTGGTAAGGATCATGGCCGCGATGCTGGCCGCGTTCTCCATGGCGCTGCGGGTCACCTTGGCAGCGTCAATGATCCCCTTCTTGACCATGTCGCCGTAGTCTTCATCGAGCACGTCGAAGCCGATCTTCTTGTTGTCCGCCGCCTCCTGGTGCCGGATAACTTCCCGCACGATCACCCCGCCGTCCTGGCCCGCATTTTCGGCCAACTGGCGCATGGGCTCTTCCAGGGCCCGGCGCAGGATCTTGACACCAGTCTGCTCATCAGGGTACTCCATCTTTACGTCGTCCAGAGCGGCAATGGCGTTCAACAGTGCCACACCGCCACCGGGAACGATTCCCTCTTCCACGGCTGCCCGGGTGCAGCTCAGCGCGTCCTCGACACGGTGTTTCTTCTCCTTCAGCTCCACCTCGGTGCCTGCGCCCACGCGGATGATGGCAACGCCGCCGGCCAGCTTGGCCAGCCGCTCCTGCAGCTTCTCCGTGTCGTAGTCGCTGGTGGAGTTCTCGATCTCCACGCGGATCTGCTCGATGCGACCCTTGATCTGCTTGGCATCGCCCTGGCCACCGACGACAGTGGTGTCATCCTTGTTGACGATCACCTTGTCGGCGCGGCCCAGGTCGCTGATCTGCGCTGTCTCCAGCTTGCGACCCAGTTCCTCGGTGATGACGGTGCCGCCCGTGAGGATAGCCATGTCCTGTAGCATCGACTTGCGGCGGTCGCCGAAGCCAGGGGCCTTCATTGCCACGCAGTTGAGCATGCCCCGCAGCTTGTTCAGCACCAGGGTGGCCAGCGCTTCTCCGTCTATGTCCTCGGCAATGACCACCAGATCCCGCTTGCCGATCTGCACCAGCTTCTCCAAGACGGGCACGATGTCAGTGGCAGAGGAGATCTTCTTGTCGTAGATCAGGATGTAGGGGTTCTCCAGCTCAGACTCCATGGTCTCCGGGTTGGTGATGAAGTAGGGGGAGATGTAGCCGCGATCGAATTGCATACCCTCAACGTACTCCGTCTCGAAAGCCAAACCCTTGCTCTCCTCGACGGTGATGACGCCATCCTTACCTACCTTGTCCATCACCTCAGCGATCAAGCCGCCGATCTGCTTGTCGTTGGCGGAGATGGCTGCCACATGGGCAACATCTTCCTTGTCCTTCAACTCGGTGGCTTGTGCCTTGATGGCCTCGACGATGGCCGCGGTACCGCTCTCGATGCCCCGCTTGAGCAGCATGGGATTGGCCCCGGCGGCCACGTTCTTCAGACCCTCGTTGACGATGGTCTGGGCCAACACTGTGGAGGTGGTGGTGCCGTCGCCAGCGACGTCATTGGTCTTGGTCGCCGCTTCCTTGAGAAGCTGCGCACCCATATTCTGATACGGGTTTTCGAGCTCGATCTCCTTGGCTACGGTTACGCCATCGTGAGTGACCGTGGGGGCGCCCCACTTCTTGTCCAGCGCCACGTTGCGGCCCTTGGGCCCCAAGGTGGTCTTCACAGCCTCGGCCAGTATGTCAACGCCGATCTTCAGATTGCGACGGGCTTCCTCTGCGAATATCAGTTGCTTTGCCATTTCTGTGATTCCTCCTAACGTGATAGTGGTTCTTGTTCATCCCTTCCAGGGGACGGCTACTTGACCAAGGCCAGGATGTCGCTCTCCTTCAGGATGAGCAACTTCTTGTCGTCCAGTTTGACCTCAGTGCCGGCGTACTTGGCATACAGCACCATGTCTCCCTTTTTGACGTCCATGGGGATCCGCTTGCCTTCCTCATCGCGGCGTCCCGGGCCAACGGCCAATACTTTGCCCTCTTGCGGCTTCTCCTTCGCCGTCTCCGGCAAGATGATGCCGCTGGCGGTGCGCTCCTCGCGCTCTTTGGGCTCGACGACCAGGCGGTCACCAAGTGGCTTCAGATTCATTGCTCTACAACCTCCTTGTGATAGTGTTGCTTTCGTTTGACGCGATAAGCGTGTTAGCACTCGCAAGGCGAGAGTGCTAACACAACGCTATTCTACACCACGTCCGAAATCTTGGCAAATCCGGAATCGCAGATGAGTCGCCACTGCTTCGAACCAGGAGCACCGGCAAGGAATGGCCTGCGGTGAAATGGATTGACAGGGCATAGAACTGCGTGAAACGTGAGACGTGAGACGT
>CBDURC010000057.1:0-14760 GCA_965369635.1 uncultured Anaerolineales bacterium | reverse complement strand
CAACGATTTGGAACCGAAATTGCGGATGCTCAGTAGCTCGTCTTCGCCCTTGGACAGGCTCTCCAGAACTTCGCCCACAGTGGTGATGCCCGCCCTGCGCAGACAGTTGTAGACGCGCACATTCAACCCCAGTACCTCAATCTCCTGCTCGTAGAGCACGCTGGGGATACCTTCTTCCTCCACTGCCGCCTCTTCGGGCAGAACCACTTCCACGCCACTGATGAGCACAAGATGCTGCACGAGCAACTGGGCGCTCTGGCGAAGTGCATCGTCTGGCGTGATGGTCCCGTCGGTCCAGACATCCAGCAACAGCTTGTCGTAGCCACTTTCGTGGCCGACGCGCGCCCGCTCCACGTTGTAGCGGACGCGGCGGACAGGGCTGAAGATGGCATCCACCGGAATCTCCCCCAGGCCCATGCGATCACCTTCACGGTCTTCCGTCGAGAGATAGCCTCGGCCCCGGTCCACGGTCATCTCAATGTCCAGCTCAGCTTCGCTGGAATCCGCTGTGAGCAACAGCAACTCGGGATTGACCACTTCCACGCCAGGAGGACAGACAATGTCTGCTCCTGAAACGGGGCCTTCTCCACGCACCTCGATCCGCGCCGTCACCGCTTCCGGTATGTCCTCATCAAACCTGAATCGCAACTGCTTGATGTTGAGGATCAGCCAAGTGGTGTCTTCCCTTACATGCGGGATGACAGAGAACTCATGGCTGACATCGCTGATCCGAATTGAAGTCACTGCCGCTCCAGGCAGAGAAGCCAGCAGTATGCGCCGCAGGGCATTGCCCAGGGTTATGCCATAGCCGCTTTCCAGCGGCCCGATGACAAACCGGCAGTAGTTCTGAGAGCTGGCTTCGCGTTCGACCTTCGGCAATACGAAACTCAACAAAGCTCGCCTCCTCGACCGTGGAGGGCTTACAGGCTCAAACACAACCGCCTCAGCCCTTTCCCACAACAGTCCATGCTCTCCTGACAAGAACTCGTACTACAACTAGCGGCTGTAGTACCCGACAACTAGCTGATCCTTCAGCCGCGTGTCGATCTCATCGCGTGTGGGAATGCTCAACACCTTCCCTGACATCTGCTCCGGGTTCAGATTGAGCCATCCGGGCACCGGACGCTGGCCCAGAATCCGCGCCCTATCCTTGAAGTACACGTTGCCGAGGCTGCGGGAACGCACACGGATCTCGTCACCAGGCTTGCACAAGAAAGACGGAATGTCAGTCTTGCGCCCCTTCACATCAAAATGGCCGTGGCAGACCAGTTGTCTGGCCTGGGCTCGCGAATCAGCGAAGCCCAAGCGATAGACAACATTGTCCAAGCGTCGCTCCAAGACGATTATGAGGTTGGCCCCGGTCATCCCGGGACTCCTCTGAGCCTGCTTGAAATAGCGACGGAACTGTCGCTCCATCACGCCATAGATACGACGCACCTTCTGTTTCTCCTTGAATTGCACGGAGTAGTCCGACGCCCTACGTTGCCATCGCGCCTGTGGCCCATGCATTCCCGGCGGATAAGACCGACGCTCAAAGGCACACTTGTTCGTCATACAGCGCTCCCCCTTGAGGAAGAGCTTCTCACCTTGGCGTCGGCAAAGTCTGCAGACAGCCCCTGTGTATCGAGCCAATGTATCCTCCTGCTCACTAAGAAGAGGTTTACGGCTGGCCGGCCTTCATCCCCCTTCGTCAAACCCCTTCGTCAAACATGGTACCCTACGAACTGCCCCACAGCGATTCTACAAACTGACTTCTACACGCGCCGTTTCTTGGGCGGACGGCAACCGTTATGGGGAATCGGCGTGACATCGGTAATCGAGTTTACCCTCAATCCCTCATTCAGAAGGGAGCGAATGGCAGCCTCCCGTCCCGGACCAGGGCCTTTCACGAAGACATCTACCTCACGCATACCTACGCCCCTGGCCTTGCTGGCCGCCTGACGAGCCGCCCGCTGTGCCGCATAGGGCGTGCTCTTCCGACTTCCCCTGAAGCCCACCGTACCGCTGCTGCTCCAGCCCAGAGTGTTCCCTTCCGGGTCAGTGATGGTGATGATCGTATTATTGAATGTGGCATGAATATGGACCTGGCCGCGAGGCACTGCTCCCCGCTTCTCGCGCCGCGCCTTGCCCCGTCTTACTCTCTTTGGTGGCATCCAGTCACTCCTCTTTGCTTATCGGGTATCCGCCAACTACTTCTTGGCCTTTGCGCGGCGGCGGCCTGGCACGGTCCTGCGCTGCCCTCGCTTGGTGCGGGCATTCGTCCGCGTGCGCTGCCCGTACACCGGCAGGTTCCTGCGATGGCGAAGCCCACGGTAGCAGCCAATCTCCTGCAACCGCTTAATATTCATGGCGATTTCTCGCCGCAGATCACCCTCTACCTGATAGTTGCGATCAATCACTTCACGCAACCGGACGGTTTCCGCCTCGGTCAAGTCGCTCACGCGACTGTTTGGGCTGATGCCTGTGATACCCAGAATCTCGCGGCTGGCCGCCCGGCCAATACCATAGATATAGGTCAGACTAACTTCCACCCTCTTGTCACGAGGCAGGTCTACGCCAGCGATACGAGCCATGGTCTTCCTCCTCTATTATACGTAACCAACGCACCCACGACAGAGCAAATCTCCCCTATCCCTGACGCTGCTTATGCTTTGGGTTCTTGCAGATCACCCGCACCACCCCACGTCTTCGGATGATCTTGCAGTCGGCACAACGCTTCTTAACGGATGGTGTCACCTTCATGACTAACGCTCCCTTGTTTCAGTTTCACATCTTGAGACCAGGGCAGGTAGCCCGCTCCAATCTGGCCTGCTCCCCCGTTCATCTCTGCACTACAACCGGGTCAGGATATCTGCTTCCCCGTCATCTGTGATGGCCAGCGTGTGTTCGAAATGCGCCGATAGTTGACGGTCTTGGGTCACCACCGTCCAGCCATCCGCCAGCAGCTCGGTTTTCCATGTGCCCACGTTGACCATGGGCTCCAGGGCAAACGTCATCCCCGAACGCAAACGACGATTGCGATTCGGATCCGTGGGATGCACATAGTGCAGTATCTGCGGCTCTTCATGCATTCGCCTACCGATGCCATGGCCTGTGTACTCTCGCACCACAGAGAATCCCCGATCCTCCACGTACCTCTGTATCGCCGCCGAGATATCGCCGAAACGGTTCCCCACTCTGGCCTGGGCTATGCCCTCGTACAACGCTCCTTCAGTCGCTTCCAACAAGCGGCGCGCTTGCACGCCAATCTCACCTACGGCAAAAGTGCGAGCCGAATCTCCGTGATAGCCCTGGCGTATCGCTCCGACATCTATGCTAACGATGTCTCCCTGACGCAACTGGCGGCTGCTGCCCGGGATGCCGTGTACGACCTCCTCGTTGACAGATGCGCAGATGGCTGCAGGGAACCCACGATACCCCTTGAAAGAGGGCACAGCTCCCCGCCTGCGGATGAGCTCCTCGGCCAATCGGTCCAGCTCACCCGTGGTCACCCCTGGCCGCAATCGCGACTGCAGCATGTCGAACACTTCGGCCACGATGCGACCCGCCTCCCGCATAAGGGCCAGTTCGTGCGCTGTCTTCAGGATGATCACGAGTGGTGTTCTGCCGCCAGCAGACTCGCCCTCGCTGCTGACGTCCCTTTACTTGATGAAGCCCTCATAATGCCGCATCAGCAACTGCGCTTCCAACTGCTTCATCGTGTCCAACACCACACCAACGACGATTAGCAGACCAGAACTGCTGATCAACATCGCACCCGTCTGTTGCGTTCCTGCAGCGCCGCGAGTCAGCCAAGGCAAGATGGCCACCAAACCCAGGAATAGCGCACCGACGAGAGTGATACGAGACATCACCTTGTTCAGGTACTCCTCTGTGCGCTTGCCCGGCCGGATACCGGGGATGAAGCCACCCTGGCGCTGTAGTGCCTCAGGAAGGTTCTGTTGCCGGAACATGGCGTCGGTATAGAAATAAGTGAACCCGAAGACCAAGAACAGGTACAGTATCCAATAGATGTTTCCCCGCGGGTCGAATACCGTGCCCACCGTGCTCGCGACACTGGCTACCCACGGGGTTGCGGCATTGACGAAGTAACTGGCGATGTTCCCTGGAAACAATAGAAAACTCTGGGCGAAAATCAGCGGGATCATACCCGCCGAGTTGACCCGCAGGGGGATGTGCGTGCTTTGTCCACCCACTACCCGCAACCGCCCTCCTCGCAAGGCCCGCACGCGGCGGCCATATTGCACCGGAATGCGCCGCTGCCCCTCCTGCACCACCACGATGACCACCACCGTGATCACCGTCACGAGGAGGAATACGAGCAGCGCCTGTGGTCTGGAAATGAGCACTCCCCCCAAGGTCTGCGGCACCCTGGACACGATGCCGGCGAAGATAATGAGCGAAATACCGTTGCCGATACCCTGCTCGGTGATCAACTCTCCGAGCCACACAGCGAAGATCGTTCCCGCCGTGAGCGTGATCAGTGTAGCGATTGTCGCCAGAGGATACTCCCTGAACCCGAAATTGGCCAGAATCGCCTGTCCTCCGGAGCCACGAGCCAATTGGCTGGCCAGAGCATAGGCCTGCAGCGCGGCCAGCGGCACGGCGGCGATGTGCGTCCACTGGTTGATCTTGTTGCGCCCTGCCTCACCCTCCTTGGACAACTCCTCCATGCGGGGGATGATGGGGGTGAGAAGCTGGAAGATGATGGTTGCCGTTATGTAGGGCCCCAACCCCATCGCCATGACCGAGAACGAGGACATGGCACCGCCGGAGAACATGTCCAGCATCCCCAGCAACTCATTGGTAGCGAAGAGATTGCGGAGCGCTTCGGCATCCACGCCTGGAACCGGCACGTGAGCAGCCAGGCGATAGAGCACCAGAATGCCAAAAGTGAGCAGTAGCTTGCGCCGTAGATCCGGCAGCCGAAAGGCATTACGAACAGCCTGTAACACGACACATCCTCCCGACCAGTGCTTTCCAACCTTCCCGCAGGTCTAGCCTGGCTCCAATACAGTTCAGTTAGGCGGGAGTTGAACTCCCGACCTCGGCAGTGCAACTGCCTCAGGACAGCCTGTCTATGCCATACTGAGACTGGCCCTTGAGCGGCAATAGCTCCACCGTACCGCCTGCCGCTTCGATCTTGGCCCGAGCGCCGGTGGAGACACGGTGAGCCTTCACGGTCAGCGGGCGGTCAATCTCCCCCTGGCCAAGGATCGCCACAGCCCGCCGTGGCGACTTAATGATACCCATCTCAGCCAAGGTCTCCGGAGAGACCTCGCTACCAGCATCAAATCGACTCAGGCGATAGAGGTTCACCGGCTCATGCTCCACCCGCCAGATATTCACGAAGCCGCGCAGATAGGGCAGGCGACGCACAAGTGGCAACTGTCCACCTTCGAAGTACGGGCGGACGCCTCCACCCGAGCGAGAATTCTGCCCCTTGACGCCCCGACCAGCGGTCTTGCCCTGACCTGCCGAGATGCCGCGCCCGACCCTCTTTCTCTTCTTCTTCGCTCCCGCCGGGGGACGCAAATCGTGCAGCTTCATCACTCTATCTCCTGAACACTAACCAGATGTCTGACTCTGTTGACCATTCCCCGAATCGGAGGCGTGTCCGGTTGCACCACCGTATCGCCCAAGTGATGGAAACCCAGCGCGCGAATGGTCCCCTTCTGTCTCTTGGAATAGCCAATGGCGCTCCTCACGTAGGTGAGTCGCAAGCGCTTCACCCCCCTACGCTTTCTTGGTGACATCAGCTCGCCTCCAGAAAGGTGATACATCCCCGACGGGTTTGCCCCTCCGCCGCGCCTCTTCTGCCGGGTCCTTCAGTTCATCCAGAGCCTTCATGGTGGCCCTGACCACATTAAGGATGTTGGAACTGCCCAACGACTTGGTCAGAATGTCCTGGATACCTGCCGCCTCCACGACAGCGCGCACGCCGCCGCCAGCGATCACGCCCGTGCCCGGTGATGCAGGCTTCAGCAACACCTTGGCCGCGCTGAAACGTGTACAGACCTCGTGGGGAATCGTTGTTCCCGCGAGGGAAATGCGATGCATGTCTTTCAGGGCTCGGTCCCTGCCTTTGCTGATAGCCTCGGGCACGCCTCGGGCCTTACCGATGCCGACGCCCACACTGCCCTTATTGTCCCCCACAACGACCACGACGCGAAAGTGAAAGCGCCGACCCCCCTTCTGTACCTTCGCCGTGCGAGCGATGTTCACCACTCGTTCGTCGAACTCCGGCCCTTCCCGCTCCGCGCCTCGGCGCCGCCTGCCTCTAGATCCCGTCGCCATGAACCCTCCCGACCGCTAGAACTGCAACCCACCAGAACGGGCGCCCTCAGCCAAAGCCCGCACTCGACCATGGTAGCGGTAACCACCCCGGTCGAAAACCACCTTCACAACGCCCGCTGCTTGGGCTCGTTCGGCCACCAACTCACCCACCAGCCGGGCCTGCTCAGTCTTGCTCAGTCCATTCAGGCGCGGCCGCAGGTCTGGATCCAGCGTGGAGGCCGCGGCAACCGTGTGCCCTTGCTCATCGTCAATGACCTGAGCACAGACTTGCTTCAGACTGCGAAAGACGTTAAGGCGTAGACGGTCAGGGGTACCTTTGACCTTCTTACGTACACGCCGGTGGCGCCTACTGCGGGCCACCGCCCTGGTCTGTTTGGCCATTGTGATCTAGTCCTCCATCCTACCAACAATCCTTGCCAAGAGCCCTGTGGTGTGGTGCTTCCTCTCCCTGCCCATGGCAGAGCAACGAACGAGGCGCCCCCCCAGGCACTGGGCAGGCACTACATGACCTTGCCCGCCTTGCCCGCCTTGCGGCGCACGTGCTCGCCAGCATAGCGAATCCCCTTGCCCTTGTATGGCTCGGGCTTGCGCAGCGCCCTGATCTCTGCCGCGACTTTCCCCACCAGCTCCTTATCAATGCCTTCCACAGTGAGGGTACGCCCATCTCTGGACGTCACGGTCAAGATAATGCCCTCGGGCGGGCGAACCTCCACTGGATGCGAAAAGCCAAGGCTAAGCACCAGCCAATTATCGCGCTGCACGGCACGGTATCCCACGCCCACGATCTGCAGCTCCTTGCGATAGCCTTCCGACACTCCGGTGACCATGTTGGCCAACAGCGCTCGAGTCAGGCCATGAAAAGCACGATGCCTGCGCTGATCGGTGGGGCGCTCCACCAGGATACGCTGATCCTGGACTTCTATGATCATGTCCGGAGAGAACGTGCGGGCGAGTTCGCCCTTCGGCCCCTTCACAGTCACCCGGTTTTCTTCGCCGACATCGACAGTCACGCCTGGCGGGACATGGATCGGCATGCGACCGATACGCGACACAAGGATTCCTCCCCTTACCAGATGTAGCAGATCACCTCGCCACCAACTCCCATGCGGCGGGCCTGGCGGTCGGTCACGACTCCCTTGGAGGTGGACAGTATCGCCACACCCATCCCACTTTGTACCCTGGGAATCTGTCGCCGGTTAGCGTAGATACGCCGGCCCGGCTTACTCACCCGCTTCAGCGCTCGCAACACCGGTTGCCGCTCCTCGTCGTACTTCAAGATGATGCGCAATACCGGTTGGGGACCTCTCTTGCTGACATCGAAATGTCGGATGAAGCCCTCTTTCTTGAAGATACGGGCAATGGCGACCTTCATTTTCGAACTGGGCACCAGCACCTGGCGGTGCTGCGCCTCAAGTGCATTGCGGACACGGGTCAGCATATCCGCGATGGGATCAGTCATCATCGGTTCAATCCCTCAGCATTGTCTACCAACTTGATTTGACCACGCCAGGCAGACGCCCTTCCAGCGCCTCACGGCGAAAACAGATGCGGCACAACTCGAATCGACGCATATACCCTCGCGGGCGGCCGCACATCTTGCAGCGATTACGAACGCGTACAGGGTATTTCCGACGCTTCTCACGCCAGGTCATACACTTCTTGGCCACACTCCCTCCCTTGTTAGAAACGCTTGAACGGCATACCCAGCAACTGCAGAAGTCGTCGCCCCTCTTCATCCGTCTGAGCAGTGGTCACCATGGTCACTTCCATGCCCCGCACCTTGTCGATGCTATCGTAGTCGATCTCCGGCCACAGAAGTTGCTCCCGCAGGCCCAACGTGTAGTTCCCCCGTCCGTCGAACGCGTCAGGTGACACACCTCGGAAGTCACGCTGACGGGGCAAGGCCGCATTGCAAAGGCGATCCAGGAAATCGTACATCCGATTACCGCGCAGCGTCACCTTGACGCCAATGGGATTCCCCTCACGCAGCCTGAAGACGGCGATGGATTTCTTGGCTCGGGTGATAATCGGCTTCTGGCCCGTGATAGTGGATACGTCTTTGGCCGCCGCATCCAGTGCTTTGACATTCTCCAACGCCTCGCCGAGTCCTACGTTGACGACAATCTTCTCCAGTCGCGGCACTTCCATCACATTGCGGTAGCCAAACTCCTGCATCAACGCAGGCACCATTTCCGTCTTGTACCGATCCTTCAACCTTGGCATGAACTCCACTCCCCATTCCCGGGCGACAGTGTCAGGCGTGAACTAGGCGTCGATCAGTTCTTCGCACTTCCTACAGCGGCGAGACCTGGAACCGTCTGCGAAGACGTGATAGGCCACCCGCGTGCGCTCGTTGCACTTCGGGCAGACGAGAGCCACGTTGGAGATGTGCATAGGCGCTTCCCGTTCGATGATGCCAACCTGCGTGCGTACGTCGCCGGTGCGGCGCTGATGCTTCTTGACCAGATTGATGCCAGAGACGATGACACGGTCTCTGTTGGCATCCCGGCCTGGATGACGCCCGCCTCGGCGGCCGCGCAGCATAAGGTGAACGGTACCGCGCTCGCCACGGTACTCACCTCGGATCACTTCCACAGTATCGCCCTTCTTGATCCCCATCATAATAGCGACTTCCTCCACCACCAGTCCGACGTTCACCACACAGTTCTAGAGCACTTCCGAAGCCAGCGATACGATGCGCATGAAGCCCTTCTCCCGTAGTTCCCGCGCCACCGGCCCAAAGATGCGCGTGCCCTTCGGACTCCTGTCCTCATCCAGGATCACCGCCGCGTTCTCATCAAAGCGGATGTACGAGCCATCCGGGCGACCATACTCCTTCTTCGTACGCACCACTACTGCGCGGACAACATCGCCCTTCTTGACCGACCCTTTGGGCATGGCCTGCTTCACCGTGGCGACGATGATATCCCCGACAGTCGCATAGCGCCGCTTGGATCCCCCCATGACGCGAATGCAAAGGATTTCCTTGGCTCCGGTGTTGTCGGCGACTCTCAGTCTGCTTTCTTGCTGGATCATAGTCCGTCTCCCGCAGCGGGATCAAGCCTACCCCGCCACTCGCTCCAGGATCGCTTCCACCGCCCAGCGCTTCTTCTTGCTGAGTGGACGAGATTCCACGATGCGCACCTGGTCACCGATCTGACATGCGTTATCGGCATCGTGGGCCATATAGCGTTTCCTGATCCGAATGACTTTCTGGTACAGGGGGTGACGCTTGGTGCGCGTGACCACCACCACGACCGATTTGTCCATTTTGTTGCTGACCACACGGCCCGTGAGTCGCTTTCGTCGTGACGGCATCTCTATAACTCCTCCCCGGCTGCCAATTCCCGCTCTCGCAGGATGGTCTTCAGACGGGCAATGTCCCGCCGCACCTCCCGCAGGCGAGCGGTGTTCTCCAACTGGCCCACCACACGCTGGAAACGGAGGTTGAACAACGTTTCGTATGATTCATCCAGTCTCTGGCGGATTTCGTTGTCCACCAGAACTCGGATATCCCGCGCTTCCATGAATCTCCCCCTCAACCTAAGAACAGCTCACCAACCGCTAGCCAGCGGTCTCCTCTCGTGTCACAAACCGGGTCTGGATCGGTAATTTGTGCGAGGCCAACCGCATAGCACTACGCGCTGACTCCTCACTGACACCGGAAATCTCAAAGAGCATCCGCCCTGGCTTGACCACCGCGACCCAGTGATCCACGTTTCCCTTACCCTTGCCCATACGTGTTTCCGCCGGGCGCTTAGTTACGGGCTTGTCCGGAAACACCCGAATCCAGAGCTTGCCACTGCGGCGAACGTGCCGCACGATGGCGCGACGGGCAGCCTCGATCTGGCGGCTGGTCATCCAACACGGTTCCAACGCTTGCAGGCCATACTCGCCAAAGGACACCTTGCTCCCACGATAGGCCTTTCCCTTCATTCGCCCACGATGGTGTTTGCGATACTTCACCCGCTTAGGCATCAACACGAGAACAATCCTCCCCTCATACCACCATTGCCTGCGACGCCTTCTCCGGCAGGATCTCGCCCTTGTAGATCCACACCTTCACCCCAATGCGACCAAAGGTGGTCAGCGCTTCTATTTGAGCATAATCAATATCCGCGCGCAGCGTGTGTCTCGGAACGCGTCCTTCACGCACGGTTTCCCTTCGGGCCATCTCAGCGCCGAATAGCCGACCTTTGCAGGTGATCATCATCCCCTGGGCACCCGCGTTCATCGCTCGGCTTACCGCCCGCTTCATAGCCCTCTTGTGGGAAATCCGCCGCCCAAGCTGTTCTGCAACATTCTGCGCCACAAGATAGGCATCCATGTCGGGACGAGAGATCTCCTCGATCTCTATCTTCACTCGCTTGCCCGTCAATTCCTGCAGCTTGCTTCGCAGCGCCTTGATGTGCACACCCTTGCGGCCGATGATCACGCCCGGTCGGCCTGAATGCACCCAGACCCATATCTGCTTGGGGAAGCGTTCGATCTCGATCTTCGAGATCATCGCCCGTGGCGCCTCCTCCTGGATCACGCGCCGGACCAGACGGTCCTCCGCCAACAAGCGCGCGTAGTCTGCTCCCTCCGCGTACCAACGGCTCTGGTGGTCTTTGATGATCCCCAAGCGGAAACCGATCGGATGCACTTTGCGCCCCAATGTAACCCTCCTTGCTGCCTAGGCCGCCCGCCGCGGCAAGTCGTGAGTCCCTCTATGCCTCGTGTCTCGACCCTCAGTCGGATAGCCGCTCTTCCAAAACCACGACGACATGCGAAGACCGTCGTAGTATCGGCTTGAACCGCCCCCGCGCACCGAAGCGGCGCCATTTCCGGGTTGGCCCCTGATCAGCAGTGATCTCGGCGATCCAGAGATCCTCCCGACTCAGGCCAAAGTTCTCCTCCGCACTGGCGATGCCCGAGCGGATGAGCTTGGCCACCGGCGGCGCCGCCCCCTGAGGCAGGAACCGTAATAGTGCCAGGGCATCATCTACATGCTCGCCCCGCACCTGGTCGATGACCAAACGCACCTTCTGCGGTGAAATACCCAGATACCTCTTCACTGCGCGTATTTGGAAACCCTTGACTTCTTCTGCCATGATCCCACGTCACCTCACGCTAAACAGGTCCAATGGCCTGTCTTGGCATCGGTCCTACCACCGTTTACCCTTCTTTTCCCTCGGCACATGGCCTCGGAAGGTGCGAGTAGGGGCGAATTCCCCCAGCTTGTGGCCTACCATATTCTCGGTGATGTAGATCGGCACGTGCCGCCGGCCATCGTGCACCGCAATCGTGTGCCCCACCATCTGCGGGAACACAGTCGAAGCACGAGACCAGGTGCGAATGACTCGCTTCTCGCCCGTTCGATTCATCCCCTCGATGCGTCGCAACAGCTTCGGCTCCACGAACGGCCCCTTCTTCAGCGATCTAGCCATGCATCACCTCCGCCTAGCCTCTTGTCTTCCCACGCCGTCGCACGATGTACTTGCTCGTACGCTTGTTGCGGCGGGTTCGGTAGCCCAACGTGGGCTTGCCCCACGGCGTCTTGGGTCCAGGCATGCCAATCGGCGAGCGGCCCTCGCCACCTCCGTGAGGATGCGAAGATGGGTCCATAGCGGAGCCGCGCACCGCCGGCCGCCAACCCATCCACCGCCTACGCCCCGCCTTGCCCAGCCGGATGTGGGCATGCTCCACGTTGCCAACCTGACCTATGGTGGCCATGCAGCGGACGCTGATCAAGCGCACCTCACCCGAAGGCAAGCGAATGTGAGCGTACTTCCCCTCCCTTGCCATCAACTGCGCCGAAGTGCCAGCAGCCCGGACCAACTGGCCGCCGCGGCCTGGCTGCAACTCGATATTGTGGATCATGGTTCCCAAAGGAATATTGGCGAGGGGGAGCGCATTGCCCACCCGGATATCAGCTTCTGGACCGGACATCGTCCTGTCGTCCACCTTCATCGACTGAGGAGCGATGATGTAGCGTTTCTCCCCATCAGCATAGAACAACAAGGCAATGCGCGCCGAGCGGTTGGGGTCATACTCAATGGACGCCACCCGCGCTGGGATACCCAACTTGTCCCGCTTGAAATCAATGATCCGGTAGCGCCGCTTGTGCCCGCCCCCACGATGTCGGACAGTGATCTTGCCCCGATGGTTTCGCCCCGCCTTCTTGCGCATAGGGGCCAGCAGCGACTTTTCGGGCTTGCTGCGCGTGATCTCTTCAAATGTGAAGCCGCTCATGTCCCGCCGTCCTGGCGAGGTGGGCTTATAGACTTTAATGGCCATGGTTCTCCCTATCTACGCGTAGCAAATGACCTATGCCCCTTCGAAGATCGAAATCGTCGCGCCAGGAGCCAGGGTGACAACGGCTTTCTTCCACTTCGGCTTCTTCACCACAATGCGATTGCCATGGCGCCCTCGCTTCGGCGGTACGGTCATAACGTTCACAGACAGCACCGTGACGTCGAAAATCTCCTCAATCGCCTCCTTCACCTGATGTTTGTTCGCTCTGCGATCCACCTCGAAGGTGTACTGGCCGAAGAGGTCCACTTGGTCTTGCGACTTCTCTGTGATGATCGGGCGCTTCAGGATTTCATAGATGTGCATAAGTCAACCCCCTGTCTACTCACCCCCAAATGGCCTCGACCACTTCCAGAGCCTCCAAGGGCAGCACGAGGTGGTCGTAGCCCAGGATGTCCCGGATGTTCAGGTAGTTGGCCCTGAGCGTCTTGACCTCAGGAACGTTGCGCGCAGAACGCTCCACCGCTTCATCCTTCCTGGACAACAGGATCAACGCACTGTCCTGGATGCCCAAGCTGTCCAAGAGAGCAAGCATCTGTTTGGTTCTGGACTCCTCCATGCGCAGGGTATCCAGGAGGATGATCTGCTCCGCTGCCGCCTTGACCGAAAGCGCCGAGCGCACGGCCAACCGACGCATCTTCCGAGGCATCTTCTGGCGGTAGGAGCGTGGCTGTGGCCCGAAGACAGTGCCGCCCTTGCGCCACTGGGGAGACCGAATGCTGCCCTGGCGGGCACGGCCAGTGCCCTTCTGCCGCCACGGCTTGCGACCACCGCCGCTGACTTCACCGCGCTTCTTCGTCTTATGAGTACCCAGGCGGGCGTTGGCCAACTGACGCAGCAATGCCTGGTGCATCACAGCTTCGTTGATCGGGACCGCGAAAATCTCATCCGCCAACTCTGTCTCGCCAACCTTTTCCCCGACCATGTTATAGACCGGAAGTAGCATCGCCTTCTCCCACGACTCGAGTCTACCCTTGCTTGCGGGCTTCTCTGATGATCAACAGCCCCTTCTTCGGCCCCGGCACCGCTCCCCTAACCAGCAGCAGGTTGCGCTCCGGATCTACCTTGACCACCAGCAGGCGCTGCGCCGTCACCCGAACGTTACCCATGTGCCCGGGCATGCGCTTGCCCTTGCGCACGTGGCCCACTCGCGTGCCCGAACCGGCTGAACCAGGAGCCCGCTCTCGGTCCGACTGGCCATGCGTCTTCGGCCCTCGCCGGAAGCCATGTCGCTTGATACCGCCAGCGAATCCACGCCCCTTGGACGTACCAGTGACATCCACCAACTCACCCTCGTCAAAGGTGCCGACGGTGATCTTCTGCCCTGCCTCGTAGTCTTGGACATCCGACACGCGTATCTCACGAAGGTAGCGCAACGGCGGCAGTTGGTTCTTCTGCAGATGTTGCAGTTCCCCGCCAGTCAGGCGCTTCGGCTTGATTTCCTGGAAGCCCATCTGGACAGCCGTGTAGCCATCCCTCTCTTCGGTTTTCACCTGGGTCACAAAACAAGGCCCAGCTTCGATGACAGTCACAGGAATGACCTCTCCCCGGTCATCGAAAACCTGGGTCATGCCCACCTTCTTGCCCAGAATACCCTTCATGCCATCCTCCATCCATGGGACTGTTGGCCTGGGGCACAAGCCACATCATCCCCGATTGAATTCACAACTCACAAGGCGTAGCCTATGGCGGCAAGGACCACACCCGCCATGAGTTACGCGTCTACGCATCACAGATCATAGCTTGATCTCAATGTCCACTCCTGCCGGCAAATTCAGGCGCATCAGATTGTCTATGGTCTTGGCTCCTGGATCCAGGATGTCAATCAGCCGCTTGTGCGTCCGAATCTCGAACTGCTCTCGCGAGTCCTTGTCGATGAACGGCGAACGTATCACGGTGAACTTCTCTATCCTCGTAGGCAGTGGGACAGGTCCCACGACCACAGCTCCGGTTCGCTCGGCCGCATCCACGATCTGCCGCACAGAGTTGTCTAGAACACGATGATCGTACGCCTTGAGTCTGATGCGGATACGCTTATTTGCCATAATCTCTCCTGCCTACCATCCGGCTCAGCAGCCGCTGCCACACCGGGCAGCAGCGCCCTACTCGATGATCCTGGTCAACACGCCCGCGCCAACCGTCCGACCACCCTCCCGAATGGCAAACCGG
>CBDURC010000056.1:0-14875 GCA_965369635.1 uncultured Anaerolineales bacterium | reverse complement strand
GCCGTCAGCGGGCTGGCCAGGTAGGTGTCGCCTGCACCCTGCTTGCCGCGGAAGTTGCGGTTGCTGGTGCTCACCTGCACCTGCCCCTGGCCGGTCATGCCGATCTGCCCCGAAGCACAGCCTCCGCAGCCGGGGTTGCTGATGATGAAGCCAGCCTCGAACAATGCTTGCAACAGACCTCCCTGCAGCATGCGCGCGTACACCTTGCGGGTGGCGGGCACGACCGAGGCCATGACCCAGGGAGCGATGCGCTTGCCCTCGACGACCTCGGCCACAGCGGCGAAGTCCTCGAAGCGGCCGTTGGTGCAGGAGCCGAGGAAGACAGAGTCGATGCGCGTGCCGGCCAGTTCCCGCACCGGCTTCACGTTGGCCGGGTTAGGCGGGCAGGCGATGAGTGGCTCCAGATCGGTGATGTCTACCTCCACCACTTCACAGTACTCAGCGTCGGGATCGGCATACACGCCGGGCATCCCTCGCCCCGCCCGCTCGCCGCAGAAGGCCAGTACTTCCTCTGAGGGCGGGATGAAACCGATGATGCCGCCCATCTCCGTGATCTGGCTGGCCAGCGTGATGCGGCCAGACAGGTCGAGATCTTCGATGGCCGAGCCGTAGAACTCCACCGCCCGGCCCAGCGCGCCGCTGGAGCCGAGTTCTCGCAGCACTGCCAGAGTCAGGTCCCGCGCCGTGCAGGGAGGGCGTAGATCTCCCTCTATCACCACCTTCATCGTCAGTGGCACCTCGAACCAGGTCTTGCCGGTCTTGAAACCGAAAGCGATGTCCTGGTCGCCCATCCCCTGGCCGAAGGCGCCGATGGCGCCCAGGATGTTGAGATGGGAATCGGTCCCCACGAAGGTGCAGCCCGGGTAGGCCAGCCCTTCCTCGATGGCTACGTGCGAACCGATACCGGCGTCCACGTCGTAGACCTTGATTCCCTTCTCGCTCGCCCACCGGCGGCAGATGTGCTGGTTGTTGGCGTAGGGGATGGTCTTGGCCGGGACGACGCAGTCGAAGGTGAAGAAGGTTTTGCTGGCGTCGGCTACGGGACTGTTGCCGTAGTGCGTGCGGAAGTTCTGCACCACATTGGCGCCGGCGAAGTCTCGAGCTGTGCGCAAATCCAGGTCCATCCAGACAATGCGCCCCGGCGCGACCGTTTCGTCGCTGTGCGTTTGGATGATCTTCTCGATGATGGTCCGTCCAGACATGGGTATGCCTTTCAGATTTGCAGGATTGCCTTGGCGATGGCCAAGTAGATGAAGAGCCCTGTGGCGTCCACCAAGGTGCTCATCAATGGGCCCGAGATCATCGTGGGATCAATCTTCAGCCGGGCGGCCAGCAGTGGCAGCAGCGCACCCACCACGTTGGCCCAAAGGACGATGGCCAGAAGCCCGCTGCTCACAGCCAGGGCTAGCGGGCCCGTCGTGCCATAGGTGAGTGCCCGTATGAAGCCCACGACGGCCATGGCCAGACCCAGCAGAATGCCCGCACGGGACTCGCGCCAGAACACCGTGAGCACATCTCTCCAGTCTACGTCTCCCACTGCCAGGGCACGGATAATGGTCGCTGTGGTCTGGGAGCCGGCGTTGCCGCCGGTGCCAATGAGCAAGGGCACGAAGAAGGCCAGGGTCACCTCCGTGGTCAGCAGGGGCTCGAAGTAGCGCATCACGCTGGCGGTGAGCGTCCCCGTCACGAAGAGCAGCAACAGCCAGCCGATGCGCTTCCAGGTCACCTGCAGCACCGAGGTGTCCAAGTAGCGCCGATCCAGGGGCAACGCACCGCCCAAGCGCTGGATGTCCTCGGTGGCCTCGTCCTCCAGCACGTCCACCAGGTCGTCCACGGTGATGACGCCCAGGAGCAAGTGGTTCCGGTCTACCACCGGCAGGCTCATGACGTCGTAGTGGGTCATGAGCCGGGCACACTCCTCCTGATCGGCGTCGGCCAGGATGTGGATGACGTCCGGGTCCATGACCTCGCCCAGCCGGGCTCTGGGCGGGGCCTTGATCAGGTCCAGCAGGCTGGCCACGCCGCGAAGGTGGCCATCTTGATCCACGACGAACAGGTAGTAGGCCGCTTCCTCTTCGGGTGCCCATTGCCGGACGGTGGCCAGGGCCTCGGCGCTGGTCATGTCGCGCTGCAGAGCCAGAAACTCGGTGGTCATCAGGCCACCGGCGGTCTCGTCGGGGAACACCAGCAGTGCCTGCACCCAGTCGGCGTCGGCCATCTGGGCCAGCGCTTGGCTCACCTGCTCCGGATTCAGGTCGCCCAGCAGGTCGGCTGCCTCATCGCTGGCCATCTCGTCGAGAATGGGGGCCAGCGTGTTGACGTCGAGGCGGCTGGCCAGTTCGGCGGCGTCTTCGTCCTCCAGTTCCTCCAGAATGTCGGCGGCGTCTTCGATGTCCAGTCGGGGTAGGAGAATCTCCTGCTGGCCGAGCCGTAGCTCTTCGAAGACGTCGGCCTGATCGGGCGGGCGCAGAGCCTCGATGAGGGCGATGGCTCCTGCCAAGTCGTTGGCCTCGAGGTAGGCGCGCACCTGCGCCAGCGTCTGATCTAGCACTCGCTGCTCCATAGTGGCCTCCTTGATGTGCTCCCATGCTCGGGCTGTGAGGAGGCCAAGGGTCAGCGAATGCTCAGGCGCGCCTCATGTCCCGACCATAGTAGGATGGTCTTTATCTTGTATGCCTATGCAAGAACTAGGGTCGTCTGCCCGTTTGTCGCTCTCGTCCATCTTGCTCCTGGGGGATGGTCCTGACCTATCCCAGCTTCGCTGCCAATTCCTTCTTCACCTGCAGATCCCGCAGGCTCTCGAAGCTCATGAAATCGGCCTTGTTGATCAGCGTGGCCTCTGGGGTGCGCTTGACCTTCTCTCCCTCACCGGCGTGGGCGGCGATCATGTGCATCACGTCCTCCGGCAGGCCGAACTCGGCGGCCAGCGCCGCGCCGGAGAAGGGATGGCGGATCAGGCGGCCATAGCGGGTCTGTACCGTCATCCCATCGTCTCTGTTCTCGTATTCCAGTAGCTTGCCGATGTCGTGCAGCAAGCCGCCGGAGATCAGGTAATCGCGGTTGATGGGCACTCGGTCGCCGTAGATCTGGGCGAACACCTCTGCCGCCCGCAGCGCGGTCAGCGTCACCGCCCGAATGTGCTCGATGTAGCTGGCCGGACAGGGGTTGAAAAGCAGGGTGAAGGGCATCTCGGCCAATGCATCAGGTGTCCAGCCACCCCGATCCATTGCCGCTTTCCAGACCTGCAGTGTTTTCTCGCGCAACTCAGAGTCCTCGATAAGGTCGAATTCAGGGATGAGTTGTAGTAGTCTGTCTCTCATGTCATTCTCCGTAAGCGCGCAGAATCTCTTCCCGTGGTTTCCTTGTACAGCAACTCGATCACCTGGAGTATCCGCTATTGTCCCGTCATCGGCGTTCTATGATGCGCAATGACCTTCCGCAGTATCTGGTTCAGTCTGATCTGCGGCCGGTAGCCGACTAGCCTGGATATTTTGCTCAGGTCCGGCACCCGACGCCGCATGTCCTCAAAGCCCTCGCCATAGGCCTGGTCATAGGGCACGAAAACGATCTGCGAGCGGCTGCCCGTCAACGCCTTGACCCGCTGGGCCAGTTCCAAGATGGTCACCTCTTCTGTACTGCCGATGTTTAACACCTGGCCCACCGCTCCGGGATGGCTGGCCAGGGTGACAACGCCACGCACTACGTCTGACACGTCGGCGAAGCAGCGGGTCTGCAGACCGTCACCGTAAACAGTGATCGACTCTCCCGCCAATGCCTGACGCACGAAGCGGGGGATGACCATGCCGTAGCGTCCCGTTTGCCGCGGCCCTACGGTGTTGAAGAAGCGAACGATGATCACTGGCAGGCCCTGCTCGCTGTGATAGGCCAGGGCCAGGAACTCGTCCAGGGCCTTGGAGGCTGGGTAGCACCAACGCGTGCGAGTGGTGGGGCCCAGCACCCTGTCGCCCTCCTCGTGGAAGGGCACGTCCGCGCTCTTGCCGTAGACCTCAGAGGTCGAAGCCAACAGCACCTTCCTGTCGTGGCGGCTGGCGCACCGCAGCACGATCTCGGTGCCCAGCACGTTGGTTTGCAGGGTGCGCAGCGGTTCGCGGATGACCAGCTCAACCCCTACTGCTGCCGCCAGGTGGTAGATGATGTCACATTCAGCCGCCAAGCCATCCATCACAGTGTCGTTGGTGATACTGGCGATGGTGTAGCGGAAGTTGGGATTGTCTGCCAGGTGCTCGATGTTGGCGAGGCTGCCTGTGGAAAGATCGTCAACAATCGTCACTGCCTCGTCTTCGGCAAGTAACGCCTCCGCCAAATGGCTGCCTATGAAGCCGGCCCCGCCGGTGATCAAAGCTCGCATGTGTCTCTTTCTGCCTATGGTAACGCCGGCCGGCCTTCTGCAGATGCCAGGCCTCGAGCTGCGTCCTACCGGATACAGCCCAGTGCAGATGACCAATACCCCCAGCTAGCGCAGCGGGGGGACGTCCTCCTTCAGTGTCGCCAGTGTCGCCAGTGTCGCCCACGTTCTGCCCATTGTGGCCACGAAGCGAGCGGGGTCGAGGGTGACGACTCCCACTGCGATCGCGTCTTGGTTCATGTCCTTTACCGATCAGGATTATACATCACTTCCGGAGTGCGGGCAATTCGCCACGTGGAAATGGTAAGTGGAGGATGGGAACGGGGAATTGACGTCTGTTGCAGAAATGGGTATACTTGTGTTCGGAGGATATGTAGCGTGAGGAAACGAACGGCTGAAATCTCCAGATGGTTCTTGACAATGGTCTTGGCACTTGGCGGGCTGTGTGCATCGCGGCCTTCCGCCGCGCAGGAGCCTCTGGGGGCAGTTGAGCAGTTAATGGCCCAGATGCCCACTATCGACAAGGTCGGACAGCTCTTCTTGGTTTCCTTCGTGGGCACGGACGTCGGGCCGAACTCCGACATCGCCCAGTTCATTCGCGACTACCGTGTGGGGGGTGTGGTCCTGCTGGCTTCCAATGGCAATTTCCGCAACGAGGGCGATACCCCAGCCCAGGTGGCGCAGCTCACGGACGACATGCAAACCCTGACCTTCAGTCAGCCGTTGATTGCCCCGCTGGCGCCCTCCGTTCGAGCCGAGACTGAGGCGGCTGCGATTGTCACCCCCACGCATCCTTCCGAGAGCTTTCCCATTCCGCTGTTTGTGGCCATTGTCCAAGAGGGGGATGGCTACCCCCATAGCTATCTCTTCAACGGTTTCACCCCTCTGCCTAACAACATGGCTATCGGTGCAACCTGGAATCCGGCCAACGCACAGGCTGTCGGAGAGATCGTGGGCCGAGAGCTGGCAGCGGTGGGGGTCAATCTCCTCCTGGGCCCATCGTTGGACGTGCTCGACAACCCACGGCCCGGCGGCAAGGGGGATCTGGGCACTCGAACCTTTGGGGGAGATCCCTACTGGGTGGGGGTGCTGGGGCAGGCGTACATTCGAGGGGTACATGAGGGCAGCAACGGCCGCGTGGCGACGGTGGCCAAGCACTTCCCCGGCCAGGGGGGCAGCGACCGCCGTCCGGACGAGGAGGTGGCCACGGTGCAGAAGTCGCTGCAGGAGTTACGCTCCGTTGAGCTGGCCCCTTTCGCCGCGGTGGTTCGTGGTGCGGAGGCCGGCGATTGGTCTGGTAGCACTGCGGCGCTGATGTCTTCTCACATTCGCTATCGGGGCTTTCAGGGTAACATCCGCCAGCTCACCCCGCCCATCAGCCTGGCCGCCCAGTTGCAGGACCTCATGGCCCTGCCTGAATTTGCCGCCTGGCGCGAGCAGGGGGGCGTGCTGGTCACCGATTCTCTGGGCGTGCCCGCAGTGCGCCGCCACTACGACCCGCAACTGCAGAAGTTCCCACACCGGCAGATCGCTCGGGAAGCGTTCCTGGCCGGGAACGACTTGCTGCTCCTTTCGCAGTTCTCTCTCACCGGCGACTGGGCTGAGCAACTGACGAACATGCAGGAGACCATCCGGTTCTTCCGTGATAACTACGAGAGCGACCCCGACTTTCAGCAGAGGGTGGATGCTGCGGTTGCCCGCATCCTGGCCCTCAAGCTCCGTCTCTACCCGCAACTGGACTGGCTGAGCAACCGGGTCTCAGTGGATGCTCTGAGCGAGGCAATGAACCAGGGCCAGATCGCCGTCGCCCAGGTAGCCCGCGAGGCGGTCACCATTATCTATCCGGGGCTCGAGGAACTGGCCGACCGACTGCCCAGTGCGCCTCTCGCTGACGAAAACACCCTGATCTTCACCGATGCTCGCCAAGACCGCGAGTGCGCTGATTGTCCTGAGTTTCCTTGGATATCGCCGACGGCCCTGGAGGAGATCATGCTGCGTCTCTATGGCCCGGAGGCGAGCGGTCAGGTGGATCCGGAGAGGGTGAACAGTCTCACCTTCGGTCAGCTCAAGGCGTTCTTGCGGGACGACATGGATGAAGCCACAGTGCTGGAGACTGAAGCTCTGATCCAAGACGCCGAGTGGATCATCTTCGCCATGTTGGACCTGAACCTGGAAGATCACCCTGACTCCAACGCTGTAAAGGAGTTCCTGCGGCTGCGTTCCGACAGCCTGCGAGGCAAGAACCTGATTGCTCTGGCCTACAATGCGCCCTACTTCCTGGACACCACTGAGGTCAGCAAGCTGACGGCCTACTACGGCATCTACGCCAAGACGCAGCCATTTCTGGAGGCTTCGGTGCGGGCACTATTCAGGGAGTTCACGCCCACAGGTGCGCTGCCGGTCAGTGTGGCGGGGATCAACTACAACCTCATTGAGCGCACCGAACCGGACCCGGCGCGGATCATTCAGATCATGCTGGCAGACATGACTGCCGAGGAAGAGCCTGTGGAAACGATCGGCGTGGAGGTGGGGGACACATTGAGCCTGCGAACCAGCGTCATTCTCGACCGCAATGGCCATCCTGTGCCCGATGGCACGCCAGTGGAGTTCAAGCTGTTCTATCCGGCCGATGCGTTGGAGTTGCCTCGCCAGAGAAGGACGACGGTTGATGGCATCGCCGAGATCAGCGTGACCCTGGAGCGCATGGGGGAGTTGTGGGTCACGGCCAGCAGCCTGCCGGCGCAGCAGTCCACGATGTTGGTTGTGAGCATCCAGGGCGACGAGCCGGCGACCATTGCCACGGTAGTGCCCACCGAGACGCCCACGCCCACGTCAACGCCTACGCCGACGCCTACGCCGACGCCTACGCCGACAGCCACACCAAGTGCCACACCTACAATGACGGCCACATCTGTTCCTACACCCACGCCCACCCCCGCTCTGTCGCCTCCGCCTCCTCCGCCGCCGCGTGTGAACGGTCTAGCCTTCGTGCTGGGATTGCTGGCCACGGCCGGCGCGGGGTCCATTGGTTGCTGGCTGGCCATGAGCATGGGACATTCGCCCATCAGGTTGCTGGCTTCGGCGTTGTGGGGATTGATTGGCGGACTGGCGGCCTACGTGCTGTACGGCCTGGGCTGGCTGCCCGGCGCAAGTTGGCTACAACGGGGGATGGGGCCGTGGGGTGCGGCTGTTGTCGCCTTCGTCGGCGGATCGCTGCCTCTGCTGGTCCGTGGCTGGCAGGCCGTTCGTGCCGCCGAGAGCCGTAGATGATTCAGGGCGAGGCCGCCGGCGTCTGGGTCGTGAGTGCAGCCGGTGTGCTGCCTTCGGTTGGGGACACGAAAGGGACGAAAGGCTGAGAGGGTTCGCTGGGCAGTGGCGGAGCGAAGAGGGTGACCAGCAGGGCCAGTGTGGCTAGGCTGAGCGTTGCCGCGATCAGCCAGCGGTTGACCTGCGCTGCCTGTGCCCACTCGGCGCGAGTGGCCACGTTGACGCCGACGGTTTGGGCCGTGGGCGGTGTGCTGAACAACATAGCTTGCCACTCGGCGGCGGAGGCCGGACGTTGGTCCGGGTGCATGGCCATGGCTTGCAGCAGGGCTCGCTCCGTCTGGGGCGAGATGTCAGGGTTAATGCTTCGCGGCGGTGTGAGACTCCCAGGTCTGAGGAAACGTTCCTTGGCATCGGCGGGTGGCTTGCCGGTCAGCAGGTGATAGAGTGTCGCTCCCAACGAGTAGATATCGGCACGCGCATCCGTGTGCCCGGTGTCGCCGCCGTATTGCTCCAATGGCGTGTACTGCACGGTGCCCCGGCCTTGCACGACCGTAACGGTACGACTATCGTCGGGCAGCAGCAGTTTGACCAACCCGAAGTCCACCAGCTTGAGTTGGCCGCGAGGGGTCAGCTTGATGTTGGAGGGTTTGATATCGCGGTGCAGCACCGGCGGTTTTTGGCTGTGCAGGTATTGCAGCGCATCGCAAAGCTGCCGTGCCCATCCGAGCACCGTTTCCTCGGTGAGAAACCTGCCCTGCCGTCGTGCGTTGTTCAGCACCTCCCTGAGATTGGGGCCGGGCACGTAATCCATCACCAGGTATTCTCGGCCTTCGTGGGAGAAGTAGTCGGAGACTTTGGGAAGCGTGGCGTGATCGAGGCGCGCCAGGACGCTGGCCTCGCGATAGAATTGCTCGCGCGTCTGGGCCAGCACCTCGGGGATGCCTCCCAACTCAGGACGGATCTCCTTCAGGGCGCATTGGCGTCCCTTGAGTCGCAGATCCTCGGCGTGGTAGACAGCGCCCATGCCCCCCTGGCCTATCAATTCGACGATCTTGTAGCGGGACCGCAGCACGGTTCCGCTGGGCAGCGGTGCGTTCATCGGACGCAATTATGGCCTATGTCTGACGTCTTGTCAAGTGGAGGCAAAGTGTAATGGCTGATATTCGTGAGAGCGCGATGCTCATCTTGCAGCAGGGTGCGGGAATGGGGCAACGATGGCCGTTGGATCAACAGGGTGCGCTCACGATCGGCCGTGGCGAGGACTGTGACGTCATTCTTCGTGATCGCCACGTCTCCCGTTACCATACCCGCATCTCGTGGGCGGATGGCCGCTACTCCGTGGAGGACCTGGACAGCAAGAATGGCACGCATGTCAATGGCCGCGAGCTGACGGCGCCGCAGGTGCTGGAAGATGGCGACGAGATCCAGATCGCCTTGCGCTTCAAGCTGGCTTTCGTGGACGCTGGTGCCACGGCTCCCTTGACCTTCCCTGAGGCAGAGGAGGCGGGGTTGCGGCTGGATGAAGCCACACGTCAAGTGTACATGGAAGGCTGCCTGCTGGAGCCTCCCCTCTCCCCAGCCCAGTACCGCCTGCTCAAGCTTCTGGTTGAAGGTGATGGCAGCATCGTCAACCGTGAGGTAGTCGTGCGCACCGTTTGGTCTGAGGTGTTGGAAGAGGGGGTGTCGGAACAGGCCATAGATGCTCTGGTGCGCCGCCTTCGAGAACGGTTGGCGGAGCTAGACTCCGAGCATCAGTATGTGGTCACCGTGCGCGGCCATGGCTTCCGCTTTGCAAACAAGGGAGCGCTTTGAGCCTCGATACTCTGAGTCTATACATCCACCTTCCGTTCTGCCAACGCAAGTGCGCCTACTGCGACTTCAACTCCTACGCTGGGCTGGATCATCTCTTCATTCTCTACGTCCGTGCGCTGGTAGCAGAGATTGCTATCGCTGGTCAGCGCTGGCATCATCCACCGGTGGAGACCGTCTATTTGGGCGGAGGCACGCCGACGCTGTTGTCCCCTGATCTTTTGGCTAACACTCTGTCTGCTTGCCGCCAGGCCTTCACCGTGCACCCCGATGCCGAAATTACCTGCGAGGCCAACCCGGGCACGGTAGACCGGCAACGCTTTGCCGACTTGCGGTGTCTGGGCGTCAACCGCCTTAGCCTGGGGGTACAGAGCTTTGATGATGACGAGTTGCGCCTTCTGGGGCGCGTCCACACGGTTGAGGAGGCGGAGTCAGCCTTTCACGCTGCCCGTGCGGTTGGCTTTGCTAACATCAACCTCGATCTCATTTTCGGTCTGCCGAGACAGCGGAGAGGAACCTGGCGGCGCACCCTCTGCCGCGCCATCGCTCTTGCCCCCGAGCACCTCTCCCTCTATGCCTTGAGCATCGAGGACGGCACACCATTGGCCCGCGAGGTGGCCGAAGGCCACGTCCCCCCGCCCGACGACGATCTGGCAGCTGATTTCTACCTGATAGCCAGCGACGAGCTGGCCGGCGCGGGCTATGTTCACTACGAGATCTCCAATTGGGCGAGGAACGAGGTTGATGAGCCTGGGGGCGCAGGAGTATCTCCAGGGTTTTCTTGTCGTCACAATCTGACCTATTGGCATAATGGGCCGTATCTGGGTTTCGGTGCGGGGGCGCATTCTAGCCTCGACGGGCGGCGATGGTGGAACGTGCGCGTACCTGCCGAGTACATCGAGCGACTGGAGAAGGTCCAACCGCCTGTCGCGGGCAGCGAGAAGATCGATGAACCGCTGGCCATGGCAGAGTCGATGATGCTTGGCCTGCGGCTGGTGCAGGAGGGCGTGTCCTATGATGCCTTCGAACGTCGCTTCGGGCACTCACTGCTGCATATGTACGCTGGGGAGATTGCGGCACTCGAGTCCGCAAGTCTCCTGGAACGGCTGCCGGATCGGATCAGGATAAGCAAGCGGGGGCGGCTGCTGGGCAATCAGGTCTTTGTGCGGTTCTTGCCCTCTTGACTATCCAGCATCTTGGTGCTATACTGTGACAGAAGCGGTCTACTGTCTTGCTGTCTGCCCGGAATGCAGCCCTGGTAAGGAGACAATCCTTGATCCACGAACTGGAGGGTTCGCGCTAATGGAATCCCCAGTGCGTGATCTTGCCTTGCATCCGCCCGGCCCGAGAGCAGGCTGCGGCGGTTTTGTGTTGGCACATGACTGGAATCTGGCCGCCATCGCTGCGAGGAGGAAGATCTTTGGGTTCTGGTAGGAGACGGGTCGTGGTGGCCATGAGTGGTGGCGTGGACAGCTCCACAGCCGCGGCTCTGTTGGTAGAGCAAGGCCATGAGGTTATCGGCGTGATGATGCGCCTTTGGGCAGAGCCACACCAGGAAGGGTGCGGCCACAATCTTTGCTGCACCCCTGACGCGGTGGAGAGCGCCCGAGGCGTTGCTACGTTGCTGGGTATCCCTTTCTGCTTGCTCAACGTCGAGGAGACTTTCAAGACGCGCGTTGTGGAGCCCTTTGTCGCCGCCTATGCCGCTGGCCGCACACCGAATCCCTGCCTGACCTGCAACCGACATATCCGCTTCGGCTACCTGCTGCGCCATGCACGGGGCCTGGGAGCCGACTTGCTGGTGACGGGGCATTACGCCCGCGTGCTGCCGCCAGGCGATGGATGCGAGCGCTACCGCCTGCTGCGCGGCGTGGATGCGTCGAAGGATCAATCGTACGTGCTGTATATGCTAGGACAGGAGGCGCTGGCGCACGTGTGTTTCCCCTTGGGCGAGTTCACCAAAGCGCAGGTGAGGGAGATGGCGCGAGCCCGTATGCTGCCTGTGGCGGAACGGGCGGAGAGCCAGGATCTCTGCTTCGTGGGTGGAGATGACTATCGTCGTTTCCTGCGACGCCATGCTCCGCAGGCGGTTTGCCCAGGGCCGATACTCGACCAGGCAGGGCAACGGCTGGGCATGCACCAGGGGTTGGCTTTCTACACCATCGGGCAGAGGAAGGGGCTGGGCATCGCCGCCGCAGAGCCACTGTATGTGCTGGAGATAGACGCCGGCCGCAACGCTCTGGTGGTAGGGCCGGAGTCGGTGCTGGGGCGGCGCGAGCTGACGGCTGGCGAGGTCTCGTTCGTCTCCAGCGAGTGGCCTTCAGTACCGCTAGCGGTGACGGGCAAGATTCGCTACCGGGCGCAGGATGCACCAGCCACGGTCTCGCCGTTGGGGTGCGGCCGGGTGCGGGTGGTCTTCGGGGAGCTGCTGAGGGACATCACTCCGGGCCAGGCGGTTGTGTTCTACGACGGCGAGGCCTGTCTCGGCGGCGGGACAATCGAACAAGCAATACCAAATACCAAATCCCAATAGGACACCAACATGCTTGACTTACTGTTATCACCCGCGTTGCTTCTGAGCCTGGTGATTGCTCTGATCTACGCTGCACTGTTTCACCTGTGGCAGGGGCGGACGCTGCGCGACCTGGGAGTTTTCACCCTGGCAGCGGTAGCAGGCTTCGCTGCGGGCCAAGGCGTGGGGCAATTGACGCATTTTGAATGGCTGGTGGTGGGGCAGGTGCACATGGTGGAGGGTAGCCTGTTCTCCTGGATGGCCCTGTTCATTGCCAATCGGCTGAAAGTGTGATAGAATGGACCAAACGAGACGCAATCGAGGTGCAACATGGCTGCTGTGCGTGATGTGGCGATCATTGTCCTGGCGATAGAATCCATCGTTGTCGGTATCCTGCTGGCGATATTGACCATCCAAGTGTACAAACTGGTCAAGATGCTGCGCGAGGAGGTCAAGCCGATGCTGGAGGCGACTCAGGAGACTGTGGGAACGGTGAAGGGGACAACAGCGTTCCTTAGTGAACACCTGGTGTCTCCTGTGGTGAACGTCGCTGGTTACGTTTCCGGCCTGCGTCAGGCAGCCAAGACGCTGGCAGGTTTCCGTTCAGGCGGTCGGGATGGCGACACGGCCTGAGACGGGCAGTCCGGCGGATATTGATTGTCCAGTGTACCAGCATACTACCAACATATCTACCAACATATCATGGAGGTGAAGGCATGAGCGAACGTGGAGGCGGAGGAGAGTTCTTCGCAGGTTTCCTCATAGGCGCTATCGTGGGCGGGGTGGCAGCGCTGCTCCTGGCCCCGCAGTCGGGTGAGGAGACTCGCCAGCGGCTTGAGGAGAGCGGGATCGAACTGAAGGAGCGGGTGACTGAGCTGTCGGCTGAAGCCCGGCAGCGTGCCGAGGAACTGCAAGAGCGGGGACGCATTATCCTGGAAGAGCAGAAGGCCAAACTTGAACAGGCTATCGAGGAAGGGAAAGAGGCCGCGGTCAAGAAGCGAGAGGAGCTGTTGGGCAGACCGGAGGGCGAGGAAGCAGCGGCCTAGATCCAATACGGTTTGGATAAGCCGTTCTGAGGCAATTGCACTGCCGAGGTTGAGAGTTCAACTCCCTCCTAACTGGACTGTGTTGGGCCTAGATCTGCTGATTCGCAGATTTGCTAGTTGGCGATAGCTTGGATGGCCATCGGCAGCCTGGGCAACAGGTCGCCGGCGACCATACCTGCATCGCCCAGGTCCTTTCGGACGATCTCTCCTGCTAGACCATGCAGGTAGCCGCCGACCACGGCGGCGTCGAAGGGGGTCAACCCCTGCGCCAGCAGGCCAACGATGGTGCCCGCTAGCACGTCGCCGGTGCCACCGCTGGCGAGGCCAGGGTTGGCGAAGGGCAGGACGACGGTGCGGCCGTCCGGCGCGGCGACGACGGTGTACGCCCCTTTTAGCAGCACCACCTGGTCCCACTCGGCGGCCTTGGCTTGCGTCAGGCCCCAACGATCAGCGCTGACCTCGCTGGTCTTGCAGCGGCACAGGCGGGCCATTTCGCCAGGGTGAGGTGTGAGCACGCTGTTCGGCGGCACACGTTGAGGCCAATCAGGTGCCTGGGCCAGGATGTTCAAGCCGTCGGCATCAATGACCAGCGGCGGCAGAGAAGCCGTTGGCTTCTCCGCTGTTTCGTGGCTGTGGACGAAACCGATACGCGGCTGTGCTGCCTGGTCAGTGTCCAACAGGCGCTGCACGAATTCCACGGCGGGCTTCTCCTGCGTCAGGCCGCAGCCCAGCAGCAGCGCCTGGTAGCCGGCCGCCTTTTCTCGCACCAGCTTGATGGCGTCAGGAGCGATCACGCCGGTCTCTTCGGGGAGCAGCAACCAGGTGGGCTCGTGTAACGCCACCGCCAGGACGCGGTAGAGGCTCTCGGCCACGGCCATGGTTACCAGACCGGCACCGACACGGGTAGCGGCACCGCCGGCCAGGTAGGCGGCGCCGGTGTAGTTCACCGAGCCGACGACCAGCAGCGCCTTGCCGAAGGTACCTTTGTGGGCATCAGGCGGGCGGGCCGGGAGCAGACGGGCGATCATCTGCGGCGTTGCCAGTTCCAGGGAGATGTCAGTGGCCAGCGCAGGATCGGTACCGATGTCCGCCACCGCCAGTTCGCCGCAAGCGGCCGCGCCGGGAAACAGGCAATGGCCTCGCTTGGGTTCGGCGAAGGTGACGGTCAGGTCGGCAGGGAGCGCGGCGGGGTCGATGGCACCGGTGTTGCAGTTGAGGCCGGAGGGACAATCTACAGCGACTACAAATGGAAAAGAGGGAAAGGAGCGAAAGGAAGGAAAGGACGGGAATAGACGGCTGCCTTCTCTCATTTCCGTTGTTTCCATTGTTGCCCTCTTCTTCCTAAGTTCGTGTTCAACAATGTCCATAATGTCTTTGAGCCGTCCTCCGATGGGGCGTGCAACGCCTGTCCCCAGGAACGCGTCCACGATGACGTCGGCCTCGCGCAGCAGGCGGCGCAGTTCGCTCAGGTCGGCGTCATCGGCGGCATGGAGGGTGCGGATTCCCCGCTCCTGCACCAGCCGGTAGTTCTCATCCTCCTTACTTTTCGTGCTCCCTTTCGTGCTCTCCTTCCTGATCTTGCGGCGCTTCCAGCAGTACACAGCGACAGGGCAGCCCTCATCGTGCAGGTAGCGGGCGGCCACCAGACCGTCACCGCCGTTATTGCCGGGACCGGCCAGCACCAGCGTTAGTCGTTCGCGGAGGTCGCTGACGCGCTTTCGTATGGCAGTTGCCACGGCACGGCCAGCGTGTTCCATCATCGTGTCATACGACCAGCCGCCGGCATCGGCGGCTTGCTCGATGCGGCGCATTTCTTCAACGCTGACGATTTTCATCATTATCCTCCGCGTATCTCGTGTGTCGCTCGTCGTCCAC
>CBDURC010000055.1:0-14887 GCA_965369635.1 uncultured Anaerolineales bacterium | reverse complement strand
GTACAGCAGCAACGCCAGCAGCAGGTATCCCGGCTGGGCCGAGGCCAGCACACTTCCCACTTCGGCCAGATCGACCCGGCTGAACAGGTAGGCGATCAGGGCGAAGCTGATCACCACCTTGAGTGCGGTCAGGAGTTTGTCTTTCACGAGATGCCTTTCGACTGAACCCTCTATTTGTGATCCACAAGCAACGCAGCCGCCGTGGGCTGATCATCTATCAGCGCCTGGGTGTCCTCACGCTGCCTGCGGACATCCGACTTCTGCGTATAAGCCATGTCCCAGACCATGTGTCGGTCCCTTCTAATGGCAAAATCGTACCAACCCAGGAGCCGGGACCAGCCTTCCAACAGAGCCAACGCTGCCAAGACGCCGAGCAACCGGATGGCTCCCCACACCTCTTTCAGGGCCACTCTGACCACACGAGGGGTCTGTATGCTGGAGACGGCATGGCCGTACTTGTGCTTGAGATAGAGGTGGCCAGCGTGATTGCGCCGCCGCTGCTTGATGAAGTCCTTCACCGTGGTCGGCCCAGTGTTGTAGACGATAGCATCGGGCGCATACTTCACGTCCAAGCCTCGCTGTATCACCAGCGCCTCCACGAAGGCTTCGTCCATGGCCACGTCCGGTGGAATGCGGTCGAATACCTTGCGGTAGGCGATCATCTCCCCCAGGCGAGGGATATCCAGACAAAGTTGGTGTTCCATCCGCAGCCGCAAATGGCTGAATAGCTGCACCAGGTGATCGGGGGTGTCCACGGCCATCTTCTGCGCCCCTGTCATGCCGATGGTAGGGTCCGCAAACATGCGCACCAGGTGCTCTACAGCATCTTCGCGGGGAAGTGTATCGCCGCTCTCCTGAACGCAGATGTCCTCTTTCGCCTCTTGCAGGAAGAGGTTGATAGCAGACGTCTTCCCCTCTCGGCATGGCTGCACCAGCAGCTTGATGCGAGGGTCCCCCTGCTGATACTTCTGCACGATGGGTATCGTTTCGTCGGTGCAACCGGAGGCCACAACGATGATCTCAGTGATTTCCACCGTGCGCAGATGCTGGTCGATTATCGCCTGCAACAGCGTGCCGATGTTCTTCTCCTCGTTGTGAGCTATGATGCCCACACTACAGCGGGTCTTCTTTCCGCTCTGGTCCATTTATGTTGTGTACCTCACGTGTGGTAGGTCGGTAGATTGGCAAGTTGGGGGATCACCCGACGGAAAGACCAATTTGCCAGTTCACTTTTACCAGTTCACCAATGTACCAACAGCGGGCATTATACTCACTCTCGCTCAAATCAGCGAATCGGCAGCAGTCGCAATATCTCCTCAGCGATCTCTTTCGCAGCCGCAGGTCGTCCCAGTGCCCGGGCTCGCGCAGCCATTTGAACCAGCATCGTATTGCCGGGCCGCAGCCACTCACCCACCCGGCGGGCGATCTCCGTCGGCTTCTCAGCGTAGACGCCAGCGCCATGCTCCACCACGAAGGGCACATTCCCCTCCTCTTGGCCGGGAATGAAACTGCAGAGCAGAATGGGCAGGCCCACGACCAACGCCTCGGCGATGGTGCTTGGCCCAGCCTTGGTGATGATCAAGTCAGCAGCGCCCATCCAGTCCGGCATGTTGGTCACAAAACCTTGCACAGTCACAGGTATCGGCCACATCCGCCGCGCAAGCTGTTGCCGTAGATGTTCATTCCGCCCACAGATGACGACGAGTTGGCCGTGTCCCTCAGCGGCCAACTCGTCAGCCACAGCCAGGGCGATTTCCCCCAGCGAGCCCACGCCGCCGCCGCCTACAAGCAGCACAGTCGGTTGGTCAGGGTCTAGCCTCAACTGTTGCCGCCATCGTGGCTTCGCCAGCCTTTCCACTGGATGGAAGCGACCACTTACCGGCATGCCTACCACGCGCATCTGTTCGGCGGAAAGGCCAGCCGCCCGCGCCCGGTGAACTGCCGCTTCGTTAGGAACGACGCAAAGGTCCACCTGAGGGCAGAACCAAGCGAGAGGCACACTGGCCCAATCGGTCACCACCGTGACGAAAGGAGCTTGGTTGCCCTCTTCTCGCAGGAAGCGCAAGGGAATGTGGTTGAGCAGAGGGTGAACGGAGATCACCAGGTCGGGGGCCTGCTCGCGCAGACAGCGGCGCACAGGCTGAACCAGGGGCATGCACAGCCGCATAATCCAAGCCAGGCGTCGCTTGTCCTCTCCGAATCGCCAGATGGCTCGCCACAAGACAGGCGCGTTCTGTACCAGGAGCCGATAGCTGCGTCCAACGCGGTTGATGGGGAAGAGGGTACAATCGTGGAAGAGATCTACCAGGATCACGCGAGCGGCAGGGGCCTGCAGGGCAAAGGCCTCCATCAGCGCCTCCGCCACGCTCCGGTGGCCGCCGCCGGTGGCGGAGAAAAGCAGCAAGACCTTGCTGTCGTCCATTCCTTTCCTGTTCCCGTCAGCTTCGGCGCCTGTACGAACTGGACATTGCCGATTCTGCTCGTTGTGACTTCAGTCGTCCAAAACGGAGCGAAAGCGACTGAAGTCGCTACTGCAAACTGCACATCCTATGGTCCGTCGATGACCATGCCTTAGCTGTAGACCTCATCGACCAATCAGCGGGTGCCCAACACCTCCACCGCCAGTTGTGCATACACCTTGGCCGCCTTGAAAACGTCGGCCAGGCGGATCTGTTCCTCGGCAGTGTGAGCGTAGCGTTCCTCCCCCGGCCCGAAGCCAATGGTTGGAATGCCCGCCTGGCCCAGCGTATAGACGCCATCGGTAGAGAAAGCCCAGGTGGTTAGCCGCGGGCGGCGCCCAATGGCTCGTTCAGACGCCCGCAGCGCCGCGCGCACCAGCGGGTGATCCTCCTCCATCACCCAGGCGGGGTAGAATCCCCGATAGCGGCATCGGTAGCCGGTGTAGCTGGTCACCTCGTACTCGCTAACAGCCACCTCGGCCTTCACTCCCTCGCGGTTGATGATCTGCCGGATCTCGTTCAAAGCCCGCGCTTCCGTCTCGCCCAACGTCAAGCGGCGGTCCATGATCAGGCAGCAGCAGTCGGGGATGACGTTGCGGCTGCAGGCCACGGTCTCCAAATTGGTAACGGCGATGGTTCCCTGTCCCAAAACGGGATCGCTGAGCAGGCTTGGGGCTAAGAGTTCGACGCCAAAGATCACGCGGGCGGCAGCGTGCAGAGCGTTCTCCCCCTGCTCCGGAGTCGAGGCATGACAGGAACGGCCTCGCAGTGTGACTTGCATTTCCATGCGTCCTCGTTGTCCCCGGCTCACTTCCAGATTCGTAGGCTCCCCCAGCACGACGAAATCGGGTCGCAGTCCTCCTTCTTCCACCAGCACGCGCATGGCCAGCCCCTCGCTGGGCTCCTCCTGCACCACGCCCACCACGTAGAGACTGCCCGCCAGCGGCGAGTCAGCCTCGATCAAGGCCTTAGCGCCATAGACCATGGCCGCTATGGCACCCTTCGTGTCTACCGTGCCGCGGCCGAACATCACGTCATCCTCGATCTCGGCCCCAAAGGGGTCACGCTGCCACGCCTGAGGGTCGCCGACGTCTACCACATCCATGTGAGCATCGTACAGCAGTATCGGTCCTGGCCCTGACCCGATGCGTCCGACGACGCTGCCCATGTGGTCAGTGTACACGTCCTGGAAACCCACGCGACGCATCTCCTCCGCCAGCCGGATAGCCACTTCCTCCTCCTGAGTGGAGAGGCTGGGGATACGCGCTAGATCGCGCAGAAAGCTGATCAGGTCACGTTCGTCCTGGGCAGAAAAATGGAACATGCACGACGCCTCCAAGTGGTTTCAGGTTCGAAGGTTCCGGGGACGAAGATGGCAAGTTCGAAACCCATTCAATACGCGCCTTCACCGAAGAGGGCTTTGGGGATGGTTTGCAGGAGAATGCGCAAGTCCAGTCCCAAGGACCAGTTTTCAATGTAGTAGGCGTCCAACAACACCATCTCGTCAAAGGGGATTTCGCTGCGCCCGCTAACTTGCCACAATCCGGTGATGCCAGGTACGACTTCCAATCGTTTCTTGTGCCATTTCTGGTACCGAGTTACCTCCTCGGGCAGCGCTGGGCGAGGCCCCACCAGGCTCATCTCGCCCCTCAACACGTTGTAGATCTGGGGCAACTCATCGAAACTAGTGCGCCGCAGGAAGCGGCCCACGCGAGTGACGCGCGGATCGTTTTTCAGCTTGAATCTGCGCCCATCCACCTCCTCGATCTGAGTCAATGCCTCCCGTTCCGCATCTGCCCCCTCGATCATGGACCGGAACTTGTACATCGCGAAGAGCCTGCCTCCCTTGCCCACTCGCTCTTGGCGGAAGAGCACAGAGCCGGCGGAATCGAGGCGAATGGCCAGGGCAATCAGGAGCATCATCGGCAAGGCCAAGACCAGACTCAGGACGGCGACCAGCACATCCGTGGCTCGCTTGAGGGCCAGGTTGAAGCCGGTGATGCTGACTTCCCTGACCCCGATAAGGGGGATGCCGTTGATGTCGTCCACATCCACTCGGCTGAGGCTCATCTGGAAAAGGTCTGGGATGATGCGCGCTCGCACGTCTGCTCGCTGGCATTCGTTGACCAGGCGGATGATCTTGCGGTGTGCCTGCCAGGGCAGAGCAATGATGACCTCGTCAATTAGTTCTTCCTCCAACACGCGAGGAAGATTGTCCACACTCCCCAAAGCCTGGAAACGACCGATGTCGGTGCGCCCCTTATCCGGGTTGTCGTCCACGAAACCCACTACCTGATACCCGAACTCAGGATGGGCCACCAGGTTGCTCATCAACGTACGTCCTGTCTCTCCCGCGCCGACGATGAGCACCCTGGCCACAGCGCGGCCCCGCCTCCGCAGCCGGGCCAGCACGATGGATTTCACCAGCCGAGCCACCCCCAAGACGATGGTTATCAGGACAGCAGCATAGAAGAAAATCAGGCGGGAATAGACAAGGGGACGGACCGCAAAGACGAAGAAGACCAAGGCCACGATCCCGAAAGCCGTGCCATTGATGATGGCGCGCATCTCATCGAACCAGGAGCGCGCACGGCGCGGGTCATAAAGCCCTGCTCCTCGGTAGGCGAAGAGCAGCAACGCCGTCAGCAGCGCAGCCAAGGGGATGTAGGTGCGGAAAGTCGCATCGTAGGCCGGGTCCACAGCCCGAAACCACTGCAATTCGTAGCGCACCCAGAATGCTACAACGAAGGCCAGATTAATCAACACCACGTCGATTCCCGCCATGAGCAGGGGAAGCCAGCGCCGTAACCGTCTAGCCATGACTTGTTCCTCCCAAACTCAAGGCCCGGCGGTAGACAGCCGCCGTCTCTGCCGCGGCCTTGTTCCAGGAAAAGCGGGCAGCCTGCCGCAGGCCAGCCTGCCGCATCTCCGCGCGCAATGTCGCATCTCCCATCACCCGACCGATGGCTTCGGCCAGGGCGGAGACATCCCGTGGGCTCACGATGATAGCAGCGTCGCCTGCCACCTCTGTCAACGAGGGGATTGAAGACGTGATCACCGGTGTGCCACAGGCCATAGCCTCCAGCACTGGCAGACCGAACCCCTCGTAGATGGACGGGTAGACGAAGCACTCGGCAGCCCGGTACCACCAGGGCAATTCCTCACCCGGCAAGAAGCCCGGGAAAAGCAGTTCATCGGCCAGCCCAAGCTCCTCAGCGCGGGCAAAGATGCGCTCGAAATACCATCCCTTCGCCCCCGCCACGACGAGCTTAACTCCATCAGCCACCTTTCCCCGGCCGGCATCTCTTCGCCACTGAGTAAACGCCTCCAACAAGGACACGACGTTCTTGCGAGGCTCCAGCGTACCCAGGAAGAGTATGAACCGCGGCGGCAAGCCTCGCTGTTGCCGGAACCGGTCCAGTTCTTCCGGCGCCGCGGGGCTGAAGGCTTCGTCCACGCCGTTGTACACGACCTCCACCTTCCCGGCAGGGACATGCAAGAACTGTATCACATCATCCCTGGTCTGACGGGAGACCGCGATGACCCGCATTGCCCGTCGCGTGGCACTGCGGGTCGCCGCCCTCAGATAGACGCGCCTGAGCGGCTTCAGCGTCTCGGGGAAGCGGAAGAAGGTGAGGTCGTGAACGGTGACCACTGCCGGACAGGGAGAGGCGAAGGGCGTGGCATAAGCCAGTCCGTGCAGCAAGTCGACGCGCCGCGCGCGCAATGCCTGGGGCAGCAGCAGTTGTTCCCAAATAATGCGCACTAGCGGCCTGGACGTAGGCCAGCGCACAGAGTGCATCGCCATGCCAGGCGGAGCCACGAAGCGGCGCTCGCTCAAGAATGCTGTGAAGCGCAGGTCTGGAGCGGTCGCCGGCAGTCTTCGCAGCAGGTTGTGGATGTGGCCGTTGATCCCCGCCCCACGATAGGTCTCCGTCAGAGAAAGCAGATGTGCGTTCAGGCCAACGTGAGACGGTAGGTCAGACGGCAAAAGCGAATCGGTCACACACAGATTATACCACAGAATCCTGTGGGCGAAAAATCAACCGTCCCTGTCCACACAGGACTGCTTCGTGAGGGAAAGCAGAGAAGGAAGCGGTAACATCTTCTGCTTCCATGCTCAGCACCCCGTTTCCCATTTCCCACGCTATGTGGTATACTGTTGGGTGAGATCTCAACCGAGGAGAAAAAGGGTGGAAGAGAAGAAGTCAGATTTGGCGATCTCACCAGCCACACAAAGCGACTGCCGGGTCATTGCCCGCTTGATGCTCGAGCGGCGTGCTGAAGAACCGCGCTTCCAGAAACTGGCGCGCAGTACTATCAAGCGGACGATCTACCAGCGCTGGACCGCGCCTGGCTTCCTCGTCCGTACAGCCGACACTTACCGTGCCAACATCGGCGAAGAGATGGTCGGCTATCTTGTCCTGCTCTACGACCACCCCTCGGTCGTGATACTGGATATGGTCGCACTGAAAGGCTTCAAGGGACAAGGCATTGAAGAGCACTTGCTGGGTAGCGCCGAGAAAGTCGCGCTCCAGCGGGAGTATCCATACCTTCGGGCTGGCCTTGCACCGGGAGACGCCTACATCGCCGAGGTCTTCGCCGGAGCGGGCTTTCAACCGCTGGAGTTCCGGCGTTGGGAATTTGCGGGCACTGTGACCGAGCACGAGGCTCCAGAGGAGATAACGATGCGGCCGCTAGTCGGGAGGGCCATGGTGGAACGGCGGAAGCACTATCTGCAGGCAGAACTGGACGCAGCGCGACCGGCTGGCCGGGAGCTGATCGAAGCCCATTACCTGCCCAAGCGGCCATCACGTGTGCAAGCGTTCGAGCTAGTGTATCAAGGGGAGCCGTTCGGCTACCTGTCCGCCAAGCGGGAGAGCGGGACCTACGCGCTGAGCCTCTCCACGCTGCCTGAATGGTGGGGGCACGAGCTGGAGGTAGCACTGGCTACAGCCTTCCCTACCACCGCTGCGCGGGCAAGCGAAGCTGACGTGCGACTGCGCTTGGACAGCACTCCCCATGCTAACGCCATGGCCGAATCGCTCACCGCGCTGGGACTAGAGCGGGCCTTGGCCGACCCAGACATCTGGTTCAAAGCACTGAATGGAGAAGAACGATCAGCGGATGAAAGCCGCTGATCAGAATAGCTCCCCGTCTTGGCCATCCGAAGACCGATTCATGAAAAAACCGTCATCAGTGAACACCGCCGAAAGTGCAATCTGGGACTTGACATCCTCACTAAGTGGTGCTATAATGAATAGTAGATATGGGCTTTGGGCTCTGTAGTGATAGAGTCAGACTCTTGATCGCCTGGTGAAGCACAATCTCAGACAATCAGGTCCCCAGATTCTGGCAGACATCAACAGTAGCAAACCTCGTTCTGAATTCATCATCAAGGAAAGGAGAGAGAAGTCATGAACAAATCTTCACTGATCCAACGTCGTGTACTGTCTACGGTCACGGTGTTGGGGATGCTGATCGCCTCCCTCGTACTGGCGGGAGGCGTGGCCGCCGAAGGGGCGCCGTTCGACAAGGTACCAGGCTACCCGCAGGAGGGGTGCCTCGGTGTGGTGACGGCGGGAACCGGCATGTGGGATGGCACCGGGAACATCGCGGTTGACGTGCCTGGCCCCGTGGTAGACGCCTTCCTCTGGTGGGCGGGTGCCGACTGGGGAGGTGCCGGCGAGTTGGTCATCAACGGCACCACCGTCGTGGGCACGCTGATTGACAGCACGTCCACCATCCACGTCCATCCCGACTGGCACCTCTGGCGTGCCGATCTGGGCGGCTTAGTCAGCGAGGGAGCCAATGCCCTCGCCATCGAGGGTTGGGAAGGCAGTGGTGATTCTTGGTCGTGGCGCAACGGCGCTACGCTGGCTGTGGTCTACGAGCGAGATCCCGCCTGCCTCGACCCCGTCGAGATTCAGCTCTACGAGGGGCTGGATTGGTTCTGGTACTATAGCCAGACGCAATTCGCCTCCGAAGCAGAAGCCTACTTCTTCGAGCCAGCGCCCTTCGACCGCACCTTCGGCGTGACCTTCAGCTATGCCGGCGCGAATCATGAGGATGGTGACTGCCGCGACGGGACGATTTGGTACGCCAGCGGTACAGGAGCCGCTCCTGCTCAGCTTCTGAACAAAATGTGGCCCACCACTCAGGGCGTGAACGGCGGCCAGTTGGTGGCCGACGCTGCTTTCTCGCCCTCGCCTCCCTGCACGCCAGCCTTCTATCCGCCGGCAACAATGCTGGAGGGTGGCTTCATTGACGGCGAGTGGTCTCTGTACACGCTGCACGTCACCGTGCCTGCTGGAGCAGAGTGGATTGCCTTCCAGATGGAATCGGAAGAGTTCCGCGATGGCGAGTTGATCGAAGGCGAAAGCGGGAGCTGGGTCGGCAACGTGCTGGAAGTCCCCTTGCCCACCCCCGATGTCACGGTGACCAAGGATGATGGCGTGACATCCGTTGAGCCAGGTGACACGCTCACCTACCTCATCAACTACGCCAACATAGGCGATCGCTATGCCAACGATGTGGTGATCGTGGACACCATCCCCGAGCGCACTTCCTACGTGGACTGCTACATCCCCTTCGGAACCTGCAACGAAGCGGGTGGCGTGGTGACCTTCGAGTTGGGCACCGTGGATGCTGGTGCCAGCGGCACAGTGCAAGTGACGGTGGAACTGGATCCCATCTACCCCTGCGGTGATACTCCGATCACCAACGAGGTCACCATCTCCACATCTACGCCCGGGGACGACACGAGCAACAATGCTGACGAAGACACGGACATCGTCACGGCCTACGTAACGGTGGACATCGAGAAGAGCGCCGCACCGGAGCCGGTGGAGGCAGGCGATCCGCTTACCTACGCCATAGACTGGGCAATAGGTGGCAATTGCTGGGCCGAGAACACCACCATCACTGACGCTGTACCGCCACTCACCAGCTTCGTGAGCTGCGAGCCGGCGGCAATCTGCTCCGAAAGCGGTGGCATGGTGACCTGGGACCTGGGCACCATCACACCTACCGATAACGGCACCGTCACTCTCGCAGTAGAGGTAGATACGTGCCTGCCTGACGGGCAACTCATTGACAACACCGCCCTCATCTCCGAGGCCAGCGGTGAGACCGATGAGACCACGGTGACCAGCACTGTGCATTCGGATCACGTACTGCACATTGATAAGGTCGGCGACCCGAAGCCTGTGATGAAGAACGATCCTCTGACCTACACCATCCTCTGGGAGATCACGGGCAACGAGCCGGCGCCCAATGTGATCATCACCGATCTTGTGCCCGACGGCACGACGTTCGACAGCGCCACGGGTGGGGGTGTGCATGACCCGGCAACCAACGTGGTGACCTGGAACCTTGGTGACTTCTGCCCGCCAGCCAACGGCAGCGTGAGTTTCACGGTCATCGTGGATCGCTATCTGGTGGACCCAGCGGAGATCAGCAACACGGCGGTCATCTCCGATGACGATCCCGGAACCGACCCCGCCGAGGATCAGGATATCACGCTGGTGATCTTCACCAGCGAGATTGGCGACCTGGTCTGGTTCGACATCAATGCCAACGCCGTGCAGGATGCAGGCGAGGCGGGCATGCCCGGCGTGGTGGTGAACCTGTACGATGCCGGCGCGGACGGCGTCTGTGGCACAGCCGACGACATGTGGCTGGACACCCGCACGACCGACTCCGCCGGAGCGTACATGTTTGACCTGCTGCTCGAGGGCGACTACTGCGTGAACGTGGACCTGGCGACTGTGGCAGCAGACCACTTCCTCACACCTGGGATGTCGATGCCACACGGACCCATCGCTCTGGCTCCGGATCTGGACCCCGATGAGCAGTACATGGACGCTGACTTTGGCTTCTATCCGGGTGGTTCCATCGGCGACTACGTGTGGCTGGACGCCAATGGCGACGCTGTGCAGGATGCCAGCGAGAACGGCATCGCCGGCGTGGTGGTGAACCTGTACGAGGCTGGCCCCGACGGTATCGGCGGCACAGCGGACGATATACTGGTAGGCAGCGCGACCACCGACGCCAGCGGTTTCTATCTGTTCGATCCACTGCCGATGCGTGTCTACTGGGTAGACGTGGTTGAAAGCACGCTGCCAGCGGACGTCTTCCTGAGCCCTGGCATCGTTGAGCCGCTCCTCGTCAACCTGGGCCCCGGTGAGGACTACCTGGACGCCGACTTCGGCTACTACCCGGGTGGCTCCATCGGCGACTTCGTCTGGCTGGATGAGGATAGGGATGGTGAGCAGGATGCAGGCGAGGCAGGCATCGCTGATGTGGCGGTGAATCTGCTCGCCGCCGGTGCGGACGGCCTCTGCGACACCGCCGATGATGTGCTGCTGGATAGCGGCGTCACCGATGCCGACGGCCTGTACATCTTCGACCCTCTACCCATCGGCACCTACTGTGTAGACGTGGATGAAAGCACAGTGGCAGTGGGCCTAAACCTCAGCTTCGGCATCCAGGAGCCGCACGGCCCCATCACCCTGGGCGCATGGGAGGACTACCTGAACGCCGACTTCGGCTACGCCTGGCCCGAGATCGTCATCACCAAGGCTGTGGACAAGGAGTACGTGCACCGCCACGAGGACCTGACCTTCACCGTCACGGTGAGCAGCGAAGGCCCCGGACCTGCGGATGGTGTGGTGGTCACGGACGAGATCAGTGAGTACCTCGAGTACATCCGGCTGAACACCACCCAGGGCACGGCAGTATGGAACAGCGGCACGCGGACGGTCACCGCCTACATCGGCGGGCTGGATGAGGGCGAAGAGGTGACCATCACCATCACCGGCCGGGTGATCGACATCCCCACCGCTGATCTGCCCAAGACCATCTACGACATGGCGGTGGTAGACTTCACCGGCGGGCCTGGGCCAGAGGAGTCGAACCAGACCGAGACACTGGTGGTCTACTTCGCTCCGGGCGAGATCCCCGAGCCGAGCACCATGCTCTTGATGGGAAGCGGCTTGCTGAGCTTGGTAGGGTACGCACAACTGCAACTGCGGCGACGCCGCAAGGAGGAAGAGTAAACGTTCCTCCGTCAACGAGTGAGCAGCCCTGAGCGCTCACAGAATCAGAAGTAACAGAACGTCCCCCAGTGAATGTCACTGGGGGACGTTTTCTTGCGCACAGCATTATCCAGTTCCCCGGTTCCTCTGCTCCCCCTGTCCCTCTCTGATCACCGCGCGTCGGTGAAGAACTCCTGGATGAATGCTTTCTCCAGTAGTACGGTTTCCTCGATGCTACCCTCCAACGGTGCGCTCACCTTGAACAGCACCGTGCCCCCCGCGGGATCGCGTCCGAAGTCGGGCCATAGGAAGAAGTAGAGGACAACGTGCGTTGCCCCGCCCTTGTTGGCGACAACCTTCAGAGCATAGAGTTCGCCATCGCCCACGGGAATGGGCTCAGAGGAGACGTCGGTCTGCCACCCGTCGGCGGCGTAGCAAATCTGCGGTGGGTGAAAGCTCTTCGACTTGCGGCTGCCGATGAGGCTGAACCAGAGGCCGCGTCCATCGGCCCGCTGGTAGCGGCGGAAGACGTAGTGCTCAGGCTCCAAGAGAATGAAGACCTCCAGGTTCGTCTGTGGTATGTCCTGCCCCTGCCAATCGCCGATGTCCAGCGGCAGATCGTCCAGGTTGGGGCCCAGGCGGAAGTCGTAGCCCGTGCGCAGTGCCCGCTCGCGCTCCGTGCGCCGCCAGTTGTCGATGTCGGCCACGAATTGGAAGCCCTGGTTGGCGCGCGCACGGCTCAACAGTGTCTCCCGCTGGGTGATGAGCAACACTACCAGCACGGCCACGATCAGCAGGGCGAGAACTATAAGATATCGGCGCGTATCTCGCGACATTGGAATGCTCGGCTCAGCAGAAGTAGCAAGGCGAAGGCAAACAGGAAGAAGACGAAGCCGGAGTAGTCGTGGTAGTAGGTCATCGCGGCACCAGCCCCCCAGGTATCGGCCACCCACAGCAAGGAAGCTACGCGGAAGATATTGCCGAGGATAGCCACGGGAATGGCCGACAGCACCAGCAGCAGGCGGCCCCACCACGGTCCATCAAGCATATAGATGAAGATAGCCACCAGCGTGAAGAGGGCGACGATGGAGCGTAACCCGCTGCATTGCGCCCCAACCACCAAATCCACGTTAGGCAAGGTGACCTGGGCGCCACGAACCGTGGCGTCCACGCCCACGACCCGCGCTACAGCGGTCGAGCAGCTTCCAGTGAGGAGTTGCAGCGGCAAGCTGGCCCTTTCCACAAACGGCAGTGGTACCATGAAGATCAGGAAGCCAATGGGAAAGGTCAAGCGTCGCAGCGCCCGTGTACCCAGGAAGAACCAGGCCAACCCGGCCAGCAACACGATCAGCGCCAGCGCTGCCAGGAAGTAGGCCTTGTTCAACAGGGCGACTAGATAGCCGACTAACCCCAGGCCCAGAGGGATCAGACCAACGTTGGCAGGCTCACGCTCGCCCTTTGGCCATTGCCGCCAGGCCAGAAAAGCAGACACAGGCAGCACCAGCCAGCCGTGAGAGTAGTAGTCGTTGCCCAACCACTCGTTGACCAGCCAATACAGTATTGGATAAGAAAGCGCCAGCAGCAGCACACCCACCAACGCAGCCGCCAACGCCGCACGTTTGTCGAATGTCATCAGTCCTATCCTCACCCCTCGCCGACGACTAGCTCATAGATGCGCTGCAGTTCCTCCTCCGAGTAGAAGCGGATCACCAGTTTGCCACCCTGTTTGGAGCGAGTCAGGGCAACCTTGGTGCCCAGAGCAATGCGGAAGTGCTCTTCCAACGCTTGAGTCTCGATCTTCCAGGCTTCCTCGAAAGCGTCTTCTTCATCCCTCGCCCCCTGCGATTCCTTCTCTGCGCGCTCCAGTGTGCGACGGACCAGTTCCTCAGTCTGTCGGACACTGAGGTTGCGGCGCTGCACCGCGGCTAGTGCGGCGAGCTGCGCTTGAGGCGTGGGAAGTCCTAGCAGTGCACGAGCATGGCCTTCACTGATCTTTCTCGCCAGAATCGCCGACTTGATCTCCTTGGGCAACCGCAGCAGTCGCAGGGTGTTGGCCACTGCCGTCCGGCTCTTGCCCACCTCCTCGGCTACCTGTTCCTGGGTCAGTCCGAACTCGATCATCAGCATGCGGTAGGCATTCGCCGCTTCCAGCGGGTTCAGGTCAGTCCGCTGCAAATTCTCTACCAGCGCCCACGCCAGCTTCTGCCGGGAGGTAGCCTCTTTGATGATAACAGGAATGTTGGAGAGTCCAGCCATCTGTGCTGCCCGCCAGCGCCGCTCTCCGGTCACCAACTGATACTCTGTCCCTTCCCCATCTTCTTCCACATCTCGGGTGACGATGAGCGGCTGGATGAGGCCATGTTCACGGATGGAATCGGCCAACTCAGTTAGTGCTTCGGCGTCCATGGACTGACGCGGCTGCAGGGGGTTGGGGGCGATGGCCTCCACCGGCACTTCCAACACGCCGCCCGTCTGACCCGGCACTTCGGATGGCTCGGTGGGGATGAGCGCACCAAGACCGCGTCCCAGTCCTCGTTTGGTAGTGGGCATAGCATCACCTCGGGGTTGGAGGAGTGAGATTCTCCTCTCGCTGTATGAATTCTTGCGCTAGTGCCGCATACGCCTGCGCCCCAGCAGAGCGGGGCGCGTAGGTAAGAATCGTCTGACCGTAACTGGGAGCTTCGCCCAGGCGCACGCTGCGGGGAACCACCGTTCGGAATACCTGCCGCGGGAAGTGACGACGCACCTCGTCGACGACCTCTTTGGCCAGGTTGGTGCGGGCATCGAACATGGTCATCACTATCCCCGCCACGCGCAGGCGTGGGTTCAGGTTATCTCTCACCAGTTGAATGGTGTGCAGCAAGTGACTGAGGCCCTCCAGCGCCAGATACTCGCACTGAATGGGAATGATCACGCCGTGATCGGCTGCAGTGAGGGCATTGATCGTGAGCAGTCCCAGGCTGGGAGGCGTATCCATGAAAATGTAGTCATAGAGCGGCAGAACGGGCCCCAACGCCTCGCTCAGCAGCCACTCCCGTTTGATGATGCTCACCATCTCCACCTCCGCCCCGGCCGATTCCGGAGCCGAGGGCACCAAAGCCACTGACGGTTGTTCAATAGAAATGGTGATATCCGATATCGGAACGTGGCCGATAAGCACATCGTAGATAGAGTGCTTGAGGTTAGGCCAATCCACGCCCAGGCTGCTGGTGGCATTGGCCTGTGGATCCGCATCCACGATGAGCACCCGCCGTCCAGCGGCAGCTAGATAGGCCCCCAGGCTGATGGCCGTGGTCGTCTTACCGACTCCTCCTTTTTGGTTGGCAAAGGCGTAGACTCGGGTCATGATAACTCACTGCTCGTTGGCGTAGGCGATGGCGAATGGCCCAT
>CBDURC010000054.1:0-14925 GCA_965369635.1 uncultured Anaerolineales bacterium | reverse complement strand
TGGTGCGCAAGGGAGGGGGGATCAGCCTGTTCGCCAGCTTGCCCAGGGGTGACTCGGACATCACTTTTGATAGTCGCGTCATCCACTACGGGGAGCTGCGCGTGGTGGGGTCTTCTGACTCTCGGCCTGAGCATGTGGCTAAGGGGCTTCGGCTCATGGCCGAAGGGAAGATTGACGCAGAAGCGATCATCACTCATCGGGTATCCCTGGAGAACATCCATGAAGGGCTGGATTTGATGATCGACAAACAGTCCCTCAAGGTACTGGTCTATCCCCACCAGGAGAGTGATGTGGCCGCGGGAAGTTGACGCGGCACGATCCAGCCCCCCCCGTCAGGCGAAACCCGAGAAGGCTGCGAATGAACGCCAAAGTGCTTCTGAACATCGGCTCCATCGGCTTGATCGGCTGACTGGCTACCACAGCGCCAGCAGTTCCTCCACCAGCGGGCGTGCGTCGAGTCCCTCGTAGCCGATCTCCCGCGCCAGGGCGGAGAGTGGCAGCGTTTGTCCTTGCCACCACCAGTCTCGCAGGAACCAGCCCGCGTCGCGGTTGGTCCACCATGCCTCGCCGAGCTCTTCCTCCAGGAAGCGACGTAGCATGGCCTCGAAGATCCAGGCCTGCAGGTACTGGGCGACGTAGAACCCATCGTCCACGTCGGCCAGGCTGTTCTCTGGAGCGATCTCCACCTGCAGCACCTCCGCCAGCGTGGGCACGTAGGCCTCGCAGGTCTCCGCCGGATCGCCGCCGTGCAGCGTCAGCTCGTAGTGCAGCTTGGCTGCGTAGCGGCGCAGGAACCACAGCTTCTTGAAGAGCATGAAGCGGCGGAATTCCTCGGCTGTTTGCAGCGGGATGCCCAGCACGTCCCGCAGCCAGCGGGTGTTGTGTACCAGGTAGTGGAACAGGAAGGCGTAGCTCTCGGTGATGTCCGTATCGCCCAGGCAGCGCAGCGGCCAGGGGGCGTCGGGCGCGATGCGGCTGTAATGGGTGGCGTGCCCTGCCTCGTGGAAGAAGCTGTCGTAGTCGTCGCTGCCGCCCTGGGGCTTGATCACCAGGTAGACCTCTCCGGGCACTAGCACGGGCGAGCAGAAGGCCCGCGGCGATTTCTTGGGCCGTGGCTCGATGTCCAGGATGAAGCCGAAGTCGTCGCCCCGCACCAACCCCATCCCGGCCATAGTGCGGTGCAGGCTGCGCACCATCTCGTCGGCGGGGAAATAGGGATCGAACTGGGCGGCGCGGAAGCAGTAAATGATGTCCGAGACGTCGGCGACGTCAGGGTCCACCCTGGCACCGGTCAACGCATTCTCCAGCCGCTGCGCGTAGGCCGCCTCAGTGTCTGACAGTAGCCGGCTCATCGCCTCGGCCAGCGTGGGCAGTTGCAGCCCCTTCAGCGTTTCGTAGAGGGTGGCATAGCTCTCGAAGCCCAGGGAGGTGGCCTCCTGGTGCAGGTGGCGGAAGCGCTCGGCTCGTCGGTCGTGCTGCTGTGCGGTGACGGCCAACTGGCGGCGGTGTAGGTCGTGGCGACGGGCCTGATCCGGCTCCTGGGCCAGCATGGTGCGCACCTGGCGGTAGGGCAGCTCCTCCCCGTCCCATTCCAGCGTGGCCGCCAGCTCTCGGTTGGTGATCTCCTCGCTGATCGCTTTGACTGTGTTCTCCAGGTAGCCGTCGGCGGCGAATGTGGCCAGGTAGCGGGCGGTGACAGGTTCAGCGGCCTGCGTCCGTTCCCTCAGGCGTGCCTGCACAGCCTGACGGCTGAAGAGGCTGGGGTAGCGGTCGAAGATGGCGGCGATCTCCAGTTGCTCCTTGCGGCCCGAGCCGACGAGGTAGAACTCGCGCTCGATCTCGATCAGAAACGCTTCGGCTTGTTCGATGAATTGGTCGGTGTCCATGGGTCATCCTTTCCTGTAGATGTTGGCATTCGCGCTGGTCTGTGATAGAATAGGTGCCAGATGCACGCCGGTGTGTCCAGGATCAGCGAAAATCAGTGTGGGTCAGCGTCATCTGCGTTCTATGAAAACGACGGGGAGGAGACGATGCCCAGAGACGTTAAACGGCGACAGAAGGCCCTGCGGCGCAAGGCGGCCAAACGCAAGCGGAAAAGGAAGGCTCAGGCTGTGAAGATGCGCTTGAGCCCGCGTCACTTGCTGAGAGCGGCGGCAGCCTGGCCGTTGCACGAGTGCCTTGTGACCCAGGGTTGGCAAGAGGAAGGACAAATCGTGCAGATTCTGGTGGCGCGTCGCTCGCCTTGGGGCGAAGTCGCCATCGGGACCTTTCTGGTAGACCTCGGTTGCCTGGGCGTCAAGAGCGCTTTCGCCAGCCTCTTCGGTTCGGTGCGGGAATACGAACGGAAGCTGCGGGAGGGCGTGCTGCAGAACCAGACGATGGTCCCTGCCGATCTGAACCTGGTGGCCAAGATTATCCGCGAGGGCATTGCCTATGCCAGCCAGTTGGGTTTCGCTCCGGACCCCGACTACCGCGATGCGGCGGTTCTGCTTCGTGATGCAGATCCCCAGGCCTGCGATGTGGAGGTCCCTCTGGGCGGCGAAGAGGGCAAGCCTTTCTTCATCTCGGGACCGTACGACGACGTGCCGAGAATCATGGCTCAATTGGTGAACAAGCTGGGGCCGGACGGTTTTCACTTTCTGACTCACCTCGGCGACCCAGGAGATTTCTTTGACTAGAGCCCCTGCTGTGCAGCCGGCAAGCGGATGATGAAGCGGGTACCCAGGCCGACGAGACTCTCGGCCCAGACCCGACCGCCGTGCGCCTCCACGATCTCCTTAACGATGGCCAACCCCAGCCCCGCGCCGCGGCGGCTGCCTGCCCTCGCTTTGTCCACGCGGTAGAAGCGTTCGAAGATGCGCTGTAACTCCTCGGCCCGAATGCCCTGACCCGTGTCGGTCACGCTGATCTCCACCGCCGGCTGCCCATCGGTCCCCTCCACGCCCTTTGCCACCACGGTCACCGAGCCACCGGCCGGCGTGTGCGTCAGCGCGTTCTCCAGCAGGTTGGTGAAAACCTGAACTAAACGGTCGGCGTCGCCCTGCAGCGGTGGCACCGGCTTCGTCTCCACTGTCAGCGTTACCTCCCTCTCCTGCGCTTGCCACTGCATCCGGTTCGCGCAGGTGCTCAGCAGTTGCGCCAGGTCCACTGCCTCTTGGGCAAGGGCGATTTGTCCGGCGTCCCAGCGGGCCAGTTCCAGCAACTGCTCCACCAACCGGTTCATGTGTGCCGCCTCGTCGTGGATGACCTGGGTAGCCTGTCGCCGCGCGGCGGTGTCCGCTGCCGTGCCGTCGAGCAGCGCCTGCGAGAAACCCTGGATAGAGGTGAGCGGCGTCTTAAGGTCGTGGGAGACGTTGGCCACGAAGTCCCGCTGCGCTTGGCGGGAAGTTTTCACCTCTTGGGCCATGGTGTTGAAGCTCGCGGCCAGTCTGCGCACCTCGTCAGGGCCGTCGACCTCCAGGCGGTGATCCAGGTTGCCGCGGGCGATCTCTTCTGTGGCCTGCGTGATGCGTGCCAGGGGACGCCCGATGGAGCGGCCCAGCAGCAGCGCCAGCAGAAGACCTAGCCCTAGCGCCACTCCGCCAGCGATGAGCAGCCTTCTCCCTAGGTCGGCCAGGGACCGCAGGCCGCCCGCAGGGGCGATTTGGGCCAAGATCGGCGAGCGTTGTGGGGCGAGACGGGACAGCAAGGGCAAGGCCACGTAGAGCATGCGTTGCCCCAGGGGGGTGCGGAAGTCGCCGAAGAAGCGCTGCGTGCCTGGCCGGCGGCGGCGCGTTGTCTGCGGAATCTGCTGGCTCACTAGAGTCCCCCGTGTGTCTGCCAGCACCAGCCCGTTGGAATCGAGCAGCAACAACCGTCCTCCGGGGCCAGCGGCATCCTCGGGCAGTCGGGCCAGGATGTCCGCTGCTGTGAGGTTCTGCCGCCAGAGGTCCACCACGGCACGGGCACTGAGTGTCAGTTGGTCATCCAGGCGCGCCCAGGTGACCTGGTCTTGATAGTCGCGCAGCAGTACAGGCAGCGTGGCCGCAGCGATGACCAGGGTCACGAAGATGATCAGGGCGTAGGAGGCGATCAGTCGAGAGCGCAATGTGGTGAACATGTCATCATATCCTGTGATGGCGAGGACTTGTACTCCGAGCCATGATCGAAGGTGCAACTCTCTCTCATCAGGTAGCGTCAAGCGTTGACGATGAGCTTATATCCGATCCCGCGCACTGTCTCAATGTGCACACCGCTCCCCTTCAGCTTGGGGCGCAATTGCCCGATGTGCACGTCCACAGTGCGGCTTTCGCCGTAGAAGTCGTAGCCCCAGGCCAGATCGAGCAATTGATCGCGGGTGAGGACCATGCCGCGATGTTGCATAAGGGTGTGAAGGAGGTCGAACTCCTTGCTGCGCAGCCGCGCGGGCTGGCCGGCGACGGTCGCTTCGCGCCTGGCGGGGTCAATGGTCAAATGTCCCAGGGTGATGGGGCGGTCTGCCTTGGCTGTGGGCGCAGCACGGCGGAGTACAGCCCGCACACGGGCCACCAGCTCCCGGGGGTTGAAGGGTTTGGTCAGATAGTCGTCGGCTCCTAGCTCCAGGCCGACGATCTTGTCCACATCGTCGGAGCGAGCGGTGAGCATGATGATGGGCAGGTCCGACTCTGCCCGCAGGCGGCGGCATACGTCCCAACCGTCCAGTTCTGGCAGCATCAGGTCGAGCACTACCAGCGCAGGGTGGGCTGCTTCCGCCTGGACCAGTGCCTCCTTGCCATCGGCGGCGGTGACTACCCGGTACCCCTCCGCCTCCAGGTACATCCGCGCCAGCTCCAGGATGTTCGGCTCGTCGTCCACGATGAGGATAGTTTCCTTGCTCACGGGCATGTTTCGCATGTCCCCATTGAACCGCAAAGCGGCGATTTTGTCAAGCCAGGCGCTTGAACCTGCACAACGGGAGCCTTGGGCTTTGTGGGGAGGGGGGATAGGTGGTATACTAGCTGAGAGTAGTCGCGCTTGTCATACAACCTTGCACGAGGAGTATATCCCAATGCCTGAACGCAAGATCCGAGTGCTCATCGCCAAGCCGGGTCTGGATGGCCACGACCGGGGGGCGAAGGTGGTCGCCCGGGCGCTGCGCGATGCGGGCATGGAGGTCATCTACACCGGCATCCGCCAGACGCCGGAGATGATCGTCGAGGCTGCACTGCAGGAGGACGTGGATGTGGTAGGATTGTCCATCCTCTCCGGCGCGCACATGACCCTCTGCCCTCGCGTGACCGAACTGCTGTCTCAACATGGCATGGACGATGTCCTGGTCCTCACTGGCGGCATCATCCCCAACGAGGACATTCCCGCTCTTAAGGCGGCAGGTATAGGCGGTATTTTTGGGCCGGGGACGAACACGCAGGACATCGTGGCTTTCATCCGCCAGGCGCTCGCCAGAAACGAGAAGGCGGTGATCAGTGATCCCTGAGACCCAATCACTGAGGCCGTGACTCTATGGAACTCGTAGCTAAACTGCTTTCCGGCGACCGCCGTGCGCTGGCCCGCACCATCTCCCTGATCGAGGACGGTGGCGCGGAGGCGCACGCGGCGCTGGCTGAGCTTTATCCCCACACCGGCCGAGCCTACATCGTCGGTGTCACCGGCGCTCCAGGCACGGGTAAGTCCACGCTGGTCAATGAGCTGGCCAAGCGCTACCGCCGCCGCGACGTGACCGTGGGCATCGTGGCCATAGATCCCACCAGCCCCTTCTCTGGAGGTGCATTGCTGGGCGACCGCATCCGCATGCGGGACCTGGCGGGCGATCCGGGCGTCTTCATCCGCAGCATGGCCACTCGCGGCAGCCTGGGTGGGCTGGCCAGAGCGACAGCGGATGTCGTCCTGGCGCTCGACGCTGCAGGCTTCCAGCGGGTCATCGTGGAGACGGTGGGCGTGGGGCAGGCGGAGGTGGAGATCGCCGGCGCCGCCCACACCGTGGTCGTCGTGGCCGCGCCGGGTATGGGCGACGAAGTGCAGGCCCTCAAAGCCGGCGTGATGGAGATCGCCGACGTCTTCGCCGTGAACAAGGCCGACCGCGAGGGGGCCGATCATGCGGTGATGGCCATCGAGATGATGCAGGGGCTGGCGCCGAGGGCGACAGGGCCAGGCAGGGAAACCGGCGATGGCTGGCAGCCGCCGATCATCAAGACCATCGCCACCCGTGGTCGGGGGGTAGACGAGCTGCTGGAGGCCATTGAGGCCCACGCTGGCTATCTGCACGAGAGCCGCCTCTTCGGGCAGCGGGAGCGGGAGCGGGTGACTGGTGAGCTGGAGACGATCCTGCAGGCGGAACTGCTGGCCCGGCTGCGCGCCCGCGTGCCCGATGAGCGTCTGGACACGCTGGTAGAGCAGGTACTGGCGCGGGAGTTGGACCCCTATACCGCCGTCGAGCGACTCCTGGCTCTCCAGTGACTGTGTACCTCAAGAGACCAAGGCGATGGAGCAACGGACGGTTTGGATCATCAGCACCGAGGCCGAGGCCATCCGCGCGGCCTTGGAGTCCATGATCGACATTGATGTGGCGGATCCGTACACCACGCATGAGTACAGTGTAGTAACCCGTTGGAGCACCTGGTGGAGATGGTGGCTAGATGGAGAGCTGAGGTACGAAAACAACCAGCCGTTCAGCGCCGGTGACGTGGGCGGGCAAAGCATGGTGCACAATGAATGTGACAGCGCCTACACGCGGTGGCTGAGAGTTGGGGTGATAACCATGCAGCGACGTATGTTTGGTAGAACACTAGCGGCGGTCTTTGTCTTGAGCTTGACATTGACAGGCGTGATAGTGGGTTGCCAGCAGTCGGCCGCGGTTCCCTCGAAGGCTGAAATCGGTGAAATGCGCCACGCCAAGTTCAAGGTGAAACGGGAGCTCGATTTGGACTGGGTGAGCCTGGAAGAAGCGGCGCGGCGGATGCCCTTCCGGATCTTGCAACCCTCTTACCTGCCGGCCGGGGTCACTCTGTCTGGCGTTCGGGTGACGAAGGCTGACGAGACCATTCAGGCGGTGCACTTGATCTATTCTAATGGGGTCACCGTGATACAGACCTCGCACGCTGTCCCTGGCGCCGCGGAGCTAGAGGAAGTGGCGAGGACAACACCGCACGAGCTGTTAGAAGTCAACGGTGTGACCGCAATTGGACATGAGACCCTGACCTCGCAAGGTGGCATAAGCGGCAGGGCCGATCCTGTATTGGCAGACGTGGCGTGGGGATGTGATGGACGGGCTTGCCGTGTCACTGGCGACATGCCATTGGAGGAGTTGCTGCGCGTCGCCGAATCCATGCGCTGATGGCAATCACGCTCATCCGCCTGCGAAGACCCTCGTCTCTGCTGAGAGATGAGGGTTTTCTTTTTCCCGAACCTGGTGTATAATGCGCCCATATCAGGGAGAGGAGGAGCGAGATGATCATCGGTGAGAAGACCCGTCTTCGGGCCGTCGAGCGCAGCGACATCCCCACCTTCGTACGTTGGTTCAACGACCCCGAGGTGCGGCAGTGCCTGAACATGTACCTGCCCCTTTCCGAGGCCCAGGAGGAGCAGTGGTTCGAGCGGCATCTGCAGGACGACAGCGGGCACGTCTTTGCCATTGAGACCGCCGAAGGCGTGCACATTGGCAACATCGGCCTGCACGATATCGACTGGAAGAACCGCAAGTCCCTATGCGGCATCGTCATCGGCGAGAAAGACTACTGGAACCAGGGCTACGGCACCGACGCCCTGCGCACCTTGCTGCGCTTCGGTTTCGGGGAACTGAACCTGCACCGCGTCTTCCTCCACGTCTTCGACTTCAACGAGCGAGCCATCCGCTGCTACGAGAAGGTGGGCTTCCGCCAGGAGGGACGGCTGCGCCAGACCTTGTTCAGCGAGGGGCGCTACGCGGACGAGCTGGTGATGGCCGTGCTGCGGCAGGAGTGGGAGGAGGACCAAAAGTGAGTCACGAAACCGAGTACAAGCTGTACGGCGACCTGATGGTCTTCAGTGGCACGGCCAACCGGCCGCTGGCGGAGAAGATCGCCGCCTACCTGGACCTGCCGCTGGGCGAAGCGGACGTCTATCAATTCGCCAACACCAACACTTTCGTTCGGTTGGGGCATAGCGTGCGTGGCAAAGACGTCTTCCTCATCCAGCCCACTGCCGCGCCCACCAACGACAATCTCATGGAGTTGCTGATCTTCATGGACGCCCTGCGGCGCGACAGCGCCGGCCGCATCACCGCCGTCGTGCCCTATTACGGCTATGGACGGACGGACAAGAAGAACCAGCCGCGAGTACCCATCACCGCCCGGCTGGTGGCTGACCTCATCACCGTGGCCGGCGCTGATCGCTTCCTGACCATTGACTTGCACGCCGGGCAGATACAGGGTTTCTTCACCATCCCCACCGACGAACTGGCCGCCCTGCACCTGCTAAACGATCACTTCATTGAGAAGGCCGTCCCCGATGCCGTGGTCGTGGCCCCTGACGTGGGCGCCACGCGGCGAGCGCGCAACTTCGCCGAGAAGCTGAACGTGCGCTTGGCGGTCATTGAGAAGCGACGATCGCTGGATGGCCACGGCGCGGAGATACTGAACCTGATTGGCGACGTGAGGGGCAAGAACGCCATCATCGTGGATGACGAGGTGGATACGGCCACCACACTGGTGCGGGGCACCGATTTCCTGCTCAGGGAAGGGGCACGGGAGGTGTGTGCCTGCGTCACTCACGCCATCCTGTCGGACCCGGCGGCCGAGAGGCTGCAGGGCAGCAAGTTGAAGGAGTTGGTGGTGACCGACACGGTGACCATTGCTCCCCGCAAGCGGGTGCTGCTCGGACCCCGGCTGACCGTTCTCTCCGTGGGCGAGTTGTTAGGCGAGGTGATCCACCGCATCCACCGGGGTCTCTCCGTGGGGGCGATGTTCAACGAGTAGGGTGCAAAAGGTGCAACGCTCTTGATCCGCTTCATAGTGTATTGCACCAGGAACGTTATGTTAAGTAATCCCTCAGCCTGCGGGTGCGGCTGGGATGCCGCAGCCGTCCCAGAGCCCGCGCTTCGATCTGGCGTATGCGTTCCCGCGTGACGCCGAACTTCAGCCCTACCTCCTCCAGCGTGTAGCTGTGGCCATCCGCCAGTCCGAAGCGAAGCGCCAGGATGCGCCCCTCGCGTGGCGACAGCGACTCGAGGATGCTCTCGAACGTCTCTTTCAACAGGTGGTGAGTGACGCTGTCAACAGGGTGCTCCGCACGATCATCCGCGATGAGGTCGGCCAGGAAACTGCTACCCTCTTCTCCTAGAGGCGTTTCCAGCGAGAGCGGCCGCTGCGCAGTGCGCATGATCTGCTGCACCTTGCGCTGTGACATGCCCATCTCCTCGGCCAGTTCCTCGCGCGTGGGATCGCGTCCCAGTTGCTGCGCCAGGGCGTGGCTGGCCTGCCTGAGGCGGTTGATCTGCTCGTACATGTGCATGGGCACGCGGATGGTGCGCGACTGGTCGGCGATGGCCCGCGTCACCGCCTGCCGAATCCACCAGGTGGCGTAGGTGCTGAACTTGTAACCCCGGCGATAGTCGAACTTGCGCAGGGCGCGAATGAGGCCGATGTTCCCCTCTTGGATGAGGTCGAGCAGAGGCACCCCCCGGCCGATGTATTTCTTGGCTACGCTGACCACCAGACGGGAGTTGGCCTTCACCAGATGTTTGTGTGCGGCCTGGCCGTCGTAGATAGTGAGGTGCAATTGGGCTTGCCGCTCCTCGTTGTTCACGGCCTGGCTCAATTCCCGCAGTGCCATGCGCCCTCGCTCCACGCGTTTGGCCAAAGCGACCTCCTCCTCGGCGCGCAGCAGGGGCACGCGGCTGATTTCTCTCAGGTACAGGCCGATGAAGTCGTCGACAGCGATGTTCTGCGCATCGTCGAGGGGGCTTGGTGCTCTTGTTTTGATTTCCTCGGCGCTGGCGTCCTGTGATCTGGCCCCCGGGTCTGTCGTGTGCAATGATGACCTCGCTTGTCGTTGGTCTGTGGGATAGCGTGCAGGCAGCACTCAGGTCTCAGCGACCAGGTAGCAGGGGACAAACTTGCTTTCCCGATCGCTTATCACCCAATGTCACCAAGTTAAGGCGTAGCATAGGGCCTTGTGCCCGTTTTTTGCCGCCACAAGACGCCCACGAGGGGCTAAACTACGCTTAACTTGATGACATTGACTTATCATCAGTCACGGATCTCCGAAATCGTAGATCCCGTCGTCAATGGGCCAGCGGCGGCCGCAGGTCTGGCAAGTCATCACTCTGGCCTCCTCCGTCAACCCTGTGCTGTGACAGGCAGGGCAGCGGAAGGGGTTTTCAGACCAAGGCCGGAGTGGTTTCGACGGCGCCCGCGCTCGCAGGAAGAGACTGGGTGAGAGTTTGCAGCGTCCGCCGGCGGATTGCAGCGTACTGTCGAGCGCCGCCAACACCCGCGCAGGCACGATCTGTTTGAGCAGAGGTAGGCGGAAGGTGGAGACCGCCAATTCTCGCTCGCAGGTTAGCCCGGCCTCCCGCAGTCGCTCCGCCATCCAGTCGGGGTGAAAATCGAAGTGCAGAGGGGCGAATTCCACCGGCTCCGGCGCAAAGGGACTCCACTCCTGACGTCGCAGGAGGTAGCGGCCAATGGCTTTGAGGTTCCGTTTGTTGGCGTACTCGCAGACGAAGGCTCCCGCGCTGGCGAGGGTGCGGGCGATCTCTCCCAGGCTTTGGGGCACGTCTCGCAGGTGATGCATGACACGCACCATGACCACGGTATCGCAGGCGGAGTCGACCAGGGGCAGGTTGTGCACAACCCCTCGCACGTAGGTGAAGCGTCCGTCCCGGCCCAGCCGCTCCTGTGCTTCTAGCAGCATGGATCGGGCGGGGTCGAGCAGAATCACCTGGCGGAAGCCCCCATACAGATCGGCCAGCCGCCCGAAGCCAGCGCCGATCTCCACCAGCCGCTCTCCGCTCGGGGGGAGCAGTTTGCGCAGGGCGATACGCTCGGCCAGGTCTTCGTACTCCCGTCCCTGGCCCCAGAACTCGGTGCGGTAGTCGCTCCCCTCGTAGTCGCAGATGGTATCACGGGTAGCCAACGAAGTACCTCCGTTTCTCGATCCCTGGTGCTCGATGGGCGCCGGCCGTTGTTTCACGTGAAACATGGCTTTGCTCGTTGCTCTCGTGTTTCACGTGAAACGTCATCTGGTTGGCCTGGTTCATTCGGCGGCAAAGCAAGAAGAGCGATGCGCCTTGCTACTGCCCAGCGACGAAGGTTCCTTTATTATGGCATGCCTTGTCAAGGGCAATATGACGCTTGTCACTCATCATTCTCTGAATTGCAGCGCCAGCAAATGGGTATGACATTAGCTGTTGGGGCAGTGGGGATCGCTGCCGCCCAACTCGCCGCCGAAGGCCATGACCACCGCCGGGCAACCCCGGCAGGTCTCCAGGTAGCTGCAGCTGGCGCAGTGGCCCCGCATTTCCTCTTCCAGCCCCCGGAAGCGAGCGAATACCTGCGATGTGCGCCAGGCGCGCATCACCTCGCCATCGCCCACGTCGCACCAGCGCACGTGGCTGCAGGGAAGCACGCTGCCGTCTTGCAGCACGGTGACGAACTTGCGCGCCGCGCAGCAGCCCACGATGCCGCGACGGCGAAGACGCGCAGGGGACTCGTCGGTCAGCAAGAAGGAAAGCGAAGCGTCGAGGGTGATTTTGGTTTCGGGTTTTGAGTTTCGGGTCTCGGGTTGAGAACTCGGAGCCCGGAGTTGGCCTAGAATCCTCCGTACTGCCCGATAGTCCACTGCGTCTGGCGATTCCCTCTCCAACCAATCGCCCTCGGTGGTGGGCGGCTTGGGGCGGAGAAGATTGACGCTCGCCGCGCCCAGGTGGAGGCCCAACTCGATCACCGGCCGCAGTTCGGGCAGGCTGCTGCGGCTGAGCAGGAAGTTGATGCCGAAGCGCAGGCCGGCAGCGCGGCAGGCTTCGATGGCCCCCATGGCGGCAGCGAAGTTCGGCCGCGTGGTAGCGTTGGTCGCTTCCGTCGCCCCGTTGAGGGAGATCTGGGCCTGGCCCAGCCCGGCCTCCTTCAGCGCCTCGGCCATCTCCCGGTCCAGCCGGTTGCCGTTGGTGGTCAGGTTGGGGATGATGCCCTGCGCCCGCGCCAGCCGGGCCATGTCCACCAGGCGCGGGTGCAGTAGCGGCTCACCCCCGCCCAGGGCGATTTGAAAGACCCTGGCCTGCGACGCTTCGTGGATGACTTTCTCGAAGAGCGACAAGGGGGCATGCTCGGCAGCCACGTCGGAGCCAGGCCTGGCGGAGTAGAAACAGCCAGCGCAAACCTGATCGCAGCGCCCGGTCACCGAGAAGTGGATGGTTTCCGGCGCGGCCAGCGAGCGGAGCGGCGCCGTCGTGTGTGGAGCGGCCTCGCGCACCGCTTCCACCCTCTCCAGCGCACCGCCATTATCAGAATCAGACGAGCCGGGGACGATGAACTGTTTCTCCCGCAGGTAACGGGCGAAGAAGATCGGGTATTCTCGTCCGCCGCCCTTGAGCAGGAAATAGAGTGCCTCCAACCCTTGCAGGTCGAGCAGCGCCGTTTCCGCTGTCTCCTGCTGGAACATCAGAGCGCCCTTTGGTTCGGCGCGGATGACGGTATGGGGAGAAAGGATAGTCATCCGGCGTTATAATACATACAGCCCGAGGTCAATGCCCGTCTTCTTGGCAGCCAGCTCGAGCAGATACTCGTAGTAGGGTAAGATGAACTGCCCGTCGTCCATCCAGCGGCCGGTGGTGGTGAAGGTGGCGTCGGGGTTCAACCGCACGCGCAACGACAGGTCGTGGCGTCTGTTGATGGCCTCCTGCACGACGTCACGGGCGGGGCCGAACCACGATCCCAGTTCATCCAGCAGGCCGACCTGCTTGTAGCTGGCGTGGACTGCCTTGTAGGCTTTTCTCTGTTCCGCCGGGGCGAGCTTGTCCGCTCCCACTAACTGGCAGCCCAAGGCCAATACCACCCCGTCCCAGGGGATTTCCTCCGAGGAGTAGTAGATGCCCTCGTCAATGAACCCGCCAGGCTCGAATTCCTCGTCGTCCCCGTACTCCCCGTAGTCCTCGCGCATCTCCTGCTGCTGTTGCGTCAGTTCGAAGCGAAAGGTCTGGGCCGCCAGCAGCTTCTGGCGGTGCGCACCAGCGTAGTTGAGCAACTGTTCGATGACGCGCACGCCGGTGGTGGTGAAACGGCGGTCGCTGAACTTGGCGATCTGCTTGTCCAGTGCGGCCAGCAGTTTGCTCTCGTCCGGATCGTTCGCGGCCACGTAGTCCCTCAGTCGCCGCAGCGATAGCCCGCTGAGCAGATAGTAGGAACGCACGAAGTAGCCGGAACTCAGGAGACTGCGCACCAGCGTGCCTAGCTTCTCCGGCTCTTTCACCTTCCACTCATAGGCGGCTTCCGAGGAGTCGATCTCGTAGCCGCTCCAGTGTGCTTGTAGCATTTCACTCTCCTCCTCCTGCTTCTTGCTTGCTGTTCATCGCGCTCTCTCTCAGGCGAATGAAGGCCTCTTCGTACTTCTTGCTCTCCATGGACCACTCTTCGAGCCGAGCACACGGGAAATCCTCGCACTCGTTGCAGCAGCGAAACCCCTTCTTGTCCACGCAACATGCCAGAATCCAGCAATCGGGTGACCAGTGATCCTCTCTGTCGCCTGGGCAGCCCGCACAGTGAAACCAGGATGGCTCTGCCTGGGAATCAACGTGTGTTCTGAACCATTCGGTGAGTTCTTCGGCGAGCCGGGGATTGCCTGGCGCTAGATGGATGTCACAAACGCTGCAATCCAGGCCGCAGGGTGCGATCATGGGGTCATCTCCCCGTCATGGGCGGTCATCATCGCTGTATGGCCTTCGGGGGATCTGAAAAGGGAAGTCTTGTCGGGCATTGACATCGTCCCATCACTCCGCTCAATGGGATTGCTGAACACTCTGGAGCAACTTGATGTTTACCCGAAGCCATTCGTTGACTAGTTTCTGAATGTCGATACCCTGTTCCTCCGCAAGTTTGCTCATAAAGTCATCCACATCTGGCTCAAGGTAAACTGGAAAACCAAACACGGCATTGGGATGATAGAATCTGCCACGTGTGCCCTGAGAGAAATCGTATTCTGCCTTCATGATATGTCCCCTTCTCGCCCACCGGCGCACAGTTGATCTTCCAGTTTTGCTCCACCCTCTACGAACGGGTGGCTATGATCGTCACCACCAACTTGCGCTTTGCCGACTGGACCCAAGTCTTCGGCGATGAGCGGTTGACCGCTGCCCTGCTGGACCGCTTGACGCGTAAGGCTCACATCTTGGAGTTCATCGGCGAGTCGTACCGTCTTCGGCAGCGCATGCAACGGGAGACGCATGAAGAGGAGCAGGGGTGACAGGGGGGGGCTTTTCGACTGTCAAATGGGTACCTTTTCGTTTGACAAAAACAGCCAGCTTTCTGATTGCTTAGAATCCAATAAATGCTCGCAAGTCTACAAGTATCTTTTCGACTCTGTTCTGTCTTATTTCCCAATTACTCACCCTGAAAACTCTCCAGCCTTCTATCTGGAATTTTCTATCTTCCTCCAAACGTTTTGAATAGGATTCTTCATCAGCTATCCAGCGCTGGCCATCTTTTGCCGCGTAGTGGCTGATGTCATCAATCAGAATAGCATACCTTTGATTCTCCCAAAATGCCACAAAATCTACACGATATAACTCATCTGCAAGAGGTCGCCCCGAAGTTCGCAAAGTGCTTTTAGGCATTGAGGCAAAAGTGACACTAGCATGAGTTTGTGGTACAATTGGACCGCACGAACAAAGTACAAAGGAGGTAGCGGTCCATGGCCAAGACAGCCAAGCAGTTAGAAGTCAAAGCACGGCACATTTACAAGCCAGAGATAGAGACTTGT